>NZ_JBHUEE010000003.1:0-98218 GCF_042680605.1 Georgenia deserti
GTCGCATCGACGTCCTACACGCCATGCTCCGCAACGGCGCCTTCTACGACCCACCCACCCCCGCCGCCGCTTGACGGCAGAGATAGGGACACCCCCCTCCTATGTCAGTGGGTCGAACTAGTGTTCGGTACATGACGACGGAGCAGATGCAGGCAGCGGGGTACTGCTGCCCGGAGGACGGGCTCGGTGGGCGCCCGTGTGTGCATCTGCTTGAGGCGGCGGCGCGGTGGCGTCAGGACGATCGGGTCGACCAGGCCCGCGCGATCCGAGCAGCCGGTGGCCTGCCCGGGCTGGCTCGCCTGGCCGGCGATGGCGACCCGTGGGCCCAGGAGGTCTTCGACAGCATGTTCGGCCACGGCCTGGACGGTGTCTCGGAAAGCCCCGGCCTGGAGGGGTACGCCCCCGATCCGTTCGGTCCGGACCCGTTCGCCGAGCATCCGGACCAGCCCGGGCTCGATCACCGACGCGCACCGGTCGGGCAGGACGAGCCCGCGCGCCGGCTCGAACGGGCCACCGATCCCGCTCGCGGAGCCGGCGCCACCGTCGAGGGCCGCGAAGACGCCGACGATGCCGCGCAGTCCTGGCGGGCGCGTGAGCAGGTCCTGGCCGAGGCAGGCGACCAGCTTGGCGTGCCGGTCACGACCGCGGCCACGATGCCTGGTGGACCCGAACTCGCCGCGGCCCTGGCGGATCTGGACCCCGACGAGCTCGACCGTACCGCCGTGATCGAACTGGTCGCCGCCGCCCGTCGTGTCCAGTCCTGGGCAAGCGCGATCGCCGCCCGCGGTGCCGCCGCACTATCCCGCTCGGCCCGACTCTTCGATCACCCCGCCCGGGACAACACCCGCGAGCGCGGCGGCACGCACAGCCGACGCCGTGGCGTGGACACCACCAGCGAGGAAATCGCCCTCCGGCTCGGGATCTCCCGCCACGAGGCCATCACGCTGGTCCGCGTCGGACGTGGGATGAGACGCACCTTCACTGACACCGCCGCCGCCCTCGAACACGGACAGATCGACTACCGCAAAGCCACGACCATCATCACCACACTGGACGAGTCGCCCACCCCGGTCGCCTGGGCCGTCGAACAAGACATCCTGCCTACCGCGGCTGGAAACCCCGCCGGCAAACTCCGCACCGACATCCACGACCGCATCACCGAGGTCGACCCCGTCGAAGCCGAACACCGTCACGCCCGCGCCCGCGCCAGACGACACGTCACCCGCACCCGCAGCCGCGGGGACGGCATGGCCACCCTGACCGCCGTCCTGCCCGCCCCCGACAGCGTCCAGATCGATCAGACCCTGACCGCGATCGCCACCTCCGCCCGCGCCGGCGGCGACCCGCGCACCACCGACCAACTTCGCGCCGACGCCCTGCTCGCCCTGACCCACGCCGCAATCCTCACCGGCACCACCGGCCCTCACACATCACCCGAGGGCATTCCCGGCCTCACAGCCGCGCTCGGGGAGAACCCCGCCGACGCCACCAACCAAGCCGCCGATCACGCGCACGTCCGGGCCGCCGACAACGACGACGGAGGCGGCACCGGCCACGGCGGCAGTGACCACGACGCCGGCCACGGCGGCGGCCAGCGCAGCGCCGGCCACGCCCGCAGTAATCATGACGGCGATACCGGCAACAACACTGCCGGCGCGACCAGCACGGCCAGCGCGACCGGCACGGCCAGCGCGACCGGCACGGCCGATGCGGCCGGCCAGGCCCCGGTTCAGGGCCACTTTCCCGACCTCGACCCGGGCATCCCCGAAATCGCCGTCATCTCCCCGCTCCTGGCCGCCTTGCTACGCCGCGGCGGCGAACACCTCCCCGTGGTCAAACCCCAGATCCGAGTCACCATCCCCGCCGACCTCCTGCTCGAAGCGCAACGCCTCACAACACCCTCCGAACGCCAGGCCCCGCCCGAACCAGACCACGGAACAACAGGCTCGAGACGCACCCCTGACCACCCAGCGGCTCTCGGGCACAAGGGTGCCCACCCGACAGCCGGGCAGGAGTCTGCCCACCCAGTTACTGGGCAGGAGTCTGCCCAGCAACTGGCCGGACAGCACGAACAGGCCGGCGCAACCAGTGCCGCCGACCCGCTCACCGGCATCGACGCCGTCCCCACGCCGGCAGCCACGCTCGCCGGCTACGGCGCCATCACCGACCGCGCCGCACTCGCCCTGGCCGCCGGTGGCACCCTGCGCGCCATGATCACCGACCCGGATACGGGCGTCCCCCTCAACCTCGGTCGTCGCCGCTACCGCCCGCCAGCCGGGCTCCAAGAACTCATCCAGGACCGCGACATCACCTGCACCCGACCCGGGTGCGCCGTCCCCGCCCACGAATGCCAGATCGACCACACCCACCCCTGGGCACACGGCGGCCAGACCAACGCCGCGGACCTCGAACTCCTCTGCGACCGCGACCACCTGATCAAAACCGCCGGCGCCATGACCGTCCACCGCCGATCCGACGGCACCGTCGAATGGACCACCCAGACCGGCCACACCTAACCAACGAGCAGCCGACGGGACGATCACGCTCACCGAGATCAAAGCCCCACCGAACACGCCCGGCGCAGATGGGCCACCGCCCTTCTGACATCGCAGTCCCGCACGTGTGACACCACAGTCGCGCACGTGTCGCCCCCGCCCGGAGCGAACCCGCCGCCCGGCCCCTCGGACGTGCGACATCACCCCGACTCCTACCGACACGATCTCCACAGGGCCTGTGCACAGGCGGTGCAAAACTCTCCGCGCCGGTGGACAAGTCGGCTCCCGTCTGTGGACGACACGCGACTGCCCTGTGAATTGCCCGCAAACCCTTGCCGCCCCGGGGTGAACGGGCATAAAACTTCTCCTACGCACTTCCCCCGGGAGGTGCCGACAACTCAAGAGAAGCTGGTCCATCTGACCGGTCGCGGTTGACCGATCATCGCGCAGGCCACGGCCTCCTGCGAGATCGTGTCCAGGTCTCACGAGACCTCCGGCCGGTCCCGACCCGACTCCTTCGGGAGAAGGGCGGCTGACCCGAGAGCTCCCGGCTCGACGGTCGGATCGAGGCCGGCGCTGTGGCGTCTGGTCTCCGGCGTGCGGGGTACCCGGCTCAGGTCGGGGGAAGCTCGGCTTCGGTCGAGACCTCGGCTTCGGTCGAGGATCCGGACGCCGAAACGGCCGGGCAGGTTCCATCGGGACCGACGCCAGCCGACGGCGGCTGGGTGACGAAGCCGTCGGGACCAGCAGACCTCGAGTGGTCGATCGGTAGCGTCACCGGTACCGATCAAGCCGAAGGCCCCTCGCGACCCTTACTCGCGAGGGGCCTTCACCTGTGTAGCACCCAGTTTAGGGACCTGCCCTCGTGGGCTCGGAGCGACGCGCCGCCCGTAGGGCCGGGCGCGCCGCCCGCCGGACCGGTCGCCGCCCGCCGGACCGGTCGCCCAACGCCGAATCGGGAACCCAGCGCCGAACCGGGCACCCAACGCCGAACCGGTTCCTCCGCACGCCCGCCGTCCGAAATTCCACCTTCTTGCGCGTGTCCGGGTCGCTGCAGACGGCTGCGCACCGTACGTTGACGCTCGTTCGACGACGAGTCCGGCAGCCAAAGGAGGCTCCATGCGAGGTGGGATGCGTCGTCGTCCGTGGCGGCGCGGCAACCGGACGAGTGCCGCACGCGGCGCGCCGCCACCGCTCGATCGGGGCGTGCTCGGCACCTGTGTCGACCGGCGCACCATGCTCCGGATCACCGGCGGAGCCGCCGTCGTCCTGCCGCTCGCTGCGTGCGGCGACGCCGACGCCGCGCCCAACACGCTCCGGATCAGCTACCAGCAGTTCGGGTCCGGCACCATCATGCGCGACTACCTCACCGGCGTGATGGAGGCCTACAGCACGCGCCATCCCGACGTGACGGTCGAGCTCGTGCCCCTCGTCGCCGCCGAGGAGGACTACTTCACCAAGAACGAGCTCATGATGTCCTCGCCGCGCACCACCCCCGACCTCGTCTACGAGGACACCTTCATTCTCCAGTCCGACGTCGCCGCCGGGTATCTCCGACCCATCGACGACTTCATCGCCGGCTGGGACAACTGGGAACACTTCTACGAGCCGGGGAAAGAAGCGGTCACGGGGCAGAACGGCAAGGTCTACGCCGTGCCCACACACACCGATACCCGCGGCCTCTGGTACAACCAGGATCTCTTCGAGCAGGCCGGCCTCTCGGTCCCGTGGCGCCCCAGCACCTGGACGGACATCCTCGACGCGATGCGCACACTCAAGGACGAGCTGCCGGACGTCATCCCGATCAACGTCTATTCGGGCAAGCCGCAGGGCGAGAAGGCGAGCATGCAAGGCTTCGAGATGCTGCTCTACGGCACCGACGATCGCCTCTACGACGCCGAGTCCGAGACGTGGGTGCTGGGCAGCCAGGGCTTCCTGGACTCGCTCGAGTTCCTCCGCACGATCTTCAGCGAGCGCCTCACCCCGGGCATCGGGCAGGCGCTCGACCCGAACCTGTCCGAGTTGGTCCAGAACACCTGGATGCCGGAGGGCCGCGTCGCGGTGAACCTCGACGGCAGCTGGATCAGTTCATCGTGGGTCGAGGGCGGGGCGGCCGAGTGGCCCGAGTGGCCGGACGTCATCGACGTCGCGCCGATGCCCACGCAGGACGGCAGCGCACCCGGCGTCGTCTCCCTCGCCGGCGGATGGTCGTGGGCAATCCCGCAGCTGTCGAGCAAACCCGACCTCGCGTGGTCGTTCCTGGAGGAGATGATGTCGACCGACAACATGGCGGGCCTCGCGGTCGCCGACAACCAGGTGACCATCCGTTCCGATGTCGCGGACCATCCCGATTACCAGGGGTACTCCCCCACGATCGACTTCTTCACCGAGCTCGTCGACAAAGCCGAGTACCGGCCGGCACTCGCCCCTTACCCCCAGGTGTCCGCCGCCATCCAGGCCGCCATGGAGACCGTCATGACCGGTCAGGGCACTCCCGAACAGGCGCAGGCGGCCTACGACGCCGACGTGCGCGACATCGTCGGGCCCGAGAACACGTCGGAGGCGAGCTGATGGCCGCACCGACCGCCACCGAACCGGCGACGACCACCGCGCCGCCGGCACCGCGCCCCGAACGGAACCTGCGCCGCACCGCTCTGCGCGGGCTGCCTCTCCTGCCGTCGGTCACGCTCCTCGTCCTCTTCCTGGCCGGGCCCATCGGCTACAGCATCTACCTGGCCTTCACCAACCGCGCCCTGCGCGGCGAGGGCGCCAATCGCACCGAGTTCGTCGGCTTCGACAACTTCATCACGGCCTTCGAGACACCCGAGTTCTGGAACTCCGTGGTCCTCACGGTGGTCTTCACCGTCGTCTCGGCGATCATCGGCCAGAACATCCTCGGGATGATCCTCGCGCTGCTCATGCGGCGGGCGACCAAGGTGATCGTCGCCGTCACCGGCGCGATCGTCATCGGGGCCTGGATCCTGCCCGAGGTGGTGGCCGCCTACCTGTGGACGACCTTCCTCGGGGACGACGGCTCGCTGAACCAGATCCTCACCACCATCGGCCTCCCGCCGCAGGACTGGCTCTTCGCGCTGCCGATCATCGCCGTTTCCTTCGCCAACATCTGGCGCGGCACGGCGTTCACGATGCTCATGTACGTCGCCGCCCTCTCCGAAGTCTCGCCGGACATCGAGGAGGCCGCGGAGATCGACGGCGCCGGCGCGATCCGCCGGTTCTTCTTCGTGACGGTGCCGATCATCCGCCGCACGATCATGACCAACCTCATGCTCATCACGCTCCAGACGCTGTCCGTCTTCGGTCTGATCTTCGTGATGACCGGCGGCGGGCCCGGCACCTCCAGTCAGACCCTGCCGCTGTACATGTACGAGCAGGCGTTCTCCTTCGGCCAGCTCGGCTACGGCACCGCTGTCGCCCTGCTGCTCCTGCTGATCGGAGGGTTGGCCTCCATCGTCTATCTCAAGCTCCTGCCCCGGGAGGAGAAGATATGACCGGCGCGACGCTCGAACGCGAGACCGGCACGAACGGACGGGCCGCACCGCGCGGCCGCTCACGAGGGACGTCCGACAACGGCGGCGTCCGGGGCCGTGCCGTGGGGGCGGTGTCGAACCTCGTGCTCGTGCTCATCGCCGCCCTGTTCTCGGTACCGCTGCTGTGGGTCATCTTCGCCTCGCTCGACCCGCAGGCCACCTTGTCCGTGCAATGGCCGGATCCGCCGTCGACGGAGAACTTCCGGGCCGTGCTCAACGAGGAGACGACGTTCCGCCCGATGTGGAACTCCCTCGTGCTGTGCGGCGGGGCCACGGCCATCACGGTGATCTCCTCCGCGCTGGCCGCGTACCCGCTCTCGCGCTACCAGTCCCGGGCCAAGCGACCGTTCCTGCTGACGATCATCTTCGCCACCGGTCTGCCGATCACCGCGGTGATGATCCCGGTGTACGCCATGTTCGTGCAGGTCAACCTCATCGACTCGATGTTCGGTGCGGTGCTGTTCCTGGCGACGTCGTCCCTGCCTTACGGCATGTTCCTCACCAAGAACTTCATGGACGGGGTACCCAAAGACCTCGAGGAGAGCGCGTGGACCGAGGGCGCATCGACGATGCGCACCTTGTGGGCGATCGTGCTGCCGCTGATGCGTCCGGGGACCGCCGTCGTCACGATCTTCACGTTCGTGACGATGTGGGGAAACTTCTTCGTGCCGTTCATGCTCCTGCTCTCGCCGGACAAACTGCCGGCCGCGGTGAGCCTCTACACCTTCTCCAGCCAGTACGGGCAGATCGCCTACGGCCAGCTGGCGGCGTTCTCGATCCTGTACTCGCTACCGGTCGTCGTGCTCTACCTCCTCATGGGCCGCCGGCTCGGCGCCGGCTTCGCCATGACGGGCGGCGTGAAGGGATAAGACCGCCTGGCTTCCCGGCCGGCAGGACCGGCCGATCGGCCGATGCCGTCCGGGCCACCCTGCTGCCAGGATGACGACGTCGCAACGGCCGGATACCCAGGAGTCCCGATGTCCCGACGAGCCAGTGTCCCGCCGCGGTGGTTCGTCACCACGGCCTGGCGGATGCACCGGGCCCTCTATCGCGCCAGCGGTGGCCGGTCGGGCCTGTGGACTCCCTCCGAGAAGCGGCCGTGGGGAACCCTGCGGCTGACGACGACGGGCCGGCGGACCGGTCGGGAGCGCGCCGCGATCCTCGGGTACCTCCCCGACGGCGAGGACGTCGCCGTGCTCGCGATGAACGGCTGGGGTGAGGGGGAACCCGCGTGGTGGCTGAACCTCCGGGCCACGCCCGCCGCGACCATGCACCTGCCGGGCCGGGTGCCGCAGCCGGTGCTCGCTCGTGCCGCGGAGGCCGAGGAGCGCGACCGCCTCTGGGCACGCTGGCGGACGGTGGAGCCGAACCTCGACGACTACGCCGCCCTGCGGTCGACGCCTACCGCCGTCGTCGTCCTCACGCCCGCCCCGTCCTCACGCCGGCCTCGGATCGGACCGCGTTGAGCCGGGTCGCCCCGGTAGCCACGACCAGGCGCATCGCGCTCCCTCTTGCCATTCCCGACGGAACGGCGGACGCTGAGGTCATGTCCGCCCAGGTGATCGAGACGGCGCAGCTCGAGAACGGCAACTTCGAGGGGTACCTCTACGGCTCGCGCGTCTCGGTGATCTTCGAACGCACCGACCGCGACGGCGTCGGGCCACGGCTGCACCGGCATCCGTATGCGGAGACGTTCGTGCTGCGGTCGGGCGAAGCGCGCTTCACCGTCGGCACGGACGAGATCGTCGCCGTCGGCGGACAGATCCTCGTGGTCCCGGCGATGACGCCGCACAAGTTCCAGACGCTGGGCGAAGGCGAGCTCTACGAAGCCGTCCACATCCACGAGCACGAGCGGTTCGAGACCGAGTGGCTCGAGTAGCCGGCCTCATTGGGCGGACGCCTCGGATCCCGCCTCCACGGGCTCGACCGCTCCGTCGGTGAGCCGGCCGGCACGCCGGTGCTCACGGAAGGAGTAGGCCACCGCGCTCACCCAGACGAGCACGACGGCGGCGTAGATGGCCGTGCTGCCCGGTGCGGTGACCGAGACGAAGTCCGAGCGAAGAATCGTGCGGGTGTTGGTCAGCACGATGAACCCGCCGACGAGGGAACCGAGCACGCGCGGGGGCACGTGGCGCACCAGCCAGGCGGCGATCGGCGCCGCGACGAGGCCGCCGGCGAGCAGGGCGAGCGCCCAGGACAGGTTGATGCCCGCGGTCCCCAGTCCGACGAGGAAGCCGACGCTGGCGGCGACCGCGATGACGAACTCACTGGTGTCGATCGAACCGACCACCTTCCGTGGTTCCAACCGACCGCTCGCGAGGATCGCCGGTGTGCCGACCGGTCCCCAGCCGCCACCACCGGTGGCGTCCATGAAACCCGCCACCAGGCCGAGCGGTGCGAGGAAGCGCCGCCGCAACGGCTGGCCGAGGTGGGTCGTGCGCAACCCGCGCACGGTGAACCGCACCAGGACGTACAGGCCGAGCCCGAGCAGAAGGACTGACATCACCGGTTCGGCGACCTCGGTGGAGAGCCACGACAGGAATGTCGCCCCGGCGAACGCGCCGATCGCCCCGGGCAGGGCGATGCGACGCACGACGGACCAGTCGACGTTGCCGAAGCGCCAGTGCGAGACGCCGGAGGCGAGCGTGGTGCCGATCTCGGCGAGGTGGACGGTCGCCGAGGCGGCTGCGGGGTTCGTGCCGACGGCGAGCAGCAGGGTGGTCGAGGTGACGCCGTAGGCCATGCCGAGGCTTCCGTCGACGAGCTGGGCGCCGAGCCCGGCGAGCGCGAGGAGGACGAGTGACTGCATGCGGGAGTCCTTCCGGGAGGACGCGGCGAGGTTCGCGCGAAAGCAGTTATACCCGACCTCTTAAGTAGGGAACAACACCTGGCTCGGCATGTCCGGTGCCAGGAGGAGGGAGCGGCCTCGCCGCTAGAGCGTCACGACCGGTCTTGGTGTCACGGGTTCGACCACGCCGATTCCTCCCGGGTCAGCGCCCTGACGACGTCGGGCATGGCCCGTTGAGCGAGATCGGCCACCGTGACGGTCTCGAGCACCGCACGCACGTTCGCCCGCAACGCCACCCAGACAGCGGGCAGGTCGGCGGCAGCGCCGGCGTACTCCAGTTCCGGCGGGCGCTCTCCACGGACGAACACCAAGGGCCCGTCGACCGCACGGACGACGTCTGCCACCGTGATCTCCGCGGCGGGCCGGGCGAGCCGGTACCCGCCGCGTGGGCCGCGCCGACTCGCCACGATGCCGTCACGCTTCAGCGCGGTGAGAATGCCTTCGAGGAATCGGTGCGGAATGTGCTGCGCGGCCGCGAGCGCCTCGGCGGCGACGGCGCCGTCCTCGCTCGCGGCGGCGAGCTCGGCCGCGGCACGCACCGCATAGTCGGCTCTGGCAGAAATCCTCATGATTGCATCCTCTCGCGCCTACCCTGGACCGGTGCGCGCCGACCAGGAAGAACACCCCAGACACGCTCGTCGCTTGGGCCGCTCTCGGCGCGCCGCCGTCGCGGGCCGCCTCGGCCTGGCGGTCCTCGCTCTGGCACTCGCGGTGCCGACCGCCGTCGTCACGGACCTGCGTAACCAGGTGACCGAGATCGACGTCGACGACCTCGTCGACGCGCCGTCGAACGCGGACGGGCAGGCGGACGAGCCCGGTGATCCGAACGCCGGTGAGCCGTTGAACATCCTCATCATCGGCTCCGACAGCCGTCAGGGCGAGGGCAACCACGTCGACGACGAGACCTCCGTGCTCGCCGACACGCACATCGTGGCCCACGTCGCCGCCGACCGCTCGCGCGCCGAACTCGTCTCCGTCCCGCGCGACACGATGGTGGAGATCCCGGACTGCCGGACCACGTCCGGTGACGTGATCCCCGCACGATTCGGCATGTTCAACAGCGCCTTCGCCTACGCCTGGCAGGCCGGGCAGGACCACGAGTCCGCCGTCGCGTGCGACATCAATCTCGTCCAGCATCTGACGGGGCTCACGCTCGACGGGTTCGTTCTCGTCGAGATGGGTGGGTTCGTGGACATGGTCGATGCGCTCGGCGGCATCGACATCTGCATCCCGGAACCGATCGACGCCCCGAAGGCGCAACTGACCCTCGACGCCGGGCAGCAGGTGCTCGACGGCACGGACGCCCTCGGGTACGCCCGAGCACGAGTCGGCGTGGGCGACGGCACCGACCCCGAGCGCATCGAGCGTCAGCAGCACCTGATGTCGGCATTCGTCGACGACGTGCTCTCCCACAATGTGCTGTTCGACGCCCCCGAGCTCTACGGCATGGCTCAGGCGGCGCTGCGCTCACTGAGCGTCAGCCCGAGCCTGAACTCATTGCCGGACCTGGCTGGTCTCGGCTTCGCGATGCAGGGGCTGAGGTCCGAGGACGTCACGTTCGTCACGACACCGACCGAGCCGTATCCGCTCGACACGAACCGCCTGCAGTGGACGGACGAGACGGACGAGATCTGGCAGCGCCTGCGAGCCGATGAGCCCCTCGCGGGCGAGGCGGAGGACGAGGCCGCGACCGACTACTCGCCCGAGGACCCGACGGGTGACTCCAGCGACGAGGAGCCCGAAGCCGAGGAAACCGCCGGCGAGGAGACGACACCGGAAGAGACGCCCGCCGACGACGGTTTCGGCGACTCGGCCAAGGACCTCAACACCGCCTGCTGAGACGAGGCGTTAACTCTCGACTGCCGGCTCGTCCGGGGCAGAGATCGACAGGACGGCCTCGACCACCGTCGCGCGCTCCTCGAGCTGCGCCTCAAGCCGCCGCAACCGAGGTCCCACCTCGTGCTCCGGGACGTCACCGACGAGGTCGACGTTCGCCACGAGCAGCACCCGTCGCGGTCCTTCGAACTGCACGTGCAAGCGCGTCACCCGAGCGATCTCCGGGTGCTCGCGCAACGCTGCGAGAACCGCGCGGCGTGAATCGGGGTCGAGCGCGACGCCGACGAGGAAGGCTCGGTTGCGGTCGAAGAGGATGACCGCGATGACGCCCAGGAGGATCCCGACCAGGATCGACCCGAGCGCATCCGGCACCGGGGATCCGGTGAGGTCATGCGCCAGGACACCCCCGGCCGCGATGAGAATGCCGACGATCGCGGCGAAGTCCTCGGCAAAGACGGCGCGCAACGTCGGGTCCGAGGTGCGCAGCGCGTGCTCGAGGAGGTCGCGGCGAACCTGCCGTGCCTCGCGGCGCATCTGCCGGAATGCCTGGAGGAACGACGTCCCCTCGAAGATCAGCGCGATCGCGAAGACAACGTAGGCGACCGCGAAGTTCGACGCCGGCTCCGGTTCGGTCAGTTCCTGAACGCCGTGCATGATCGAGACCGCCGCGCCGGCGACGAACAGCCCGACGGCGGCCATCATCGATCACACGTACGCCTCGCGCCCATAGCCGGCCGGATGGTCGGCGTCGGCGCGGCGGGCCGCGCGGCGGTCCGCCACCATGAGGAAGACCTCGTTGCCGGTGTCCGCCCACGAGTGCGCCGCCTCAGCCACCATCGACGCGGCTCCCGTGAACACGGCCGCTACGGACTTGGCCACGGCGATGAGCAGATTGGCACCGAACGCCAAGAGCACGGTGAGGCTGATAGCGGAAACCTCCTCGCTCCGGTCTCGGGTCGCCACGTCCGCACCAGCCATGGCGTCAAACTACGCCCGTCCCCTCCCTGACGCCGAGGTGTGACTCAGGCACGGGTAGACAACCCTGAGCGACGTCGACATACTTGCTATTGACGATCTAGTCAGTCGACTTTATTGGCACGTGTCTCCGACCCTGAGGGAAGAGCGTGGGACTCCTCGTCATCGCCGTCGTCGCGGGATTTGCGGCGCAGATGGTCAACGGCAGCCTCGGGATGGGCTTCGGGACCATCACCGCCACCGTCCTCCTCGGCCTGGGGATAGCACCCGCCCTCGCCTCGGCGTCGATCAACCTCGCCACGGTCGCCTCCGACGTCGTCAGCGGCGTCGCGCATCACCGGCTCGGCAACGTGCACTGGCCGACGGCACTGGCACTCGGCATCCCTGGCGCGATCGGCGGGTTCGCCGGCGCCTGGGCCCTGACGAGTCTGGCGAATCTCGATGCCGCGACACCGGTGACGAGCGGTCTGCTCATCGGCCTCGGCCTCGTCATCGTATGGCGGTTCGTCCGGAGCGGCGAACGGGCGCGCACCGGCGTCGCTGCGCAGCGGCCGCGCACGGTTGCCGCTCCCCCGACCGGCCTGGTCGGCGGATTCCTCAACGCGGTCGGCGGAGGAGGCTGGGGCCCGGTGGCCATGCCCGTCATGCTCACCAGCTCTCGGCTCGCGCCGCACCAGGTCGTCGGATCGGTCTCAGTCGGGGAGATCTTCGCCGCCGGAGCGGCCGTGATCGGGTTCTGGGTCACGCTGCCGGACGGCATGGCCGTGGTGTGGCCGCTCGTGATCGGGCTCGCCGCCGGCGGCATGGCCGCGGCCCCGCTCGCGGCCTGGTTGACCCGCAAACTCCCGACGGCGCATCTCGGCGCGACCATCGGCTTCCTCGTCGTGGCCCTCAACCTGCGCACCTTCTCGGGCGCGCTGGATCTCCCGACGGCGGTGACCGCGTCTGCGCTGGTCCTCGTGGTCGCCGCGTGGGTGGCGAGTGTCGTCGTCACCCTGCGACGCTCGGCCACTGGCGCGTCCCGGCCCGTTCCGGACGCTCCGGACCCGGCGCCCAGCGCGACGAACGCGGACCGGGTGGACCCCGACGAACTCGAACCGGCTCGCCTGGTCTGAGCGTCTCGACACACGCCTGGCCACAGACGAAAAAGCTCTCGTCCAACGTCGTGGACGAGAGCTCCCTGCGCGCCCGGAGGGACTCGAACCCCCAACCTTCTGATCCGTAGTCAGATGCTCTATCCATTGAGCTACGGGCGCAGGACCCCGAAAAGGGCCGAGGTCGACTCTAGCGCGACCGCTCACCCGCCACCAAGCGGGCCTCGCGTGAGAGTGGTCACCGACATGGTTCTCGGGGATGATCATCCGGTCGGCCGCGGCGCCGGTCATGCGTGGCACGCGGCGTCGGCACACGGCTCGGCACACGGCGAGGGAGGCGAGACGATGGCGTTCGACGTCGAAGTACGCAACGTCGACGGGCAGGTCACCGCGCTCGGTAGCGCGGGACCGTACACGCTCGTCGTGGACCGTCCGCGGTCGGCGGGTGGCGGCGGGCAGGGCTTCAGCGGTGGCGAGCTGCTCCATCTCGCGGTCGCCGCGTGCATCTCGAACGACCTGTTCCGGGAGGCCGGTGGCCGGGGCCTGCGTCTGCATCGGGTGCTCGTCCATGTCGACGGCGATTTCTCGGGCACTCCGGCGACATCCACCGGCATCACCTACGACGTCGAGCTCTCGGGCGAGGCTGACGAGGAGGTGCTGCGCGACCTCATTGCGCACGTGGACACCATCGCGGAGATCCCGGCGACGCTCCGTGCGGGTACGTCGGTAGCGCTCCGCTCGGCCACGACGACGTCGCTTCCCGTGGCGGCCGGGCGGGAGGAGCTGTGACGCGCTACGCCGGTCAGATCGCGCTCGTCACTGGCGCAGCTCACGGCATCGGCGCCGCGGCGGCGCGGCGCCTGCACGGCGAGGGCGCCACCGTGGTCCTCGCCGATCACGACGCCGAGGCGGCGGCGCACCTCGAGACGGAGCTCGGCGAGCGAGCGACGGCGGTGCCGTGCGACGTGCACGACTCCTCCGCCGTCGACAACGCCTTCGCCGCCGTCGCACAGCAATACGGACGGCTCGACCAGCTCGTCACCGTGGCCGGCGGATCACGCCCGATGCACGACCTCACCGAGATGACGGACGAGTTCTGGAACGACCTGATCGATCTCAACCTCACCGGTGTCGTGCGCTGCGTGCGCGCTGCGGTGCCGCTCCTGCGCCGTAGCGAACGCCCCGCCATCGTCATGGTCTCCTCGGTCAACGGCCTGGCGGCGTTCGGGGAAGAGCCCTACAGCGCGGCCAAGGCCGGCCTGTCGAACCTCGCGCAGAACCTCGCGGTGCGGTACGGGCCCGACGGCATCACGGTGACGGTGGTGGCGCCGGGCACGATCCGCACGCGGGTGTGGGACGAGCAGCAGGCGGCCCTGGCGGCGGCTCGGGAGCTCGTGCCGCTCGGCCGGGTGGGCCGGCCGGAGGACATCGCCGCCGCGATCGCCTTCCTCGGTTCGGCCGACGCCCGGTGGATCACCGGGGTGACGCTGCCGGTCGACGGCGGCGCCACTGCGGGGCCGCGGCAGTTCATGCGGTACCTCACCGAGGAGCCGAGCCGTACACGATCGACCAATCGGCACGAGATCGACGAGTCGGCACACGAGTGACGAGTCGCGGGGCGGGGCGGGTCGGGTCAGTGACGCTCGAGATGCTCGGCGAGGAAGCGGCGCGCGTCGGCGGCGAGCGCTTGGCTGTCCGTCCACAGGTTGCGCCAGATCGCCAGCGTGCTCGACAGCGCCGGGTGAACCACCTCGGAGGAGAAGGACTCGAAGGTGACGACGCCGTCGTAGTCGACCTCACGCAACGCCGGGAGGAACTCGTCCCAGTGCACGTTGCCCGTCCCGAGCGGACCACGGTGCGACTCACCCACGTGGACGTAGCCGAGCTTGCCGGCGCCGGCCGCGGCGAGGACCGGGTCACGCATGTTCCGCTCCTCGATGTGCATGTGGTACGTGTCCAGGTGCGCCACGACGTTCTCGCGGCCGACCTGCTCGATGTAGGCGAGCGTCTGCTCCGTGGTGTTGAGGATGTTCGTCTCGTACCGGTTGCAGAACTCCAGTCCGAGCCGGATCCCGGACGCGGCCGCCTCGTCGGCGAGGTCGGCGAGGACCCGTTGCGAGTTCGCCAGGCCCCGATCCGTGACCGGCTGGTGGTACTTGTGCAGGGCGGAGAAGATGACGCCGCACAGGATGTCGCCGCCGAGGTCTCGGACGAGGTGCAGGGCGTCGAAGAGCCGGCGCCGGCCGGCCGCGACGATGTCGGTGTCCTCGCTGGAGACGTCGGTGGAGGCGTCCAGCCCCAGCGAGGCGGTCGCGCCCAGCCCGTGCTCCTGCAGCAGCTCGGCCGTCATGGCGACGTCGAGCTGGGAGGGGTCCATGGCGGTGAGTTCGATGAGGTCGTACCCCGCCTTCGCCGTCGACTCGATGGCGAAGCGGGCGCTGGCCTCGCTCCAGTCCCCCACCCAGACCATGCTGTGGATGCCGAATCTCATGACCACTCCTTGTCGTGTCCGTAGCCGTCAGGTGGTGCCGTACCGGCGCGAGGTCACCCCGTTGAGTAGGGCCGCACCGATGAGGATCAGGCCCAGGGCCAGCAGTTGAACCTGCGAGGCAATGTTCCCGGCGAAGAGCAGCAGGATGCCGGCATCGAGCCACACCACCAGCAGGGCCGCCCCGACCACACCGGCGACACGGCCGATGCCACCGGTGATGGCGACGCCGCCGAGCACCGCGATGGTGATGGCGGGCAGGGCCATGCCGTTCCCGGCCGTTCCGGCGTCCGGCCGGGCCGAGGCGAACTGGGAGACCGTGACGACGGCGACCAGACCGGAGATCGCCCCGGAGATGATGAACGCCCAGGCGCGGGTGCGGCGTACGTCCAGCCCCGCCCACATGCTCGCGACGTCGTTCGTGCCGACGGCGTAGAGCTTGCGCCCGTAGAGGAAACGCGAGACCAGCAGCCACACGGCGACGACGGTGGGCAGGAGGAAGAGGAAGACCCCGCCGGGGACCAGCGGGACATACGGACCGATGAGAGGCAGCTCCACCGACCGGGAGAGCGAGTACAACCCCTGGATCGGCTCGGTGTTGACGGGGCGCTGGTCATTCACGGTCAAGGCAATGGACCAGTAGCCGTAATAGGTCGCGAGCGTGGCGATGAGCGGCGGGAAACCGAGACCGGCGACGAGGAAACCGTTGAACCCGCCGAGGACCGCCCCCGCCAGCACCGTGGCCACGAGCGCCACCGGCAACGGCCATCCCCAGACCCCGTAGCTGAACCCGAAGAACATCCCGGCGAGCGAGACGATCGAGCCGACGGACAAGTCGATCGCGCCACGCCCGGTGAGGATGACGACGAGCTCGGCCAGCGCCAGCATGGTCAGCGGAACAGCGTTGATGAGCACCGCGGACATGTAGTCGAAGTTGTAGCTGGCGGAGAGCCGGCCCGCGGCGTCCAGGCTGAACATCACGGCGAGGACGACGGCGATGAGCACCGCGAGCAGTGCCAGCCGCTGGGTGAGCAGGGTGCGCAGGAGCCGAGCGGCGAGCGACTCGCGCTCGTCGGCGGCCCCACCCGGCGCCGGCGCCGGGGAGCTGGTCGTGGTGGTCATCGGGCACGCCTCCGTTCCCGCATCAGGTCCGTGCCGACGGCGATGACGATGCACAGACCCACGAAGAGATTGGCGAGCTGGGACGGCCAGCCGAGCTGTGTCACACCGGAGCGCACCGTCTGGACCAGCAGCGCTCCGAGGACGCTGCCGAGGACCGAGCCGCGGCCGCCGGTGATCGAGGTACCTCCGATGACGACGGCGGCGATCACCGCGAGCTCCTGCCCGCGGCCGACGTTCTGGTCCAGGGTCGAGGTACCCCCGGCGAGGGTCATGCAGGCGGCGAGGCCGACCAGCACGCCGGTGAGGACATAGGCACTCATGATCCGCCGGCCGACCGGGATGCCGGCGAGGCGGGCCGAGCGCTGATCGCCGCCGATCGCGTAGAAGTGACGGCCGCTCGGCATGTGCCGGATGTACCACCACGCCGCGGCGACGATGAGCAGCATCAGCAGGAAGCTGTGCGGGACACCGAGGGTACGCCCGGCCTCGCCGCGGCCGAGGAAGGCGAAGGCGGCGGGGATGTTGTTCACCGTCTGGGAGTCGAAGATCCGCAGACCGATGAATTGGAACAGGTTCGCGGTGCCGAAGGTGATGATGATGGCGTGGACCCGGCCGTAGACGATGAGCAACCCGTTGATCGCGCCGAGCAGTCCGCCCAGGCCCAGGGAGACGAGCAACGCCGGGAGCATCGGCAGGCCGGTGCCGACCAGCAGCTTCGCCGTCACCACGCTGCAGACCATGAGCGAGGCAGCGACCGAGATGTCGATGCCTCCGCTGACGATGACCAGGGTCATGCCGACGGCGATCACCGCCACCGGCGCCAACCGCACGAGAAGCGGCTGGAGGGACGCCGCCGTCCCGAACGAAGGCGTCACCAGCGTCAGCATCAGCCACAGTGCGGCGATGACGCCGATGAGGACGAGCTCCTGGCCGGTCACCGGCGGCGGCAGGATGCGCCGACGGCCCCGGCCGGTCGTAAGCGTGGTCATGACGGTGCCTCCCCCTGGGCGGCCGACCCGCCGTCGGTGCCGCTCCGCTCACCGGCGGCGGCCGCCAGCACCTCGGACTGGCGGGCGTGCGGCGGGAACTCTGCGAAGACGGTGCCCTCGCGGACGACGACGAGGCGGTCGGCGATACGGATCGCCTCCCCGAGGTCGGAGCTGGTGACGAGGACGGCGGTGCCCGCGTCGGCGAGTTCGGCGATGATCCGGTGGATCTCCTCCTTGGCACCGATATCGACGCCCTGGGTGGGTTCGGCGAGGACGAGGACCGGGGGGCGCTCGACGAGTTGGCGCGCGAGGACGACCTTCTGCGCGTTGCCGCCGGAGAGATTGCCGACGTGGGTGCGCTCGTCCGGCGTCTTGATCGCCAGCCGGTCGATGAGACCGCGCGCCGCCGTGCGTTCACGATCGCGGTCCAGCCAGACCGCGAGCCGCCGGAAGTACCGGAGATTCCCGACGGAGATGTTGAACGCGACCGGTTGGAAGCTGAACATCCCCGCGGCCTTGCGGTTGGCCGGCAGCAGGTTGATCCCGAGGCTGCGGGCGTGCCGCGGTGAGCGGGGCCGCACGCGCCGGCCCTCCAGGATCAGCTCGCCGGCGGTGATCGGGTCCACCCCGTAGACGGCCGAGGCGATCTCGGCGACGCCGGATCCGATGAGTCCGTAGAGCACGACCACCTCGCCGGGAGCGACGTCGAGGTCGATGTCATGGAACCGGCCCGAGGAACCGAGGCCCCGCAGGGACAGGCGCGGCTGGCCCCTGGTCCCGCGCCGGTCCCGGCTGCTCTCGAGGACTTCGCCGCCGACCATGAGCTCGGCGATACGGCGCACGTCCATCTCGGCGAGGTCGTAGGTGCCGAGGGTCCGGCCGTCCCGCATCACCGTGACGACGTCGGCGATGGAGAACAGCTCGTCGAGGCGATGCGAGATGTAGATGATCGCCACATCCTGGTCGGTCAGGCGCCGGATCGCCCGGAAGAGCACGTCGATCTCGGCCTGGGTGAGGATGGCGGAGGGTTCGTCGAGGATGAGCACGCGCGCGTCGCGTGAGAGCGCCTTGGCGATCGAGACCTGCTGCTGCTCGGCGGCGGACAGAGTGCCCACCGCGCGGGTGGCGATGTCCGCGGGCAGGTCGAGGCGACCGAGCAGTTCGACGACGTGGCGGTTCTGCTCGGCCCAGTCCACCCGTGGCCCGCGCCGCAGCTCCCGGCCGATGAAGATGTTCTCCGCGACCGTGAGCTCGCCGAAGAGCTGAGACTCCTGGTACACGGTCGCGATACCACGTTCGATCGCGTCCGCGGGGGTCCGGATCCCGATGGCCTCGCCGTCGAGCGTGATCGTGCCGGTGTCCAGCTGCTCCGCACCGGACAGGATCTTGATCAGAGTCGACTTGCCGGCACCGTTCTCCCCGACGATCGCGTGCACCTGCCCGGGCCGCAGCTCCAGATCGGCGTGGCGGATCGCCCGGACACCGCCGAACCGCTTGCTGATGTCCCGCAGGGACAGCAGCGGCTGCGTCTCCTCACGCGTCTGCATGAATGCGTCCTCCGCGGCAGCCCGCCCGCGCTCACGCGGGCCGGCTGCCACACCTGTCAGTAGTCGAAGTCGCCCACGTTCTCCTCGGTCAGCACGAGCGGCGGCCCGAGCAGGAGTTCCTTCGTCTCCTCGTCGAAGGTGACGCCGGTGATCTCGTCGCTGACCTCGTTCTCCGCCTGGAACTCCTCACCGCGCGCGAGCTGCGCGCCGGCCCAGGCGGTGAGGTAGCCGAGGTTCTCCACGTCCCACAGGATCGAGCCGGAGGAGGACCCGTCCTCCAGGTAGGGCGCCATCGACTGCGGCGTGCCGACACCGACGGTGAACACCTCACCGATCCGGCCGGCGTCCCGCACCGCCTGCGCCACGCCCGGCGCGGAGGTGGTGCACTGCCCGACCAGGCCGGTCAGCTCCGGGTCGGCGTTCATCAGGTCGGTGGCCATCTCGGTGGCCCGGGCCTGGTCCTCGCCGGCGTAGACGACGTCCGTGATCTCCACGTCCGGGTACTCGGACTCGGTGTACTCACGCTCGACGTCGATCCACGTGTTGAGGTTCTCTGCCGTCTCCCCGCAGGAGACGATGGCGTACCGACCCGAGCCGCCCATGGCGTCGACGAGAGTGTCGACGACGTACTCGCCGATGCCCTCCGGTGAGGCCTGGCTGACGAAGACCTCGCGGACCGAGTCCGGCGCGTCCGTGTCCGAGGTGGCGACGTGGATGCCCGCGTCCTGGGCCTCCTGGAGCACCGGCGCCATGGAGTCGGGGTCGTTCGGGGCCACGACGATGACGTCGACCTGCTGCTGGATGAGAGAGCGGACGATGTCGGTCTGTTCCGCCGGATCGGCCTCGGTCGGGCCCTGGTAGATCCACTCGAGGCCCTCGATCTCCTCGGCGGCGGCCTGGCCGCCGGTGTTCATCGCCTCGAAATACGGGATGCCCTGGATCTTGGGGACGAACGCGACGCTCACCTCGCCGTCGCCACCGCCCTCACCGGCCTCTCCCCCGCCGTCGCCGCCACCGCCGTCGTCGGCCCGTTCGGTGCAACCGGCCAGGGCGAGGGCGGCTGTCGCGGCGGCGACCACGGTCAGTCGTGTCCTACGAATCCTCATGACGAACCTCCTGTGACGACGGCTTCGGCGTCGGGGGACCGGTCAACATCGCTGTCAGGTCGGTGGTACGGACCACCTGTGAACATACTGCCCCGACGGCGTCACGTCGTGGAGGCTCACCCTCCCTCGTCGCGACGCTGCCCGCACCGCCGTGGCCCCCACCCGCCTGTGCCGACTCGTCACTCCTGTGCCGACTCGTCATTCCTGTGCCGATTCGTCATTCCTGTGCCGGTCCCGAGGGCGCCGCACGGTCAGCGCCAGCCCGACGACGACGCACCGCCGCGGCGAGGTCCTCGAGGAGGGCCTGCGTCGTGGCCCAGTCGAGGCACGGGTCCGTGACCGAACGTCCGTAGGCAAGCTCGTCAAGCGGAGCGGGTTCCTGCCGTCCCGCGGCGAGGAAGCTCTCCATCATCACGCCCGTGATACCCGCCTCGCCGCCGGCCAGCCGCGCCGCCAGCTCACGCACCACCTCCGCCTCGCGGACGTGGTCCTTGCCCGAGTTGCCGTGTGCCGCGTCGACCACCACGCCGGCGCGCACGGGGCCGTCGAGACGCGAGCGGCGCGCGAGGTCGAGCGCCGCGGTCACATCGGAGGCCGCGTAGTTGGGACCACCGCGGCCGCCGCGCAGGATCACGTGGCAGTCCGGGTTGCCTGTCGTGCGCACGGCGGCGGCCCGCCCGTCCGCGTCGGCGCCGAAGAACAGGTGCTCGCTCGCGGCGGTCACGCACCCGTCGATCGCGACCTGCACGTCACCGTCGGTGGCGTTCTTGAACCCGACAGGCATCGACAGCCCGGAGGCGAGCTGGCGGTGGACCTGGGACTCGGAGTTGCGCGCGCCGATCGCGCCCCAAGTGACGGCGTCGGCGAGGTACTGCGGCGAGGTCGGCTCGAGGAACTCGCACGCCACGGGCAGGCCCGTGTCCAGGATGCTGAGCAGCACCTCGCGAGCTAGGCGCAGGCCGTGGTGGACGTCGTGCGTACCGTCCAGGTGCGGGTCGTTGATCAGGCCCTTCCAGCCGACTGTGGTGCGCGGCTTCTCGAAGTAGGCACGCATCACCACCAGGAGGTCGCCGGAGTGTCGTCGTGCGGCGGCGGCCAGCCGTTCGGCGTAGTCGAGCGCGGCGTCGGGGTCGTGGATCGAGCACGGCCCGACGATGACGAGCGGCCGATCGTCCTCACCGCGGAGCACCTTGCGGACCTCGCTCCGCGAGGCCGTCACCAGGTCGCCGCGGCGAGCGCCGAGAGGGAGGTCGGCGACGAACTCGCGCGGTGTCGGGAGTCGGTCGAGCGCCCGGATCCGCAGGTCGCTGGTGGCGTGCTGCGGCTCGCGCGATCGGTCGGGGTCCGGTGCGTCCCGGTGATCGGCGCGTCGGCGCGCGGTCTGATGGTCGGCTGTGGTGGTCACGGAATCTCCTGGCGGGACGTGGGCGGCGCCGCCGCACGTGTCCCGCCCGAGGCCCGTCCGACGACGAAGGGCCCGGACGCGCGTCGCGTCTCAGGCCCTGTGCTGGCTCCGGTGCGGGTTGTCGGTCAGGCGCGAGCCCGCCGAGCTCCGACCGGAGCCAACGGAAAGCGCCAATACCAACGGGTGTTCACAGCAGGAACAGTAGAGCCGCACATCGGCCCTGTCGAACCGCCCCCACGATGTGAGCGGCGTCGCCCCGAAGGACCCGGCCTCGGGCTCGATGCCGACCCGTGACACACCGAAGGCCGAAATCGTTGCGATTCCAACGATTCCGGCCCTCGGGACAGAGCGGAGACGGTGGGATTTGAACCCACGGACGGGTTGCCCCGTCACGGCCTTAGCAGGGCCGCGCACTAGACCAGACTATGCGACGTCTCCAAGTCCGGACCCCAGGCTACCGGTCCGGCTGCGGCGGGCAAAAAGCCTCACGGCGTGGGATGTACCACGCCGTGTGGCGGCGCCCTCCGGCCGCCTGCCTGGCGCCGCACGAACACCTCCCCCATGATGAACGGGGCGCCCAGATCGGGCGGGACAACGTCGAGAAGGGCGGTGTGGCGGATGAGGCTGAGCCTGCTGGCCGAGTCCGAACTGCCGCTGCGCATCCTCTCCGACCTGGCACCCCGATTCGAGCAGGAGTTCGCCGAGAAGTTCGACGACGGTGAGTGGTCGATCCGCGTCGGCAAGGAGAGCATCCCGCTCGACACCGACGGCCGCGTCCCTATCGACAGTGAGGCCGCGGCACTGCAGCGTCGTTGGGATTCAGATCTGATCGTCTACGTCACCGACTTGCCTCGCTTCGTGGACGGAGAGCCACTCGTCGCGGACCTCAGCGGCGAATGCACCGTCGCGCTCATTTCCGCCCCTTCGCAGGGACTGGCGCTGCGTCGACGCCTGCACGATACGGTCGTCCGCGCCGTGTCGGCACTCGCCGAACGCAACGGGGATGTGTTCCGCGCCCGGAACCGCCGCAGAGATGTTCTGCAGCCAACGCGGCGGTCAATGGAGACGGATCAGGGCGATCAGCTCTTCGCGATCACAGGTGCGCGTGGCTATGCCCGGCTGCTCATCGGCATCGTCCGCGCCAACCGGCCGTGGCGACTGGCCCCGGCACTGTCCAGCGCAAGTGCCGCGGCTGCCGCCACCGGAGCGTTCGGCATCTTCTACTCGAGCATCTGGACGATGGCAGCGGCCGCCAGCCCCGCGCGAATGCTGCTCGTCATGCTTCTCGCCATCGCGGTGATGTCCGCGTGGCTGATCGGCTACAACGGGCTCTGGGAACGCGGACGGCCGCGCCGCGAGTCGGTACTGCGTAACACCGGCATGCTGGCCACCGTGGCGTCTGCGGTCACCATCATGTACGCACTGCTCTACGTGGCGATCCTCGTCGGCGCTGTCGCCGTCATTGACCCGCAGTACATGTCCCAGCAGTTGCAGGGCGAGTCCGCCAGTATCGGCAACTATCTTTCGCTGGCCTGGATGTCGAGCTCGATGGGGATGGTCGCCGGCGCACTCGGCTCGTCGTGGGATGAGAACAGCGACGTCCGAGAAGCGATCTTCGGACGTCGCGGCTACCAGCGCCGCGCCCAGACCTCCGGCTGGGAGGTCTCCGACCGGCTCCAGGACGGCTAGCCCTGCGACGCCGGCACTCACCGCCGAGGGCGCGCGCCGCGAGCGCACGTGAAAGCGGAGGGTAAGGGATTCGAACCCTTGGTGGGTTGCCCCACAACGGTTTTCAAGACCGCCACATTCGGCCGCTCTGTCAACCCTCCCGGCCGCGCACGACGGCGCAGCAGCGCAGGACAGTGTACGTGGCACGGTACGTCGTGCGCCGATCGCGGCGTCGCGGGCAGGTACCCTCCTGCGTAGTCACCAGGAGGAACATGTCTCGAGCGCCCCGAAGGGCCCTGCGCACCAGCGACATCCTGCTCTCCGCGCTGGCGTACGCGCTGTGCTGGGGAGTCGCCGTCGTCGTCCTGTCGGTCGTCGAGGAGGTCACCTGGGAGCCGGGCGACCCGCAGGGCAGCGCCCTGCCGAGCTGGATCTTCGCGATCGCGGGGTTCGTGCCGGTGCTTGTCGCCGCCGCCGTCGCCTTCACCGTGCCGGCTCTGCTGCTGCGGCGCGGCGCCAGCGTGGGCTGGTTCCTGCTGAGTTTCGCGCTCACCGGGATCGTCGCGTTCGCGGTGCTGACGCTCGTCATCACCCGGGCGCCGGCGGAGCTGGCGGCCCTCGAGTGGGGGCTGCGACAGGTCCTGTCCCTCGTCCTCCTGCCGGCGGCCGGCGGGGCGATCGCGGGCATGGTGGCGTGGCGTCGCGCCAGGTGGCGGGCCGGCCTGCCGCAACCGACGGCGTAGCCGGCCCGCGCCTGCGAGGTCAGCGCGTCGAGAAGGCGGCGTCGAAGGCGGCGCCGGAGGGCTCGTAACGCGAGAGCCGGCGGACGAACTCCAACGCCTCCGGGGCGCCGACGAGGCGGTCCATGCCGGCGTCCTCCCACTCGACCGAGAGCGGACCGTCGTAGCCGATGGCGTTGAGCATCCGGAACGCGTCCTCCCACGGCACGTCTCCGTGACCGGTGTTGATGAAGTCCCAGCCGCGGCGCGGGTCGGCCCACGCCAGGTGCGAGGAGAGCCGGCCGTTGCGTCCGTTGCCGAGTCGCTTCTTCGTGTCCTTGCAGTGCACGTGGTAGATCCGGTCACGGAAGTCCCAGAGGAAGGCGACCGGGTCCAGGTCCTGCCAGACCATGTGGCTGGGGTCCCAGTTCAGCCCGAACGCCTCCCGGTGCCCGATCGCCTCCAGGGCCCGCTGGGTGGTCCAGTAGTCGTAGGCGATCTCGGAGGGGTGGACCTCGTGGGCGAAGCGGACGCCGACCTCGTCGAAGACGTCGAGGATCGGGTTCCACCGGTCCGCGAAGTCCTGGTAGCCGGCCTCGACCAGCCGTTCCGGGACGGGCGGGAACATCGCCACGTACTTCCAGATCGATGAGCCGGTGAACCCGGTCACGGTCTTCACGCCGAGCTTGGCCGCCAGCCGGGCCGTGTTCTTCAGCTCCTCCGCAGCCCGCTGACGTACCCCCTCGGGGTCGCCGTCCCCCCAGAGCTCGTCGGAGAGGATCTCGCGGTGCCGCTCGTCGATCGGGTCGTCACAGACGGCCTGGCCCTTGAGGTGATTCGAGATCGTCCAGACCTGCAGGCCGTTGCGCTCGAGAACCTCGAGCTTGCCCTGGACGTAGGCGTCGTCGTCCCAGCGCCAGGGGTCGAGATGGTCGCCCCAGCAGGCGATCTCCAGGCCGTCGTACCCCCACTGGCCGGCCAGGCGGGCGACCTCCTCGAAGGGTAGATCGGCCCACTGCCCGGTGAACAGCGTGACGTTGCGTGCCATGTCGTGCCTCTCTCCTCGTACGTCCTCAGATCTGGACCCAGCGGTGGGTCTCGGCGTTCGATCGTTCGACGGCATCGAGCACCCGCTGCACGTGCAGGCCGTCCTCGAAGGACGGCGCCGGGTCCTGATCGGCGGCGAGCGCCTCGACCAGGTCGACGACCTGGTGGGTGAACCCGTGCTCGTAGCCCAGCCCGTGGCCCGCCGGCCACCAGTGCCCGGTGTAGGGATGGTCCGGCTCGGTGACCAGGATCCGCCGGAAGCCGCCGGTCCTCGCCTCCTCCGTGCCGTCGAAGAACTGCAGGACGTTCATCTCCTCGAAGTCGAACGCCAGCGATCCGGACGTCCCCGAGATCTCGATCCGCATCGCGTTCTTCCGGCCCCAGGCGTACCGGGTGGCCTCGAGCACCGCCGGCGCACCGGAGGTCAGGCGCGCCGTGAACAGCGCAGCGTCGTCGACCGTGACCGGGCCACGCTCGGACCCGCCCGTGCCGTGCAGCCCGCTGAACGACTCGGCCACCGGGCGCTCGGTCACGAACGTCTCGAGCATGCCCGAGACCCCGGCGAACCGCTGCCCGGTGAGGAACTGCGTGAGATCGACGATGTGCGCGCCGATGTCCCCCAGCGCCCCCGAGCCGGCCTTGTCCTTGTCCAGCCGCCAGGACAACGGCGCCTCAGCATCGGCCAGCCAATCCTGCAGGTACTGCGCACGCACCTGTCTGACCTCACCGATCCGCCCGTCGGCGATGAGCTGGCGCGCCAGCTGGATCGCCGGCACGCGACGGTAGGTGAACCCGACCATCGACCGCACCCCACGCCGTCGTGCCTCGACGGCCGCCGCCACCATGGTCTCGGCCTGCGCGACCGTGTTGGCCATCGGCTTCTCGACGAGCACGTGCTTGCCCGCCTCCAGCGCCGCCTCGGCGATCTCGGCGTGCGAGTCGCCCGGCGTGCAGATGTCGACGAGATCGACGTCGTCCCGCTCGAGGACCCGGCGCCAGTCCGTCTCCACCTCACGCCAGCCGAGCTGGTCGGCCGCCGCCGCGGCAGCCGCCGCACTACGCCCCACCAGCACCGCCATCTCCGGCGCCATCGGCAGGTCGAAGAACCGCGGGGCGGTCCGCCACGCATGCGAATGGGCACGACCCATGAACGCGTACCCGATCATCGCCACGCCCAGGCGCGGCTTAACCGTCTCCGTCACAGTCACCTCTCAGGATTCGAACGCCGTCGGAAGGTACTGGTCGACGTTATCGGCGGTGACCACCGGCGCGTACAGCTGGACCATGCGCGGCACCTCGACCTCCACCAGGTCGCTCATCGCCTTCTCCTGAGCCAGCAGCCTGGCGAGCCGGATACCGTCCGCTGCCTGGGTCGCGGGGTAGATGACCGTGGCCTCGACGACGCTGTCACCGGACTCGATCTCGCGCATCATGTTCGCTGAACCGGCGCCGCCGACCAGGAAGAACTCGTCGCGTCCGGCGTTCTCGATGGCGGAGAGGACTCCGACTCCCTGGTCGTCGTCGTGGTTCCAGATGGCGTCGATCTCCGGCGCGGCCTGCAACAGGTTCGACGCAGCCTCCTCACCGCCCTGGACGGTGAAGTCGGCGTCGACGCGGTTGGACACCTCGAGATCGCACTCGGCGAGCGCGTCCGAGAAGCCCTGGCTCCGGTCCTGGGTGAGCGGGAGGGAGTCGATGCCGGCGATCTCGGCGATGACCGCATCGCCCTGGTCGCCGAGCCGCTCGCAGATGTACTCGCCGGCGCTGCGGCCCATGCCGTAATTGTCGCCGAGGACAGTCACCCGGGCAGCCTCCGGCGTGGAGAACTCGCGGTCGACGTTGACCACCGGGATGCCTTCCTGCATGGCCTGGGTGGCCACCTCAGTCAGCGCGGCGCCGTCGAAGGGCAGGACGACGATCGCGTCGACGCCGTCGTTGATGAACTGCTCGACCTGGCTGATCTGGACGTTGACGTCGTTCGTGCCCTCGGCCACCTGGAGGTCGATGTCCTCGAACCGGTCGGCCTCCTCCTGGGCGGCGGTGGTGATGGCACCCATCCAGCCGTGGTCCGCGGCGGGCGCGGAGAAGCCGATCGTGACGGTCTCGCCGGGTTCGTCGTTGGCGCCGGCGGGTGCGGCCTGGGCGGCGTCGTCACCGCCGTCGTCCTCGGTCTGCGGCTCGTTCGAGGTGCAGCCGGCGACGAGCAGGGCCGCCGAGGTCAGTGCGGTGACGGTCAGCCACCGGCGCGGGATACGGGACATGGTTCCTCCTTGAACGGGTGGGACGGTGCGTGACGGATGGGTGGTGCGGGACTGCACGGCGGTCGCGCAGGCGGGCCGTGCTAGGTCCGGCGGGCGCTGGAGAACCGGCGCTGCAGGATGACAGCGAGCACGATGATGGCGCCGCGCGTGACCGCCTGGACCGAGGAGTCCAGGTTGTTCTGCGTGAAAAGGTTCTGCAGCACGGCGAAGATGAGGACGCCGAGCACCGTGCCGACGATGGAGCCGCGTCCGCCGGCCAGTAGCGTGCCGCCGATGACGACGGCGGCGATGGCGTCGAGTTCCAGCAGGTAGCCGTGTGTCGAGGTGCCGGCAGTGGTCCGGGCGAGCATGAGTACGGCGCCGATCCCGGCGCACAGCCCCGAGATGCCGAAGACCCACACGGTGTGGCGGCGAACCTTGATGCCGGCCAGTCGCGCCGCCTCGGGGTTGCCGCCGACGGCGATGGTGCGGCGCCCGAACGTGGTGCGGGCGAGCAGGAACCAGCCGGCGACGGCCACGATGACGAAGACCCAGACGAGCACCGGGACACCGAGCAGATTGCCGCGGAAGACGTCGAGGAAGCCCTGGACGGAGACGATCTGAGTCTGCCGGTCGGAGATGATCTCGGCGAGCCCGCGCGCCGCGACGAGCATCGCCAAGGTCGCGATGAACGAGACGACGCCGCCATAGGCGACGAGGAAGCCGTTGACCAGGCCGCAGACGGTGCCCACGGCGAGCGCGCAGGCGACGAGGACGATCCAGTGCACGTCCTCGGCCATGGTCTGGGTGGCGACCGTGCTCGCCCACACCGTGGACAACCCGAGGACGGAACCGACCGAGAGGTCGATGCCGCCGGCGGTGATGACAAACGTGACGCCGATGCTGACGACGCCGATCACGGCCGCCTGCCGCAGGATCACCATGATGTTGTCGAGGCCGACGAACCGCTCGCCAGAGGTGGTCACGCCGACGACCAGCAGCGCCACGAGGGCGAGGACAAGGCCGAGGCTGTGCCCCAGTCCGAGGCGGAACTTCGGCTCGCCGCTTCCGGACACGGTCTGCTGGCCGGTCGTGGCGGGTGCCTCGGCCGCGGTGGACGGTGACTCGCTCACGCACGTGCTCCTTCCATGACGAGGTCGAGGACCCGGTGCTCGTCAATGTCTGCGGTGGTGCCGGTGTGGACGACGTGCCCGTCGGCGATGACCAGGACGCGATCGGCCAGGCCGAGCACTTCGTCGATCTCGCTGGAGACCAGCAGCAGCGCGGTGCCGGACTCGGTGAGCCGGCGGATCAGCCGGTAGATCTCGGCGCGTGCCCCGACGTCGACCCCACGGGTGGGCTCGTCCAGCAGCAGCACGTCGCAGCCGTGCACGAGCCAGCGGGCGAGCATGGCCTTCTGCTGGTTGCCGCCGGAGAGCGTGCGGACCGCCCGGCCGACGTCCGGCGGCTGCAGATCAAGCGCCTCGGCCTGCTCACGCGCGGCGCGGCGCTCGGCCGATTCGGCGAGCAGGCCGCCGCGGGCGAACCGGGCGAACGTCGACAGCGTGATGTTGCGGTACACCGGTTCGTCGAGCAGCAGGCCCTGGCTCTTGCGCTCCTCGGGCGCGAAGCCGATCCCGGCGTCGACCGCGTCGCTGACAGAGCCGCGGCGCAGTGTGCGGCCGTGGACGCGCACCGTCCCCGACGTCGCACGGCGGGCCCCGTAGATCGTCTCCAGGATCTCCGAGCGACCGGCGCCGACGAGACCGGCCAGCCCGACCACCTCTCCAGGACGCACCGTGAGCGAGACCCCGTCGAAGACCCCCTCGACGGCGAGGTCGGTGACCTCGAGAGCTGGCTCCTCCGTCCCGGGCCCGGACGAGGCGCCCCCGAAGTCGGTCGCGACGTCCCGGCCGGTCATCAACGAGATCAGTTCCGGCGTCGGGGTCTCGGCGACGTCCAGTCCGGTGGCGACGGTGCGTCCGTCCTTGAGGACGGTGATGCGGTCACCGATCTGCCGGATCTCGTCCATGCGGTGGGAGATGTAGACGACGGCGACGCCCTGGGCGGACAGCGTGCGCACCACCCGGAAGAGGTTCTCCACCTCCTCCGGGTCCAATACGGCGGACGGCTCGTCCATGACGATGAGGCGGGTGTCGCGGGAGAGTGCGCGTGCCATGGAGACGACCTGCTTGCCGGCCGCGGACAGCGTGCCGACCTCGCGGCCCGGCCGGATCTCCGAATGACCGAGCTGCGCGAGGAGTTCACGGGCACGGCTGTGCGAGACGCGGCGGCGCAGAACGCCTCCGGCCGCCAGCTCGTGGCCGAGGAAGATGTTCTCGGCCACGCTCAGTCCGTCGACGACGTCGAGCTCCTGGTACATCGTGGCGATTCCCAGATCCAGGGCCGCCATGGTCGAGCCGATCGTGACCGGCTCGCCCTCCCACCGGATCTCACCCTCGTCCGGCTGGTGCGCCCCGGCGAGGACCTTGATGAGCGTGGACTTGCCGGCGCCGTTCTGGCCGAGGAGGCAGTGCACCTCACCGGGCCGGATCTCGAGGTCGACGCCATCCAGCGCACGGGCGCCCGGGAACGTCTTGACGATCCCGGTCATACGGAGCAGCGGCGTTGCCGTGGCGTCATCGGCCATGTCGAGAAAGCTAGGGGTACTTTTGCGTAGGGTCAAGCAAAAGGTGCACAGTTATCGACATGTTATGGACGCTGGCGTCTCAGAAGGAGAGTGTTTGACTGTGGCCATGAGCGAGATCGCGCCGGCCGCGGCGCGCCCGAGCGGCGCTGGCGAATTGCTCCAACTCCTGCTCGACGGGCAGGCACGCACGCGGGCCGAGATAGCCGCGCACACCGGCCAGTCACGCTCGACGATCGCCTCCCGGCTCGACACCCTGATGGCCACGGGCCTGGTCACTCCCACTGGGGAGGCCACGTCCACCGGCGGACGTCCACCGGCGACGTTCGCGTTCAACCCCGCTGCCCGGATCGTGCTCGCCGTCGACCTGGGTGCCGTGCACGCCCGGCTCGCGGTGACCGACCTCTCCGGCTCGGTCCTGACGGAGACGGAGGACGTGCTCGCCATCGCCGACGGACCGGAGGCCGTGCTGGCCCGCGTGATCACGGTCGGTCGGCGCCTGCTCGAGGAGAGCGGCCGCGGCGAGGACCTCGTCGCCGTCGGCGTCGGACTTCCCGGGCCGGTGGAGCACTCCACCGGGCGACCGGTCAGCCCGCCGATCATGCCCGGCTGGGACGGCTACGACGTCCCGGCCCACCTGGAACGCGAGCTGGGCGCGCCGGTCCTGGTCGACAACGACGTCAATCTCATGGCCCTGGGCGAGCACGCCGCCGTCTGGCCGGACGTCCAGGACCTGCTCTTCGTCAAGGTGGCCACCGGCATCGGTGCCGGAGTCATCAGCGACGGCGAACTGCGCCGGGGCGCTCAGGGCGGCGCCGGCGACCTCGGCCACATCGCCGTCCCGCACGGCGCGGAGATCGCCTGCCGGTGCGGCAACGTCGGGTGCCTCGAGGCCGTCGCCAGCGGCCGCGCCGTGGCCGACCGGCTCCGCGAGCACGGGATCGACGTGGCGGACGGGCGCGAGCTCGTGGCGCTGGTGCGCAGCGGCAACCTCGAGGCCACACACGCGGTGCGCGAGGCAGGCCGCGAGATCGGCGCGGTGCTCGCCGCGTGCGTGAACCTCCTCAACCCTTCGGTGATCGTCATCGGCGGGCTGGTCGCCGAGGCGGGTGAGCACTTGCTGGCGGGGATCCGCGAGGTCGTCTACCGCCGGTCGCTCCCGCTGGCCACCCAACACCTCCGGCTGGTCGCCTCCCGCACTGGCGGTCGCTCCGGTGTGCTCGGCGCCGCCGCCATGGCCGCCCAGCACGTCCTCTCCCCCGCCGCGATCGATGCCGGGATCGCCGAGGAGTTGGCACGATAGGTGCCATGCGCGCGATCGCCGTCGGCCCGGACCAGCGCCTCGCCCTGACCGAGGTCCCCGACCCGGAACCCGGGCCGGGAGAGCTGCTCATCGACGTCGCCGCGGCCGGCGTCAACCGGGCGGACCTGCTGCAGCGGGCGGGTCACTATCCCCCGCCGCCCGGGGCGAGCGACATCCTCGGGCTAGAGGTCTCCGGCACGGTGGCCGGGCTCGGCGATGGGGTGAGCGGATGGCAGGTGGGGCAGGAGGTGTGCGCCCTGCTGACCGGCGGGGGCTACGCCGAGCGGGTCGCGGTCCCCGCCGGGCAGGTGCTGCCGGTGCCGGAGGGCGTCGGCCTGGTCGAGGCGGCCGGCCTGCCGGAGGCGGTGTGCACGGCGTGGTCGAACCTGGTCGACGTCGCCGGGATGCGCACCGGGGACACCGTGCTCATCCACGGTGGTTCGGGCGGCGTCGGGTCCGTGGCGGTCCAGCTCGCCACCGCGTTGGGCGCCCGGGTGCTGGCCACCGCCGGCGGCGCGGAACGGGCGGAACGGTGCCGTGACCTTGGCGTGGAGGTGGCGATCGACCACCGAGCCGAGGATGTGGTCGACGCGGTCCACTCCGCCACCGACCGGCGCGGGGTCGATGTCCTGCTCGACGTGCTCGGCGCCGGCGCGCTGGAGGACAACGTCCGGTGCCTCGCCGCCGATGGCCGCCTCGTCGTCATCGGCCTGCAGCAGGGCCGCAGGGGCGAGATCGACCTCGGCCGGATGCTCGCCAAGCGGGCGAGCCTGCACGCGACGACCCTGCGTTCACGGCCGCCCGCGGAGAAGGCCGCCCTCGTGGCCGAGGTCCGCGAGGCGGTCTGGCCGATGCTGCACGACGGGCGCGTACGACCTGTCGTGGACCGGCGCGTCCCGCTCGCGGACGCTGAGACGGCGCACGAGCTGCTGGAGTCCGGTCAGGTCTTCGGCACAGTGGTGCTGACCCGCTGAGCGCGCAGCCGCCGCCTGCCGTGACCGGCCCGCCCGTCAGCCCTTGACCGAACCGGCGAGCAGACCGCGCACGAAGTAGCGCTGCAGGGCAAGGAAGACGATCAGCGGGATGACGATGGAGACGAACGCACCGGCGGTGAGCAGGTGCCAGTCCTGCCCGCGTGATCCGGCCATCTCGGCCAGGCGCGCCGTCAACGGCTGGACCTCGTTGTTGCCGCCGGTGAACGTCAGGCCGACGAGCAGGTCGTTCCACACCCAGAGGAACTGGAAGATCGCGAAGGACGCGATGGCGGGGACCAGCAGCGGCAGCATCACCCGCAGGAAGACGGTCACGTGGCCGGCGCCGTCGACCCGCGCCGCCTCGATGAGCTCACGAGGCACCTCGGACATGAAGTTGTGCAGCAGGAACACCGCCAGCGGCATGGCGAAGCAGGAGTGCGCCACCCAGACCGCGAGGTACGGGAACGTCTCCAGCGCCCAGCTGTTCGCGAAGATCCGCAGCAGCGGGATCAGGGACATCTGCAGCGGCACGATCTGCAGCGCGAAGACGACGACGAAGAGCGTGTCCCGGCCGCGCCACTGCAGCACCGAGAAGGCGTAGGCGGCCATGGTGGCGACCACGAGCGGGACGATCGTCGCCGGGACGGTGATCACCACGGAGTTGACGAAGAAGTTCGCCAGCTCGCCGGAGGAGGCTCGGCCGAAGAGGACCTCCTGGTAGTTCTCCAGCGTGAACGTGGGCTCGGTGAAGAACGTCCACCACCCGCTGGTACGAATGTCCGCCGCCGGCCGGATGGAGCTGACGAGCAGCCCGACCACCGGGACCGTCCAGAGCACCGCGATGACGACGGCGACGGCGGACCCGACGCGGGAGGAGAGCATCGTCTTCGCCCGGGCGGAGACGGAGGTGCTCGGGCCGGCGCCCAGCGGGTCGGCGCCGCCGGGACGCTGCTCGACGGCGACCGCCGCCGGAGTCGTGCTCATGCTCCACGGACCTCTCGGTTCTTGATCATCTGCCGGACGTTGAACACGACGATCGGGATGACGAGGACGAAGATGACGACGGCGAGCGCCGAGCCGGTGCCGTTGTTGCCGAACGTGAACGACTGGTCGTACATCATGTTCGCCAGCACCTGGGTGTCGAAGCGGGCGCCGGTCATCGTGCGGGGGATGTCGAAGATCTTCAGCGTGGCGATGATGATCGTGGTCATCACGACCACCAGGGTCGGGCGGATGCTCGGGACGGTGATGGAGCGGAACATCTGCCAGGCGTTGACGCCGTCGAGCCGGGCCGCCTCGACGATGTCGTCCGGGATGGCCTTGATCGCCGCGGAGAGCAGCACCATCGCGAACCCGGCCTGGATCCAGATCATCACCAGGATGAGAAAGAACGTGTTCCACGGCGAGTCCTGCAGGAACCGCAGCGGTTCGAGGCCCAGGCCCACGAGCATGGCGTTGAGCAGGCCGATCTGCTCCTGGGCGGCGCCGCGGTACTCGTAGACGAACCGCCAGATGATGCCGGCGCCGACGAACGAGATCGCCATCGGCATGAACAGCAGCGTCTTGGCGATGCGCTCGAAGCGGGTCCGGTCGACGAGGATCGCGTAGGCGAGCCCGACGCCGGTCGAGACGAGCGGGACCAGGACCACCCACCAGAACGTGTTGATGAACGCCCGCAGCGAGTCCGGGTTGGTGAAGACCCACTCGTAGTTCGCCAGGCCGACGAAGGAATCGCTGCGCGCGTCCATGAAGGACATCACCGTGGTCCGCAGCGCCGGGTAGAACAGACCCAGCACCAACAGGAACGCGGCCGGCCCGCCGAAACACAGGACCATGATCGCGGTGCGCGAGCCGCCACGGACCCGGTCACCGAGCTTGGCGATGCCGAAGATCGCCGCGATCACCAAGGCGAACAGGCCGACGGCCAGCACCATCTGGCCCCACTTGGTGTACAGGAAGAAGTCCACGCTCCACCTCCCCGTGCCGGCCGCCCGGCACCGTCCTGCGCCGGCTGCCCGGCACGCCTACCTCACCCGAGGCTCGGGCGGGCGCACGGCGTGCTGCCGCGCGCCCGCCCAGGCGTCAGTTCGGCCAGGAGTTCTCGATACCGTCGAGCACGCTCTCGGTGTCCGAGCCGTTGATCCAGTCGACCATGCCGGACCAGAAGGAGCCGGCGCCGACCTCGGACGGCATCATGTCCGAGCCGTCGAAGCGGGCGACGGCGTTCGGGTCCTGGAGGATCTCGATCGACTGCCGCAGCACGTCGGAGGAGGCGAGCTCGGGGTCCACCCCGAGGTTCGCGCTGATGACGCCGCCGATCTCGACGCGCGTGTTCGCCCAGGTGTCGGAGGAGAGGAAGCGCTGCACCGCCTGGGTGGCCTCGTTGTCGTTGAACGCGCCGACGAACTCACCGGCCACCAGGACGGGGGTCTCGTCCGCGTTCACGCTCGGCAGGTAGAAGGCGTAGACGTCACCGTCCGGCCCGACGTCGGTGCCTTCGGGCCACTGCGCCTCGTAGAAGCTCGCCTGCCGGTGCAGGAAGCAGTTGCCGTCGAGGATCGGCAGGCCGCCGTCGTTGAACGAGGTGGTGGCGATGGAGCGCGAGTCGCCGATGCCGCCGTTGACGTAGTCCTCGTTCTTCAGGATGTCACCGGCCATGTCGACGGCCTCGACGACCTGCGGGTCGTTGAACGGGATCTCGTGGCTGACCCACTGGTCGTAGACGTCGCCGCCGCCGGTGCGCAGGACCATGTCCTCGATCCAGTCCGTGGCCGGCCAGCCGGTGGCGCCACCGGACTCGATACCGGCGCACCACGGCTTGACGCTGTCCGAGCCGTGGTCATCCGCGATCTGCTGGGTGAGGTCCATCAGCTCATCCCATGTCTCCGGGACCTCGTAGCCGTTCTCCTCGAAGTCCGACGGCGAGTACCAGACGAAGGACTTCACGTTCGACATCAACGGTGCCGCGTAGAACGTGCCGTCGACGGTGCCGTAGCTCTTCCAGTCCTCGGTCCAGCCCTCGTCGACGTTGGTCTCGACCTCCGCCGGCGCTTCGACGAGGTGTCCGTCATTGGCCATACGCTGCAGCAGGCCGGGTTGGGGGAAGGCGGCAAGGTCGGGAGCGTTGCCCGATTCGGCCTGCACGACGACCTGCTGCTCGAACTCACCGGAGCCGTTGTGCTCGACGGTGATGCCCGTGCACTCCTCGAACTGGGCGAAGGAGTCCTGGAGCTGGTCGGCCTCGACCTCTCGGATCGAGGTGAAGAGGGTGACCGTCTCCCCTTCGAAGGTCCCGTACTCCTCGAACTCGGAGCAGTCCGCGTCGCCGCCGGCGTCGTCGCCCCCGCCGCCACCGCCGCCACCGTTGAGGTCGCCGGCACCGCCACAGGCGGCCAGGGTCAGGGTGAGGGCCGCGACGCCCGCGATCCCCGCGGTCGTCCGGCGCCTGATCGTCCTACTCATCGCGTCTCCCTTGTCACGTGGGCGGGCACGCACCACGACTCGGATGTGGGCACGGGCGGCCTGCTCTGGTCAGCCTTACTGAAGCCCCCCGGAGGCAGGAAATCAACCGGATCCCGCGGCAAACCGGTAACGATCCGACAACACTTACGCACCGTGGCTCGGCACCGTGGGAGCGCACCCACCCGGGGCCCGCGACTCGTCACTGATGTGCCCATTGGTCAACCTTGTGCCGAGCTGCCACCTCTCGACGCGATACGACAAGTCAGCACATGATCGACAAGTCGGCACAAAACTGACGAGTCGCGACCGGGGGCGGCGGCGGGTGGGGGTGGCGGTGGGTGGGCCGCTCGGTCGGGTCAGCGGGCGAGGAGGGCACGCAGGACGACGGCGGCACCGTCCTCCTCGATCGTCGCCGTCACGGCGTCGGCCACGGCCGTCACGTGCGGCGCAGCCTGCCCCATGGCGACGCCGTGGGCGGCCCAGTCCAGCATCTCCAGGTCGTTGCCGCCGTCACCGATCGCCACGGTCGCGCCCGCCTCGACGCCGAGACGTTCCCGCAGCATCTCCAGGGCGCTCGCCTTGGAGATGCCCTCGGGCGTGATGTCGAGCCATGCGGACCACCCGACGGCGTACCCGACCCCGTGCAGGCCGACCCGCTGGACGAGGTCGTGGAAGTCCTCACTGGACAGGTCCGGCGCCCGCACCGTGACGCGGGTTGCGGGGGCCTCCACCAGCTCCTCGAGGCTGACCACCTCGACCTCACCGGTCAGCTCCCCCATCGGGAACGGGGCAGTGACCTTGAACCCCCGGCCGAGATCCTCGACGGCGAACAGCGCCTGCGGGACCTCCTCGCGCAGCAGGCGCACCGTGGGACCCGGGTCGAAGGTGACGACGTCGGTGAGCTCGTAGTCACCTCCGGCCAGCGCCAGGCACACCGCACCGTTGGAGCAGACCGCCGGGACGTCGCTCAGCCCGAGCTGACGCGCCACCGGCAGCGTCCCCTGGACCGACCGCCCGGTGGCCAGCACGACGTGCGCCGCCGCGTCCCGCAGCTCCGCGACCGCTGCTCGCACCTCCGCGGTGAGCTCACCGTCGTGCGAGAGCAGAGTGCCGTCGATGTCGAGTGCGACCATCAGGTCCGGTCCGGCCGGCGGCAGGCCCGCGGGGACCTGGGTCCGCCAGTGTGCCGCCCGCTCCCTCAGCGCCGTGGTGTCCGTGCCGCTCATGCGGGTTCGAGCACCTCGAGGCCGCCGAGGTAGGGCCGCAACCCCTCCGGCACGCGCACCGATCCGTCCGGCTGCTGGTGGTTCTCCAGCAGCGCGACGATCCACCGCGTGGTCGCCAGGGTGCCGTTCAGTGTGGCGACCGGGCGGGTGCCGCCCCCGTGGCGTTCGCGGATCCCGAGACGGCGGGCCTGGAACGTGGTGCAGTTCGAGGTCGAGGTGATCTCCATGTACCGCTGCTGGGTGGGCAGCCACGCCTCACAGTCGAACTTCCGGGCTGCCGACAGGCCGAGATCGCCGGCGGCGGTGTCGATGACGCGGTACGGGAGCTCGACCTTGGCGATCATCTCCTCCTCCCATGCCAGCAGTCGCTCATGCTCGGCCGCCGCGTCCTCGATCGGCGCGTAGACGAACATCTCGAGCTTGTTGAACTGGTGGACGCGGATGATCCCGCGAGTGTCCTTGCCGTAGGAGCCGGCCTCGCGGCGGTAGCACGTCGACCACCCGGCATACCGCTGCGGCCCACCGCTCAGGTCGAGGATCTCGTCGGCGTGATACCCCGCCAGCGCCACCTCCGAGGTACCGGTGAGGTAGAGGTCGTCCTCCTCGAGGTGGTAGACCTCCGCGGCGTGCGCGCCGAGGAACCCCGTGCCGCGCATCGTGTGCGGGGTGACGAGCGTCGGGGTGATCATCGGCGTGAACCCCGCCGCGAGCGCCTGATCGAGGCCCGCGTTGAGCAACGCGAGCTCGAGCCGCGCGCCGATGCCGGTGAGGTAGTAGAAGCGCGCGCCGGCCACCTTCGTCCCACGCGCGACGTCGATGGCCCGCAGCCCTTCGCCGAGATCGAGGTGATCCTTCGGTGTGAAGCCCTCCGCGGCGAAGTCCCGCGGCGCCCCCACCTCCCGCAGCACGCGGAAATCGTCCTCGCCACCGGCCGGGATCCCGTCGACGATGACGTTGGGGAAGGTGTCCAGCAACCGGTCCACCTCGGCGGCGGCCTCGTCGGCCTCGGCCTCGGCGGCCTTGACCTGCTCGGACAGCTCCTTGGCCCGCGCGAGCACGGCCGGACGCTCCTCGGGTGAGGCCTTCCCGACCGACTTGGAGACCTGCTTCTGCTCGGCGCGCAGCTCCTCGAAGCGCGTGAGCGCGGAGCGACGCCGGACGTCGGCCTCCAGCAGGGCGTCCACCGCCGACTCGTCCGCGCCGCGGGCGCGCTGACTGGCGCGGACCGTCTCCGGATCCTCACGCAGGGCTCGCAGATCGATCATGATCCCCGACTCTAATGGGCGTACCGACACCGGCCGGTACCCTCACGGCACGCTGTCGTCGCCGACCGTGGGCCCGCCGTGCCGTTCCGCCGCGCCGAGCCGGCGACCTGCCGGTACGTTGCCCCTCATGGCGTGGGAACAGTGGGTGGCGCTCGCCGCCCTGGTGCTGGCGGTCGTCGCTGTGGTGATCGGAGCGGTGGCCTGGCACGCCGTCCGGAGCCGGACGCCACCGTTCTCCGTGACGGAGACCGAACCGGAGCGGCATGCCCGGCCCGGGCCGCCCGCCGTCGTGGTCAATCCGTCCAAGGCCGACGACGTCCAGCGGTTGCGGCACCTGATCATGCAGACGGCGGCCGAGGCCGGGCTCGAGGAGCCGATGTGGTTCGAGACCACGGTGGACGATCCCGGACTCGGTCAGGCACGGCGGGCGCTGGACGCAGGAGCGTCGGTGGTGGTCGCGGCGGGCGGCGACGGCACGATGCGCGCGGTGGGCGAGGCCCTGCACGGCACCGAGGTCCCGATGGGCATCGTCCCGCTCGGGACGGGGAACCTGCTCGCCCGCAACCTCGACCTGCCGATCGGCAGCCTGCGCGAGACCGTCGCCACCGCGCTGACCGGCCGCGACCGGCCCATGGACCTCGGCTGGCTGCGCACCGAGCCGCTCTCGCCCGCAGACGAGGCGAAGGTACGCGGCCGCGAGGACGCCTCGACCGCACGGTCGGCGGACTGGACCGACTCCGGCGAGGCCTCCGACATCGGTGACCTCGATCCCGCCGCCCCGGCTACCGGCGAGGTCCCTGCCCCCAGTCCGGAGCCGGACAAGGAGCATGTGTTCCTCGTCATCGGCGGGCTCGGCTTCGACGCCGCGATGGTCTCCGGCGCAGACGACGAGCTCAAGGCGAAGCTGGGCTGGATCGCCTACTTCGTGGCCGGCGTGCGGCACCTCACCGGCCGGAAGGTCCACGCCACGGCCGAACTGGGCGACTCGGGCCCCGGCGAGCCGTTCACCGCGCGGACCATCCTGTTCGCCAACTGCGGCCGGCTGCCGGGCGGCGTCGTGCTGTTCCCGGACGCGCAGCTCGACGACGGCTGGCTGGACGTGGCCGTGCTCGACACCCGCGGCGGCCTCATCGGGTGGGCCGACCTGCTGCGCAAGGTCACGCTGCAGGGCCTGGGCATCCGCAAGGACCGCATGCCCTACACCACGGGCTCGATCGAGTTCCGGCGGGCGAGGTCCCTCACCGTCCGCACGGACGAGCCGGAGCACGTCCAGGTCGACGGCGATCTCGTCGGCTACGCGACGGCGGTCCACGCCCGGGTCGAGAAGGGCGGTCTGGTGGTCCGCACCCCGTGAGTGAGGGGCCCGGATCCGGTGCGCGCCGCTGACTCGGCGGACCGGGCCCACTCGGACCTGGGACCGGAACTACTCGGACCCGGAGCCTGAGCCGAGCAGGCTCGTCACCCAGTCGCGCGCGGCCCGGAAGTCCGCATCGGTGGTGCCGGGCAGCAACCGTGGCCGCACGCCGTCGGCCCGCGGGTAGGAGCCCATGAAACGCACGATCGGGCACACCCGGTGCAGGCCGACCAAGGCCGCCTGGACCCGTTCGTCAGCGAGGTGCCCCTCGGCGTCGATGGAGAAGGAGTACCGGCCCAACGAGTCGCCGATCGGCCGGGACTCGATCCGGGAGAGGTTCACCCCACGGGTCGCGAACTGCTCGAGCATGCGCAACAGGGCGCCGGCCTCGTTGTCCGGCAGGTGTGCCATCAGCGTCGTCTTGTCCGCCCCGGTCGGCTCCGGCAGGTGCCCCGGAGTGGCGACGAGGACGAACCGGGTGACGGCGTTCGGGTTGTCCGCCACCCCGGAGGCGAGGACCTCGAGGCCGTACTCGCGCGCGGAGAGTTCGGAGCACAGCGCGGCGTCGAAGGACTGCGGCTCGCCCGAGGCGAGCAACGCCGCGGCGGAGGCGGTGGAGGTAGCCGGGACGTGGGTGACGCCGTCGAGGTTCCGGCCGATCCAGCCACGGCACTGGGCCCACGCGTGCGGGTGGGTGGAGATCTGACGGACGTCCTCGAGACGGGTGCCCGGCAGGGCGCACAGGACGAAGGCGACGGGGACGAGCATCTCGCGGACGATGAGCAGCGGCTCGCCGGTCGAGAGCGTGTCGAGGGTGGCGTTGACCCCACCCTCCACCGAGTTCTCGATCGGGACGACGGCGTAGTCGGCCGTACCGGCACGGACCATCTCCAGCGCGGTGACGACGTCGCTGCACGGGAAGCTCTCGGTGTCCTCGCCCCCGGTCACCTGGAGCAGGGCGGACTCGGTGAAGGTGCCCTCGGGGCCGAGGTAGGCGTATCGGGGTCGGCGGGACCCGGTCCTGGACGGATCCGTGGTGTGCGTGGTCACAGGCGCCAGGCTAACCGCGCCCCGCACGTAGGCTGCAGACGTGGGCAGGAGGAACAACTGGCAGAAGTGGGTCGTGGTGACCCTTGCCGTGCTCGTCATGCTCGCCCTCGTGCTGTCCATGGGCAGCAATCTGGCGGCGGCCGGTCAGAGCGACCCGCCCGACCGGAACGCGCAGTCGGCCCAGGACGACCGGGCCGGGGACGGTCCGGACGTCGTCGTCATCGGCACCGCGGGTCTGCGCTGGGAGGACCTGACCGCACTGGCCACCCCGAACCTGTGGGAGTTGGCCGAGCGCGGAGCGGCCGCGAACCTCGTCGCGCGCTCGGTGCGCTCCTTCTCCTGCCCCGCCGACGGCTGGCTCGCCGTCTCCTCCGGGCGTCGCGCTGCGGACCAGCCGATGGAGGACTACGGGACGTGCCGGCGTCTGCTCTCGCCGGACAGCGAGGGGTCCGTGCCGGCGTGGGAGGGGTTCCTCGAGGCCGCCGCGGTCGACGGGTACGACGCCCGCCCCGGACTCCTCGGCGACGTCCTCACTGACGCCGAGATCTCGGCGCTGGCGGTGGGCCCCGGCGCCGCGGTGGGGCTGGCCGGCCGGAACGGCGTCGTCGCCGGGGACTACCTCTTTGCCGACAGCGAGCCCGCGGTACTGCAGTCGTCCCTGACGTCCCACCTTCCGGGTCACGACCTGGCCATGGTCGACGTCGGTGCCGTCCGGGACCACAACCGTCCGCTCGTCCATCCGGTGCCCGAGGACGAGACGGCCACCGAAGAACCGGATCCGGAGGAGACGCCGGCGCCCGAGCCGGACGAGGCGTGGCTGCTGACCTCCCCTGAACGCAGTGAGCAGGTCGCCCGGCTCGACGAGCGCGTCGGCGCCGTGGTCGAGGCCGTCCGGGCGGTGTCACCGAACGCGACCATCCTGCTCGCCTCCGTGGCCGACTCCGGCTCGGTGGCGGCGATGCAGCTCGCACTCGCCGACGGCCCCGAGGTGCTCGGCGAGCTACCGGACGAGGGCGGCGCCCTGCTCGAGAGCCGGTCCACCCGCCAACCCGGCATGATCCAGTCCACCGACCTGACCCCGACGATCCTGCGCATGCTCGACGTCGACGCACCGCCCGGACTCGTCGGCGCACCGGCCCTGGCGTCCCCCGATCAGGGCACCGCACGCGAGCGGGTCGACGACCTCGCCGACGAACAGCGGCACGCCGCGGCGGTGCGTCCGCTGCGCGGCCCGTTTACCTCCGTCCTGGTGCTCGTCAACCTGCTGCTGTACGCGGCGGTCATCGTCGGGCTGAACCGGCGCTTCCTCGACCGCACCGCCGCATGGCTCGACCGCCGTCGCAGCGCCGCCGCCGCACGGACGGCGGCCGCGCTGCGCTCGCGTCGGCCAGGCGCCCCGCTGCGCACGGTGCGGGCCGTCGCGGTCGGTGTGGGTTCGCTGCCCGTCGCCTCCTACCTGGCGAACCTGCTGCCGTGGTGGCAGGCCGACAATCCGGCGCTCGTCCACCTGGGCGCCGTCGCCATGATCACCATCGGAATCGCGGCGATCGCGCTCGCCCGGCCGTGGCGGTCGCAGCTGCTGACACCGGTGGCCGTGGTGGCCGGCCTGACCGCTGCCGTGCTCGCGGTCGACGTGGTGACCGGCGCCCGGCTGCAGGTCTCGGCACTGCTCGGCATCCAACCCGAGGTGGGCGGGCGGTTCTACGGCTTCAACAACTCCTCGTTCTCGCTCTTCGCGGCCTCGCTGATCCTCGTGGCCACGTGCCTCGCCGATCCGTTGGTGCGCCGCGGGCACCGGAAGCGGGCGGCGGCCCTGGTGCTCGCCCTGGGCGCGGTCGCCGTGGTCCTGGTCGGCCACCCGTCGATCGGCGCGGACTTCGGAGGTCCGCCGGCGCTGATCCCCGGCATGCTCATCCTCGCGTTGCTGGTGGCGGGGGTACGGCTGACCTGGCAACGGATTCTGCTCGTGCTGGCCGCCACCGGTGTCCTCGCCGCGAGCTTCTCCCTGCTGGACTGGCTGCGCCCGCCCGAGGACCGGACCCACCTGGGTCGGTTCGTCGAGACCGTGCTCGACGGCGGACTCTGGCCGATCGTCATCCGGAAGGTCGAGCAGAACCTCGCCAACCTGTTCGGGTCCGTCCTGACGTTGATGGCGATCGGCGGGATCATCGTCGTCCTGCTGCTGCTCGCCCGGCCGCTGCGCGAGGCGGCACGCTCGAGCCGCGCCGGTGCCTACGGCTGGTTGACCGGCGAACGGACCCCCGGGGTCGCGCGGCTGGCGGCCATGCTGCGGCCGGCGCTGATCTCCCTGGGCGTGACGTTCGTGATCGGCTTCGCCGCCAACGACTCCGGCATCGTCCTGCCCGCGATCGCCATCTCCATCGCCGTGCCGCTGCTGGTGGCCGTGCTGACCGGCTGGCTGCTGGGCCGCTCGCGGGCCGCTCAGCTCCCGGCGGGATCCGGCCCCGAACGCGCCGACGGCGACGAGCCCGGCGACGGTCTGTCGGACGACGGCGGCGCGTCCGCCGATGCCCCGTCGGAGGACTCACCCTCCGGCGGCGTGGCCCAGGCGCGGTAGGGCCGGCCGGGCTTCTGTCTGGCCGGGTTGTCGCCGCGGCGTGCGTGCGGCACACGGACGCCGCGCACCCGGCGTGCGCTCACGGCGAGCGTGACATCACGGTACTGGCGGCCGCGGTGGAGCTGGCCGGCGAGGTTGTTCGTCGACGGGCGGTGCCGCAGGTCGCACGGCACCTCCTGCAGGGTGAAGCCGGCGACGAGCAGGTCGATCGTCATCCCGGTCTCCACGCCCCAGCCGCGGGCGAGCGGTGTCGCGGCGTCGAACGCGTCCCGGGTCAGGCAGCGCTGACCGGACAACGGCTGGGTGGCGTGCCACCCGGTGGTGCGTTCGATGGCCTTGCGCGCCAGGCCGGTGACGATGCCGCGGCCTCCGGCGCCGGGTTGCGGCGGGAGAACGGCGATGGTGCAGTCCGCGGTACCGGCGACGACGGGCGCCACCAGCGGTGAGGTGGCCACGGCGGTCTCGCCGAGGTCGGCGTCGATGAACAGCAGGAGCCGAGGCGGCGCGCCTTCCACATCCCGCATGGCGACCACCGAGGCCCCGGTCTCCATGGCGGAGGCCTTGCCACGGTTGACGGAGTGCCGGACGACGACGGCGCCGGCCCGGCGGGCGGCGTGCTGGGTCTCGTCCATCGAGCCGTCGTCGACGACGAGGACGAGGTCGACGTGCGGGATGGCGCGCGCCGCACGAACCGTTGCCGCGATGCTCTCGGCCTCGTCCTTGGCCGGGATCACGACGGCAACCCGTTGCGACCGCGCTCCTGCTGACGTCACACGTCAAGCCTAGCCACGGATCGGACCAAGACCGCGCATGCAGCGCCGTCGGGAGGCAGGTGGAACCTCAGCGCAGGCTCACCTGACGCGAGACGATGCCGGCGCGGGCACGGCGTTGCTCCGGGGTGAGCGGATCGGTGACGGCGATCGCCTCGCTCAGCCGCTTCTCGAAGGCGGCGGCCGGCTCGGTGAGTTCCTCGGCCTCGGTCCCTCGCGCCAGCTCCCAGACCGGGATGGACAGGCCGCAGGCCCGGAAGGCGCCGACGAACTTGGCATCCTCCTCCACCGCGGAGGCACGTTCGGCATGCAGCCGGGCGATGCCGTCGAGGACCTGCTCCGGCTCCTCAGGGCGTGCCCAGCGCAGGAACTCACGGCTCATCCGGCACCAGTAGGCGGAGGTGACGCCCTCGATGCGCACGGTCGGCACGATGTTGGCGTTCGCCTGCTCGAGTGCGGCGGCGACGTCGGGCTGGGCCGCGGTGTCCTCGTCGATCCAGAACTGGAAGGAGTCGTGTACCTCGAGCTCGGGCGTCACGGACAGGTCGAGGATGTCCTGCAGCCGCGGCCCGGGCTCGACGATGCCGGTCGAGCGCAACGGCTGCCCCGGCTCGAGTTCCAGTGCGGCGAGCAGCGCGACGGCGACGTCACGGGAGGCGTCCCCGGAGTGCGAGGCCGTCTGCAGCGCGACGAGGACCGTGCCGTCCTCACGGCGCAGCGCGGGGAGGAAGTCGGGCAGCAGCGTGACGAGCTGGACGTCGGCACCACCGTGCTCGGCGGTGGTCCGCACGGTCGCGGTAGCCGCCGGGACGATCTCACGCATGGCGACCAGGTCGGTCTCACCCGGCAGCCCCTCGAACGGGCGCTCGACGTACTCGACCTTCGCGGCCTTCGGCTTCGCTTGCGCGGGCGGGCCGGACTGCTTCCTGCGGCTCTTCTTACCCATGGCGCACCAGGGTACGTGGAGTTCAGCCGGGGGTCTGGCGAGCCGCGGTGCTCTCCCGCACGAGCAACCTGAATCGGACCTGGCGCTCGGTCGGGCTGGCGCGCTCACCACGCTGCGCTGCCTGGATCTGCTCTTCGAGGAGTTCCAGCGCGCCGGCCGCCACTTCGGCACGATCCGGAGAGATCGTCGTCAGCGCCGGGGTGACGGCGCGGCCGTACGGGATGTCATCGAAGCCGACGACGGCGACATCCTCCGGAACTCGAAGCCCGCGGAGATGGAGGGCGCGCACGACGCCGAGCGCGACCCAGTCGGTGATCGCAAAGATGGCGTCGGGCATCTCGTCCGCATCGGTGAACAGTTCGGCGACAGCACGCTCCCCTTCCTCGCCGGAGTTCGCTTCGACCGGGCTCATCCAGGCGGCCCGGACGGGAAGCCCGGCGGCCTCGAGCGCCGCTCGGTAACCGCTGGTGCGCTGGTCATCCGGAACGTCAGCCCGGGCGCCGACCATGGCGATACGACGTCGGCCGATCTCGACCAGATGCTCGGTCGCGGTGCGGGCCGCAGCGACGTTGTCGATGCCGACGTGCGGGGCGACACCAGCTGGGTACTGCTCCCCGAGAAAGACCAATGGCGTGTCATCACCGCGGTCCCGCACGTCCTCGGCGCGCAGGCCGCGCGCACTGACGACAAGACCGTCGATCCGCTGCGGCAGGCCACCGGCGATCGCCTCCCGTTCCGAGGCCAGCTCGCCGTGGGTCTGTCGGATGAGGACGAACCAACCGTGCCGCTCGGCCTCCTCGATGACTTCGCGTGCCAGTGAGGCGAAGTAGGGCATGTCCAGCTTCGGCAGCACCAGCGCGATGACCCCGGCGCGACCGCGAGCAAGGTTCCGCGCAGAGAGATTTGGCCGATAGCCGACCTCGTCGATGGCGTCCAGCACCCGGGTGCGAGTCTCCTCAGCGATGTACTCGTACCCATTGATCACGTTGGAGACGGTCTTGATCGACACCCCAGCGATGGCGGCAACGTCAGTCAGACGGGGTCGTACCGGCTGACCCCGGCGTCTCTTCACCACGGTTCTGAGGCTACCGCCGCGCCGATCGGGGCCCGGACGGTCATCTACCGGCGTCATCGTCCTGCTCATCCACCCCCGCGAGGTGGAGCGCATCGGTGTGGTGGCACGCGACGGCGTGGTCGCCTTTCAGCTCGGGAGTATGAATGCCACATTCCTCGTCCGCGTAGAGACAACGCGTGTGAAACGGGCACCCGCGCGGTGGGTTTGCGGGGTCCGGGAGGTCGTCGGAGAGGCGGATTCGGCGACGCTTGCGGCGACCGCGGGGTTCTGCCTGCGGCACCGCCGAGAGCAGCGCCTCGGTGTACGGATGACGCGGTGCCCGGTAGAGGGACTCTGTGTCCGCCACCTCCACCACCTGTCCCAGGTACATGACAGCGACGCGGTCCGAGATGTTCTCGACCACAGACAGGTCATGACTGATGAAGACGAGGGTGAGGTCCAGTTCCTCGCGTAGGTCGCTGAGCAGATTGAGTATCTGGGCGCGGACCGAGACGTCCAAGGCCGAGACTGCCTCGTCCGCTACCACCAATCGTGGTCGCACGATCAGTGCACGCGCGATGGCAATACGTTGCCGCTCGCCACCGGAGAACGCGTGTGGGAACCGGTCGCGATGTCCCGGAGAGAGCCCCACACGGCGCATCATCTCCGTCACACGGTCCTCGACTTCCTGACCACGGGCGAGTCGGTGCCGGACCAATGGGTCGGCGATGGTTTGGAAGACGGTCATACGAGGATTGAGCGAGGCGAACGGGTCTTGGAAGATGACGCGGATCTCCCTCTGGTACCGGCGCAGCTCGCGGGTGCCGACTCCACCCAGGTCGACGACATCCTCGGCACTGGTCCGGTAGAGCACCCGACCGGCGGTAGGGCGTTCGATGCCCACGAGGCACCGGCCGAGGGTGGTCTTGCCGCAGCCGGACTCGCCGACCAACCCCAAAACCTCCCCAGCACGTACTTGGAGGTCCACATCGTTGACGGCGTGCACGGTGCCAGTGGCCGGGGCGAACAGGCCGGCGCCACGGATCGGGAAGTCCTTGCGTAGCCGCTCGAGCCGGAGCAGCACGGTGCCTTCGTCCCGGCCGACGCCGGTGCTGGTGGTTGCGGCGTCGGTCATTGCGTCTCCGTCGTGGGGGTCCGGCGAACCTGACCGGCGAAGGCGGCCGTGTCGTACAGAACACAGCGAGCTCGCCGGTCTCGCCCGAACGTCACCGTCGGGGGATCCTCGACGTCGCACACGCCGCGGACCGCGCTGTCACATCGGGTGTGGAACGGACAGCCAGGTGGGCGGTTCAGGGGGTGCGGTACCTGACCGCGAATCGACGGCAGCCGGCTGCGGCGGCCAGATCCCATCGTGGGAATCGACTCCAGCAGAGCCCGGGTGTACGGGTGCTTGGGATCATGGAAGATCTCGTCGACCGGCCCCTGCTCGACCATGGTCCCTAGGTACATCACGACAACCTCATCGGCGATCTCCGCCACCACGCCCAGATCGTGAGTGATGAACATCATCGCCATCCCGGTCTCCTCCTGCAGCTCGGCCAGAAGGTCGAGGATGCGTGCCTGGGTCGTCACATCGAGAGCCGTCGTCGGTTCATCCGCGATGAGCAGAGCGGGCCCGCACGCCAATGCGATCGCGATCATCACCCGTTGGCACATCCCTCCCGAGAGCTGCCACGGGTAAGCCTCCATCCGATGTTCGGCATTCGGGATACCGACACGACGTAGCAGGGAGATCCCGAGGTCCCGTGCCTCGTCCTTGCTCAGATCCAGGTGCAGCCGAACAGCCTCGACGAAGTGCTGGCCCACCGTGTACATGGGCGACAGTGACGCCATCGGCTCCTGGAAGACCATGGCGATGTCGTTGCCGCGGATGCGTCGCAGTCGCTCGCTTCGCGAGTCGAGCGCCGCCAGGTCGACCGGCTCCGCGCCCGGTGCGACTCGGAACCAGATGTGACCGTCAACGACTCTGCCGGGCGGATCGACCAGGCCGAGGATCGATCGGGCGGTGACGGACTTGCCGCAACCGGACTCTCCGACGACGCATACGGTCTTGCCGCGGGGGATCGACAGGCTCACCCCGTCAACAGCACGGACCTGGCCGTCGTCGGTGGCGAAGTGGGTACGCAGGTCCTCCACGGTCAGCACGGTCTCCCGCATCGGCTCTCCTTACCGTCGGTACGGGTCGGCGGCGTCGCGCAGCCCGTCGCCGACGAAATTGAGTGCGAGGATCGCCAGGACGACGACACCGCCGGGCAGCAGGAGCCATGGAGCCGACGAGACCACGCGGATGTTCTGCGCGTCCTGGAGAAGGACGCCCCAGCTGACGACCGGAGCCTGCAGACCGAGGCCGAGGAAGCTCAGCGCGGTCTCCGCCAGGATCATCCCCGGAATGGACAGCGTCAGCGAGGCGATCAGGTGGCTGGTGAAGGACGGGAGCATGTGTCGGAAGATGAGTCGCGGCCTGCTGTTGCCGTCGATGATCGCGGCCGTGACGAACTGCTCCTCGCGCAGCGAGAGAAAACGGCCTCGGGTGACACGGGCGAGATCGGTCCAGGCGATGCCCGCCAGAATCACCGTGATGGCGAAGTACCGCTGCAGTGGTCCCCAACTCTGCGGGAGCGCGGCGGCTAAGCCCAGCCAGAGCGGGAGAACCGGCAGTGACATGAAGAACTCGACCACGCGCTGCAACACTGTGTCGACGCGACCCCCGAGGTAACCCGAGACGCCACCGAGCGTGATGCCGAGGAGGAATGCGAGGGCGACGCCGACCAGCCCGATGGACATCGACACACGCGTTCCAGCGATGGTTCGGCTGAGGACGTCCCGGCCGTTCTCATCTGCACCCCACAGGTACATCGGCTGGTCGTCGTCGACGGGCCCGATGAGATGGAGGTTGCTCGGGATCAGGCCCCACAGCTCGTACTCCGGGCCGTCGTCGAAGAAGCGGACGTCGATCTTCTCCGACCGGTCCACCTCATAGGTGGTCTCAAGTGTCTCGGGATCGAGCGAGGTTTCGTAGCCGTACACGTACAGGCCGAGATCGACTCGCCCTTCGCTGGTGTCGAGGATGTGCAGCCGTTGGGGCGGTGCATAGGTGTGATCAGCGTCGTGGTCGGCGGTGTCGAACGGTGCGAGAAACTCCGCGAACGCCGCCACCAGGTAGATGAAGACGCTCACGATCAGGCCGACCATCGCGAGCCGGTGTTTGCGGAAGCCACGCCAGACGAGAGCGGACTTGCTCGCCGTGGCGGTACCGGTCGCGGCCTTCGGAGCGGAGTCGGTGGTGGGGATCTCCTCGGTCGTCGTCATCGTTGTCCCATCCGCACGCGTGGGTCCAGCCAGGCCAGGGCGATGTCGGAAACGAGCGTCCCGATCACCGTCAGAACGCTGACCATGAGCACGATCGCGCCGGCGAGGTACATGTCCTGGCTCCGCAGTGCCCCGAGGAGCAACGGTCCGGTCGTCGGTAGGGACAACACCTGGGAGACGATGACCTCACTCGAAACCAGGGCGGGAAGCACCCATCCGATGGTTGAGATGAAGGGATTCAGTGCCACCCGTAGCGGATACCGGAGCAACAGCGTGCGTTCCGGGACGCCGCGTGCCCGCGCAGCGACCACGTAGGGCTTGCGCAGCTCGTCCAAGAGGTTCGCCCGCAGGATGCGGATCAGCCCCGCGGTTCCGGCCGTGCCGAGGACGACCACGGGGACCCACAGGTGCGCGGCGAGATCCAGGATCTTGCCGAGGTTCCATCCTGAGTCGGCGAACTCCGGCGAGAACAGCCCGGTGAGGGTGACTCCGAAAGCCTGTTGTCCGAGGTACAGCAGAACCAGCGCGATGAGGAAGTTCGGCGTCGCCAGCCCCAGGAACGCGAGAGTCGTGACCACGTAGTCCCCGGCCGAATACTGCCGGACGGCGGAGTAGACACCGACGGGGAAGGCGATGATCCAGGTGACGAACAGGGTGATGACGGACAAGGCGATGGTGACGGGAAGCCGCCGCGCGAGCAGTTCGGCGACCGGTCGGTTCCACTCGAATGACTGCCCGAAATCCCAGTGCAGGACGATGTTGCTGATCCACTTGAAGTACTGGACCACAGCCGGATCGCCCAGTCCGTACCGGTCACGCAACGCCTCAAGCTGAGCCTGATCCACGGATTGACCCTGAGCGCTGAGCCGTGCCACGACGGTGGAGAGGTAGTCACCGGGCGGCAGCTGGATGATGACGAAAGAGACGATCGAGATCAGGATGAGCGTCGGCACCATGTAAGCAAGCCGGCGGACGAGGTAGCGCGCCATCTCGGGTACCTACTCGGTGACGAAGTACTGTTGCGGATTGGCCGGCATCATGCCCGCGTACAGCCACCCGTTGACAGTGCTGGACGGGATGTTCCGCACTCGGGTCGCGGCAACCCCGTACTCGCGCTCACGCAGCGCGACGCCCATGCAGTAGAACTGCTCGGCGGCGATGTCGGTGATCTGGGCCATGAGGTCGATCTGGCCCTGCTGGTCGGGGGTCCGCAAGAGCTCGCCGTACAACTCGAGCTGACGACGCGCCGGCTCAGGGGGTTCCTCGGCCTGTTCACTGTCCGGGTTGATGTACCAGCGATACCAGGGCATCGCGTACCGGGTATTGAAGTTGTAGGGCATGTAGTAGAAGGGGTCGAGCGTGGGCCCGAGACCTCCGCCGCCGATCCAGACACAGGCGTCGTGGGCGTTCGCCTCCATCCGTTCTCCGAAGAGGGTGGCGTCCTGGCTCTTGATGCCGATGTCGACGCCCACCTGTGCCCACTGGTTGCGTACGAACTCGAGTGCGTCGACGAGGTCCGGGAAGTCGGTGGAAACCTCGATCTGGAACCTGAGGCGCCGCCCGTCGGGTCGCAGCCGCATGCCGTCGGCGTCGGTGTCCGGGACAACTCGGTCGAGATGCTCTGCAGCGAGCTCGAGGTCATGTTCGGTGTACTGCGTAGCCAGCGTCTCGTTGTAGAACGGGGACTCGGGCCGTGGGGCGGCCTGCCACGGCTCGCCCTGCCGCGCGAAGACGGTGTCGATGATCTCCTGACGGTCCAAGGCGTAGGAGAGACCGATACGGAAGTCGCGGTCGCTGAAGACCTCGCGCAACGCGGGATCCTGGTGCGTCAGGTTGACCATGATGATCATCTGATTCATCTGTTGCGGGATGGTGTCGAAGAACTCGATCCCGGCGTCCTCGCGGGCGTCCGCGAAGACCGGCTTGTTTCGCAACGTGTTGATTCCGCGTTCGACCAGGTCGACGTTGCCGTTGGTTACCTCGACCACTTGAGCCTCGGGGTCGGTGACCATGTGGAAGGTGACCCGGTCGAGGTACGGCAGTTGACTGCCGTCGGGGTCGGTCTTCCAGTAGTACGGGTTGCGTTCGGCCACGACCCGCTGGCTGTCGGAGGTGATCGCCTCGGTGATCACCCATGCGTTCAGGGTGGGGACCTCCGGGTTCTGCCAGAACAGACCTGGCGGGTCGGCACGGTCTGCCTTCGTGAAGAACAGGTCGACCCAGTCCTCGGCGTCCTCCTGTTCCACCACACCGTCGATGTCGTCGGCGTAGTCCTTGTGGAACTGCTCGAGGTAGTGCCGAGGGAATCCGGTGACGATGTCACCTCGCTGGGTGGCGAGGTTGACGAGAAATAGGCCGTTGGGAGCGGAGAATCGGAAGACGACCGTGCGCTCGCCCGTTTGCTCGACGACAAGCGGCTCTTCTCCTCCCGTGTTCAGCCACTCGGGCAGTCCGTCCGGGGTGAGTTCCTCGTTACTGATGACGTCGTGGAACCAGAACAGGATGTCCTCGGCCGTGAACGGCTCGCCGTCGGACCACCTCAGCCCATCGCGCAGGGTAAACGTGAACTCGGTGCCGTCGGGGCTGATCTCGAAATCCTCGGCGACGTTCGGTATCACCTGGTCCTGAGTCAATTGCGTCGCGTCCGACTTCCACCGCACGAGATTCTCGTAGCCGATTGTTGCGTTGAGCAGATCGCTACCCACCGAGGACATGAGCATGCGCAGGTCGCCGCCATAGCGCCCCATCTCTTCCAACGGCTCGAGCACCATGGGTGTAGCTGGCAAGCGCTCTTCGAGCGGTGGCAGGTCGCCGGCCTCGACTCGCTGGGCAAGTGAGGGAGCCTCCGGCCCCTTCGCGGCATCGGTGCCTGCGCCGCCTCCGTGCCCGTCGGTGGGATCGGTCGAGAAGAACCCGCAGCTGGACAGGGAGGCGGCCACGAGGCCGACGCCACCCAGGCGCAGGATGTCTCGGCGGCGTACCGCCGTCGTCGTCGATGCTCTGTCCAGGTCCACGGTGACCTCCTTGTGTGCGGCATTGCACCCGGCCAGGCGGCCGGTCGGTGATGTTCTGTTGTCGCGACTCGGCACCTCCTGTCGGAGTCGGCGCCGTCGCTCAGTTGTCCGGGGCCCCACTGCCGGACGCCGCTGGGGCGAGTTCGCTCCCGGGCGTGTCTGCGGGACCGGTGTCGCCGATGACCCAACGCCAGTTGTGCGGCCGGGTCTTCGGCATGTACTGGCCGACAGGAAGGTCGTCGGCCGCGCGGATCATCCAACGCACCAGGAGTAGGCGCAGTTCGTCGCGGACCTCGCGCACCTCCGGGTCGTCGACGCGGTTGATCTGCTCGGCGGGATCCATGTCGAGGTCGTATAGCTCCTCCTCGCCACGGTCGTCGACAAGCAGCTTGTACCGCTCTGTGACGAGCATTCGCAGCCCACCGCTCTGAGTCACCGAGTTGAGTTCGTCGAAGGTCGTCCCTTCGTACGGGAAATGGAGCGGGGGCCGGTCGGTCTCGTCGTAGGACACGCCGCCGTAGCCGAGTTCCCCGAGCATGCTGCCGAATTCCTCCGGCGGCCCCTCCGCACCGATCAACAGTGGAGCGAGGCTGCGACCCTGCACCCCGGCAGGCAGATCCTGGTCCAGCCAGTCGCACACCGTTGGCAGGACATCGGCAAGCGAAACGAGCTCACGGTGCCGTCCGGTAACCACGCCTGGTCCGGCCACCCCGAACGGCACCCGCATGAGCGCTTCTGACATGCCGGCGCCCTTGCGCTGCAGGCCGTACTCGCCGACATAGTCCCCGTGGTCGCTGAGGAACACCACGACGGTGTCTTCCAGTCGGTCGCCGAGGTGGTCAAGCAACCGGCCGATCTGATCGTCGAGAAGTCGGAGCATGCCGAGATAGTTCGCACGGTAACGGCGCCACTCGTCGTCGAAGCCCGGCCGTTTGTCCGAGATCAGCCGGTGCAGCCACCGATATCGCCACGAGAGGTCTTCCAATGCCTCTGGGCCCGCGAGCCGTGGAGGCACGTCCTGCTCACCGAACATGCTGAAGTAGGGCTCGGGAACCTGGTACGGGTTATGAGGTTCCGGGAACGACACCCAGAGGAAGAACGGGCGATCGTCGCCGACCTGGTCGAGCACATCCACTGCGTCCGAGACGATCCGATAGGGCAGTTGGGCGCTGACCGGATGCGGCGACGGCTCGCCGGCGACCCGGTGGTCCAGGCCATGAAGCCACTCGTCGAAGGCGGCGTCCTCCGGCGTACGCCGCGGACCGTGTTCGTGCATGTAGGGCCCGTGAAAGCTGTCGAAGTCGTCGGGTCCACGATGCATATGGGGCTTGCCGCAGAAGTGCAGGGAGTAACCGGCCGAGCGGAGCACGTCGAGCAGGTCGCGCTCGTACAAGGCGCTAGCCGCCGTGCTGTTCTGGCGCACCCGGTGCGCCGTGGGGAACCGGCCGGTCAGCAAGCTGGTGCGGGCCGGGACACACGCAGGTGACGTGGTGTACGCACGGTCGAAACGCGCTCCGGAATCCAGCAGTGCGTCCAGTCGCGGCATGGTGTCGTGCCTCCCGCCTTCACCAGCCGTGAGTCCGGCCCGGTGCTGGTCGGTCATGAGCACCACGACGTTGGGGTGAGTCTGCGACAAGGCCTATCGCCCGTCCTTCCTCGGACCGGGACATCGCCGTCCCGTCGATCTCTAGCGCTTACCTACAGCGCTTACCTACAGCGCTGTAGGTAGCCTGCACGCCGCACCCCGGTCCTGTCAACGGAACGGAACGGTGGCGCCGGTCCTCCACGGCGCCGTCAGCCCTCAGGCCTCAGCCAGCGGCGGCAACGGATAGGTCCGTAGCCACCCGCACATCCCGGCAGTCCGCGGGCCGGGTCGCGCCGTCGTCACATGGGTGGCGGCCCCGGCGAGATGCCCGGCAAGGCCCTGCGCCAGGCTGGTCATCGCGTCCTCGGCCGCCCGGGCCTGGGCCCCGACGCTGCCGGCCCAGGTCTGCTGCCACCCGGGAACCTTCGCTCGGACCAGCTGTGCCGCGGCCTCGTGCAGCCGGTGTAGTGCGTCGATCCCGTCGCGTTCGAGATCGGCGCGCAGGGTGGCGTAGCCCTCGAGGGCCAGGTCGCGGCGTCGGCGTGCGGCTGCGGCGATCTCCTCGGGAGCGGCGCCCGCCACGGGCAACGCGACGGCTTCGGCGTAGCGGTCGGGGTCCGCCAGAATCTGGCTCGGCATGGTCAGGACGGCGTCACCCGCCTCGGGCAGGCCGGCGTTCTGCATGACGACGAGGATCTCGAGGTCGCCGTCGTTGACCAGCCGGTGCACGGTCCCCGGTGTGAACCAGAAGACGGTGCCGGCACGGAGCTCCTGCTCGGCGTATCCCTCGGAGCTGATCGTCTGGACCCGGCCGTGTCCGCCGAGGACCACGTATGCCTCCCCGGAGACGGTGTGCAGGTGCGGCGAGCCGCCGCCGGTGACGCCGTCGAGGTCGGGCGCGGGCCAGTCGTAGACCTTGAGGTGGCTGACGCTGACCCCGCCGGGGAAGCTCGCGCCCCCGCCGACCGGGCGTCCGGCGTCGTCGATGCTCATGCGCTGCTCCTCATGCCTGGTTCACTGGTACCCCTCGATGATGCCCAGCAGCTGATCGGCCGCATCCTCGGGCGTGATCTGGCCGAAGAGCACCTCGCCGGCGATGCGCTGGTAGTCGTCGCTCCATGTGCTTGCCCCGCTGGGGGTGACCTGGGGCGGGGGGACGACCTCATCCTGGAGGTCCGCGGCGAACTCGACGGAGAGCTGCCCGGTCGGGCCGAGGTCGGGCTCGATGACCTCCTGGATCTCGGGGATGGCCGGCACGCCGCGCTCGACGCCGAGGATGCGGGCCGCCTCCGGGTCGTTGAGCAGGAAGTCCACGAACGTCGCGGCCTCCTCCGGGTGATCTGTGCTCTCCGCGATCGACCAGTACATCGAGGCCTTGTTCACCATGCGGTGATCGCCTGGCTCGAGCGCGGGTTGGCGCAGCAGCCCCATCTCGATGCCGGAGGCGTCGACGTAGGCCTGGACCTGGGTGTGCCACAGCGGGTGGAACGCGGCCTCGCCGGTCGCGAAGGATCCTTGCTCCAGCGACAATCCGACGCCCTCGGTCTGGACGTCACCGGGCGGCACAGCACCGGTCTCCACGAGCTCGAGGTTCTGCTCGAAGAACTCGACGATGGTCTCGCGGCTGATCGGCGTCTCTCCCTCACGCGGGAAGACCTCCTCGCCGCGTTGACGGGCGATGTTCTGCAGGTTCGCGGACTGCAACGACCAGAAGCTGATTCCGTGGACGCCCTCGTCCCCGAGCTCGTCGTGGACACGGCCTGCGAGCTCGTAGAACTCGTCCCACGTCCACGTAGTGTCGTCCGGCACCTCGATGCCGGCCTGGTCGAGCACCTCAGGGTTGTAGGCCATGGCGTGGAGCGCGATGCCCACGGGCGCACCGTAGAGCGTGCCGTCGACCTCGCCGGTCTGCAGCACGTTGTCCTCCATACCGGACAGGTCGAGTCCGTCCAGGCTGCCGAGATCGCGCAGGGTGCCCTGCTGGCCGTAGGTGGCGATCTGGCTCTCGTCCATCTGGATGATGTCCGGCATGTCACCGGCCGCGGCCTCGGTGTTCAGCCGGTCCCAGTACGACTCCCACGACGTCCACTGCGGCTGGATCCGGATATCCGGGTGTTCCTCCTCGAACAGGTCGATGACCTCCTGCGTCAGGTCGCCGCGAGCGTCTGCACCCCACCAGGTGAAGCGCAGCTCGACCGGACCGTCACCACCCCCGCCGTCGTCACCGCCGCGCTGTTCCTCGAGGTTCTCCGCCTGGCCGCAGGCGGCCAGGGCCAGGCAGCCGGCCGCGGTGACGGCGGCCAGCCGGCGACGGCGTACGCCGCGTGCGTTCCTCAGTCGGTTCCGTGCCATGTCTCCTCCGGGACGTCGTCGTCTCGTTCATGGTCGATGGCGCCGGGTCAGGTGGCGGCCGGCGGCGCCAGGCGGGCGGCGACGGCCTCGAGGCCCTCGCGTCCGGGTGCGTGGTCGATGACGACCACGCGGTGCGTCAGTTCAAGAGTCTCGCCCGGCGGCAGCGTCACCTCGGTGTCGAACGAGGGCGAGGGATTGACGGCGGCGAAGGGCTGGGAGCGTACGAACCAGGTGATCGGCACCTCGGCCGAAGACGTGCCGGCGAAGAACAGCAGGGTGCCGGCGCCGTCGACGCCGTCGTGCCGGCCGGTCAGCGCGAGCCACGGGCCACGCTCGCCCATCATCTCCTCGCCGCCGCGGCCGCCGTCGGCGATGATCTCGCCGCCGGTCCAGGCACGCGGCCCGCGCCAGAACAGGCCGGTGTAGCCCGCGTTGGGGCGGCCGTTCGTCGTGGGGCTGCCGAGAACGAGGTCGCTGCCGCGGACGTTGGTCAGCGAGGTGGCGAAGTCGAGCACCCACTCACCGGCGTCGCGATCGACGCCGTGGAACCGGAGCCGCCGGGTCTCCTCGACCCAGCGCTCGCCGGCGGCGGTGATCCACTCCAGGGTCTCCGTGACCAGGGCCTCCTCGTCCGTCACCTCGAGCCCGGGCAGGCCGGTGTGGTGCATGCGGCCGACGTTGTCGAGCTGGTGGTAGGAGCCCTCGCGGAACGTCGGTCCGCCCCAGAAGTTCTCACCGGAGACCTCGGAGTAGGTCATCTGCAGGCCCTTGTGCCAGCGGTGGTCCCAGGGCCGGTAGGTGGACACGAGTGCACCGTCGAGCGCGCGCAGCGGGTGGATGTACGGCTTGCGGGCCTCCAGGGCAGGGAAGTCCGGTGCGTAGACGTACCGGGCGATCTCGGTCGCGCCGGCGCGCACGGTCAGGGCGGAGCCGACGTCGTGGGTGACACCGAGCGCGGATCCGGCGCCGTGGCTGTGCTGGTCGCTCACGCGTGGGCCTCCTCGGTGACGGACGCGCCGTTCAGGGCGTGGTAGAAGGGATTGTCCGGCGTCAGGTCGGCGCGGTGGACGGGGCGGCCGGTGAACGCCGAGGCGTACAGACCCGCCACGAACTCCAGGGAGCGGCGTCCGTCGACGCCGCTGCTCGGCGGCCGGACTCCCGCCTCGATGGCGTCCAGCAGCACGCGCAACTGCGCGGCGTGCGAGCTCGCGATGTTCTCGCTCGGCGGCCAGCTCGCGGCCACGTCCTCGGCCACGTGGCTGGCGGGTGTCCACCGCCAGCTCGAGTCGTCGTAGCCGTACAGGTGCGTCAGTTCGACGGTGGCGTCGGTGAAGTCGAACCGCAGGTAGCTCGTCTCGCGGGGCGAGAGGATGCTGTTGACCACGGACAGCATGGCCCCGGACTCCAGGCGCACGGCCGCCATGGAGACGTCCTCGGTCTCGATGTCCCGGTCCAGCGTGCCGGTCAGGGCGCGGATCTCGTCCCACTCACCGAGGAGGCTGAGCGCGAGGTCGAACTGGTGGATGCCGTGGCCCATGGTCGGCCCACCCCCCTCGCTCGTCCACCGTCCGCGCCATTCGGGCTCGTAGTAGGAGTGCCCGCGGTACCAGAGCGTGTGGCACACGGCCACCAGCGGCCGGCCGAGGGTGCCGGCGGCGATGTGCTCACGCAGCCGGGCGGCGCCGGAGCCGAACCGGTGCTGGAAGACGTAGGAGGCGTACGGCCCACCGTCGCGTTCCAGCGCGGCGATCTCGTCGTACTCGGCGAGCGAGAGCACCGGCGGCTTCTCACACCAGACGTGGACACCGGCCTGCAGGCAGGCGACGATCGCGTCGCGGTGCGCCCCGGGCGGGGTGCAGACGACGGCGAGGTCGAACTCCTCCACGGCGAGCAGCTCGGAGACCGAGCCGTAGCTGTGCGGGATCTGCCAGGTCTCCGCGAAGGCACGGGCACGGTCGGCGTCGACGTCCGCCACCGCGACGACCTCGAGCCGGCCGTCCAACTCGCGCATCGTCGGCATGTGGCGTCCGCCAGCGATACCACCGGCACCTATGAGCCCTACCCGGACCGGTCTGTGCTCCATTGCGACCCTTCGTTGCGGGCGGAAAGCGCTATCACAAGGGACGAGACAGGGACCTGCATCGTTCCCGGTTTTCGTGCAGCCTACGACCGGATCCGCTCAGTACCAAGACCCGTGTCCACGTTCTGGAAGCGCTTACCCGGTCGTGACCGCGGCCGTCCGAGCAACGACAGCGCGGACGGTGGCCTCCAGGGGTGTCTCGCCCACGACCTGTCGATCGCCGGCCGGCCGCAGGACGCCGCGGTCACCGGCCTCGTACAGACCAGCCAGCAGCTCGGCGGCGCGCGCGGGCAGGCCCGCTGCGGCGAGGGTCTGGATCCAGGCCGGACGCGGGACGGTGAGGACCTCCAGGGTGCGGCCGAGGGCATCCCCCAGCACGGTCGCGACCTGCCGTTCGCAGACGGCCGGGCCCAGGACGTCGATCACCTGGGAAGCCGCGGGCGGGTCCTGCAACGCCTGCGCAGCCACGGCGCCGACGTCCCGCGAGGCGACCATCGGCACCGGCTCGTCCGCGTTCGAGGCGAAGACAGGGTAGATCTCCTCGGTAGTGGCGGGACCGAGCACGTCGGCGACCTTCTCCTGGAAGTGCGTGGAGCGCACGGCGGTGACGACGGCGGAGGTCGCGGCCAGGCGCTGCTCGAGCCGGCGCAGCCACGCGATGACCTCGGGCGGGTCCTCGAGGTCGGCCCCGAGCGAGGACAGCAGCACCACGTGCGGGACACCGGAGTCGGCGACGGCCCCGGCGATGGCGTCGACGAGCCGGGTCTGGTCTGCGTCGATGTCCTCAGCACCTGGACTGAAGGGCAGCAGCGCGAAGAGGCCGTCGCTGCCGCGCAGGGCGGCGGCGAGCCGGTCGCGCTCGCGCAGGTCGACCTGGGCGAGCGTGGTGCGCCCGCGCCACGCTGCGGCGCGGGCCCGATCACGCACGAGGACGGTGACCTCCTGGCCGGCCGCGAGAAGAGTGTCGGCGACGGCCGATCCGACGTGGCCTGTGACGCCTGCGACGGTGAACATGGAACGGCTCCTTCGATGGTGCGTGTGATGCGGACGTCTTCATTCGACGTCGTCTGATCGAGACGCGCCATGGCCTGCAGGCTCGTGAACATGTCTGATCGTCTACGCTGGTGTGGTGGACGCGCTGGCCGATCTCCTCGAAGGCGTGCGTGCGCGCAGCGCGGCGTTCTGCCGCACGGTCCTGGTACCGCCGTGGGCGCTGCGGATCGCCGACGGCGCCACGCTGTCGCTCGCCAGCCCCCTGCACGGGCACACCTGGTTCATCGACACCGGCCCGCAGGCCGGCACACCGATCCGGCTCGGGCCCGGGGACGTCTGCGTCGTCACGGGGTCCCGCCCGTTCATCGTCGCCGACGACCCGAGCACCCAACCGGAGGTCGTCGTCGGGCCGGGCAACGTGCTGACGACGACGGACGGCGCCCCCGCCGATCTCCCGGACGTCGACGCCGCCACCCCCGGAGCCACGGTGCTGGCGAGCGGGACCTACCGGGTCTCCGGCGACGTCGGCCGGCGGCTGCTGGACGCACTGCCGCGCGTGCTGGTGGTCCCGGGGTCGGACATGCCGACCACGGTCACCGAGCTCCTGGCCGCCGAGCTCGCCGAGGAGCAACCCGGGCAGCAGCTCGCCCTCGACCGGCTGCTCGATCTGGCCCTGATCAGCACGGTGCGCGCGTGGTTCGCCCGGCCGGAGGCACGCGCTCCGGGCTGGTACCGCGCACTCGGCGATCCGGTGGTCGGCCGGGCGCTGCGGCTGATGCACTCGGCACCGGCGCACGGCTGGACGGTCGCCGGGCTGGCCGAACACGCGGGCGCGTCCCGGGCGGCCTTCGCCCGGAGATTCCGCGACCTGGTCGGCGAGCCACCGCTGACCTACCTGACCTCCTGGCGGCTGACCCTGGCGGCGGACCTTCTCGACCGGACCGACCGGACCGTCGACGCGATCGCCCGGGAGGTGGGTTATGCGAACGGCTTCGCACTGACCTCGGCGTTCACCCGCGAGCGGGGCGTGAGCCCGCGCACCCACCGTGCGTCCCGCCCGGCACGGCTCGAGCGCGCCGACGTCACCGCCGTCGGGAGTTGAGTGCCGCCGTCGAGCCGCGCACCACGACGTTGCACCGCAGCACCTCGGTGGCCGGCCCGAGCGTGGTGTCACGCAGCCGCCGTTCGAGCATCCCGGCGGCGATGGTGCCCATCTCCCGGTTCCGTGCCGAGACCGTGGTCAGCCCAGGGCTGACCATCCCCTCCTCGAGCGAATCGTCGAAGCCGGTGATGCTCAGGTCGTCCGGGACGGACACGCCGAGCTCGCGCACGCGGGTGAGGACGCCCCAGGCGAGCAGGTCGTCGAAGCACACCGCCGCGGTGCATCCCGAGTCGAGGACGCGCTGGGCGGCGGCGCGGCCGGCCGCGAAGGTGGGCGCCTGGGACTGCTCGACGTGCAGGTCGACGCCGTACTGCTCGGCGGCGGCCGACAGGCCCGCCCGCTTGGCAGTGCCGGCGCGGGAGGCCGCGGGTCCGTCGAGGTAGCAGACCGTGCGGTGTCCGAGCAGGGCCACCTGGGCGAGCAGGTCGGACATCCCCTGCGCGGCGTCGACCGCGACGCCGTCGACCCCGTCGACGAGACGGTTGACCAGGACGGTGGGGCGCCGGGCAGCGTAGCTGCGGACGTCGTCGTCGGACATCCGCGGGGCGACCAGGACCAGGCCGTCGACCTGCTGGCTCAGCCGGCCCGCGAGCTCGGGCTCGGCGGTGGCGTCCTCGCGCGAGTCCGCCACGAAGACGCCGAACCCGCGCTCCTGGGAGGCCCGGGCGATGCCGGCCAACACCGCCCCGAAGAACGGGTTCGCGACGTCCGGCAGCAACACCCCCACGTTGCCGAGACGCCCGGTGGCGAGCCCGCGCGCGGCATGATTGGGACGGAAGTCCAGCGCGGCGGCGGTCTCCAGGACCCGGCGGCGCGTGGCCTCGTTGACGCGCGGCCCCCCGTTGAGGGCTCGGGAGACCGTGGCGATGGAGACGCCGGCTTCGCGCGCGACGTCGTGGATCGTCGCCATCGTGACCTCCCGGGGACAGGATAGGGTGGAAGCGTTTACGCACAGCCTACGCGGTTCCCCGCGGGAGAGAGGTGAGATGAGCGAGGCGACGGCTGCACCGGGAGGCGCCACCACCGCCGAGGCGACGGCGATCCTGCTCCGCGACGAGGACGACGTCGCGATCGCCACGGCCGACCTGCCCGCCGGGACGACGGTGTCGGTGGGCGACCGCGCGGTCACGGTCGCCACGACGGTCCCGCGGGCGCACAAGCTGGCCGTCCGCGACATGACCATCGGCACGGCGCTGCGCAAGTACGGACAGGTGATCGGCCGGACCACCAGGGCGATCACGGCCGGTGAGCACGTCCACAGCCACAACCTCGCCTTCGACGACGGCGCACGCGAGTACGCGTTCGGTACCGCCCGCGAGACCCCGCCGGCGAGGATGCGCGGGCGCACCTTCGACGGATACGTCCGTGGCGACGGCCGGGTCGGCACCCGCAACTTCATCGGCGTCATCACCTCGGTGAACTGCTCGGCCTCCTCGGCCCGGATGATCGCGGACCAGTTCCGGGGCCTCGGCGCGCTGGACGACTATCCCCACGTCGACGGGGTGATGGCGCTGACGCACGGGTCGGGCTGCGGACTGGTCCCGGACTCCGAGGGCGGTCGGACGCTGCTGCGGACCCTGCGCGGCTACGCGCGACACCCGAACTTCGGCGGCCTGCTGGTGCTGGGCCTGGGATGCGAGATGATCCCGGTCACGGCACTGGTCGAGGACCTCGAGCTGCCGGAGGGCATGGTCGTGGAGACCATGACGGTCCAGGAGACCGGCGGGATCAGGGCCACGGTGCGCACCGCCGTTGAACGGATCCGGGCGATGCTCCCGCAGGTCGACCGTGCGCGGCGCGAGCCGGTGGACGTCAGCAAGCTCGTGCTCGGACTGAATTGCGGCGGATCGGACGGCTACTCCGGCATCACCGCCAACCCCGCGCTGGGGTACGCCTCCGACCTACTCGTCGGCGCGGGCGCGTCCTCGGTGCTGGCGGAGACGCCGGAGGTCTACGGCGCCGAGCACCTGCTCACCCGGCGCGCGGTCTCCGAGGAGGTCGGGCGTGCGTTGCTGGACCGGATCACCTGGTGGCAGGACTATGCCGCCGCCGGCGGGGGCACGCTCGACAACAACCCCTCCCCCGGCAACAAGGCCGGCGGCCTGACCACGATCCTCGAAAAGTCGTTGGGGGCGGTCGCCAAGGCCGGGTCCGCCGAACTGTCGGCGGTCTACGAGTACGCCCAGCAGATCGACACCCCCGGCCTGGGCTTCATGGACACCCCCGGCTACGACCCGGTCTCGGTCACCGGCCTGGTCGCCGGCGGTGCGACCGTCGTCTGCTTCACCACCGGCCGGGGCTCGGTGCTCGGCTCCAAGCCCGCGCCCACGATCAAGCTCGCCACGAACTCCGAGATGTACCGGCGGATGCACGAGGACATGGACCTCAACTGCGGCCGGATCGTGGACGGCACGGCCACGCTCGAGGAGGTCGGTGAGGAGATCGCCGAGACGATCCTCGCCGTCGCCTCCGGCCGGCAGTCGGTCAGCGAGGAGCTGGATCTGGGCCAGGACGAGTTCCAGCCGTGGCAGCTCGGCACGGTCACCTGAACTCCTGAGTCCGCCCACCGCTGCACCGCTCGCCGAGCGCGTCTGGCATGCCTGTAGCGGTCGGCGACCAGCGTAGCGGTCGAGGTGCGGAAAAGCGCACGCATCTGGTTCTGGACTTGGAGTGCCCGAAGCAGTGGTCTAACCTCTGACCAACTCGATGAGGAGGCAGGATGCGTCACTGGGGGGCACGGACAGCCCTGTTTCTGATCGCGGCGCTCGTCGGCCCGGTGGCCGTCGCCGGCCCGGCCGACGGAGCCGCAGGCCCAGCCGGAGGGGCCGCAGGCCCGGCAGCAGGCGGGGCGGCCACCGAGACCGTGCACATCGACGGCGCGGATGCGGGGCGCGAGTTCGACGGCCTGGGTGCGGTGAGCGCCGGCGCGTCGAGTCGTCTGCTGTTCGACTACCCCGAGCCCGAGCGGAGCCAGATCCTCGACTACCTCTTCAAGCCGGGTTACGGCGCCGAACTCGAGATGTTGAAGGTGGAGATCGGAGCCGACACCAACTCGACGTCGGGCGCAGAGCCGAGCCACATGCGCGAACCCGACGAGGTCGACTGCGGTCGCGGCTACGAATGGTGGTTGATGCGCGAGGCACGTGAGCGGAACCCCGACATCACACTCGGCGGACTCCAATGGGGCGCCCCGCACTGGCTGGACGGCGGGTTCTGGAGCCAGGACAACATCGACTACCTGCTCTCCTGGCTGGACTGCGCCGAGCAGCACGGCATCGCCATCGACTTCATGGGCGGGTGGAACGAAGCCGGATACGACCGGGACTGGTACGTCGCCTGGGCCGACGCGCTGGAGGAGCACCACCCCGAGGTCGAACTGACTGCCGCCGACGACACCCCGAACTTCGGCTGGCGGGTAGCGGACGACATGGCGGCCGACCAGGCCTTCGGCGACGCCGTCGACATCGCCAACATGCACTCACCGTGCGGCTGGCGCACCGACTACAGCGAGTGCTCGAGCACCGAGACCGCCCGGTCGCTGGACAAACCGTTGTGGATCGGCGAGCAGAGTGCGCTCGCGCACGACGCCGGCGCAGGCCCGCTGGCCCGTGCCGCCAACCGCATGTTCATCGACGCGCAGATCACCGGGATGATGGTGTGGTCGCCGATCTCCGCCTGGTACGCGAACATCACGATGGCAGACACCGGCCTCATGGTTGCCGAATGGCCGTGGTCAGGGTTCTACGACGTCGGGCGCAGCATCTGGTCCTTCGCCCACACGAACCAGTTCGCCGAGCCCGGCTGGCGCTACCTGGACACGGGCAGCCGGCGCCTCGACTCCGGCGCGACCCAGGTCGCCCTCGTTTCCCCCGACGGCGGGGACTGGAGCACCGTCATCGAGACGCTGGACATGAGCGAACCGACCACCGTCACGCTGGAGCTGGCGAATCTGCCCGGCAAGCCGTTGAGCCTCTGGGGGACGGATCTCCGGTCCGACGACGAGTCCGACTGGTTCCGACGGCTCGGGACCGTCCGACCCGACGCCCAGAAGATCACCCTGCACCTCGAGCCGGGCCGGCTCTACTCGCTCACCACGGCTGACGGCCCCGGCAAGGGGGAAGCCGCGCCCCGGGCATCCGTCCACGACCGCCTCGACGTGCCGTTCCACGAGGACTTCGACGCGGTCGAGCCCGGCCGGGCCGCGCCGTTCTTCTCGGATCTCGCCGGGGCCTTCGAGGCCGCACCGTGCGCGGGTGGGCGTGATGGCACGTGCTACCGACAGGTGGTCACCGGTCAGCCGATCAGCTGGGGGCACGTGGGCGAACTGCCGCTGAGCACGATGATCGGGGATCCGCGCTGGTGGGGCGACTACGCGGTGCGCAGCGACGTGCTGCTCGAAGAGCCCGGCCACGTCGAGATCGGCGGGCGGGTCTCCGGGCAGTCGTGGGGGACGCCGGCGAGCGGGTACCACGCTCGCGTAGGCACGGATGGATGGCAGCTGATCAGCCGTGACCATGCGCTGAGCGAGGAGGTCGTCCTCGCTCAGGGCAGCGAGGCGGTCGAGGTGGGCTCGTGGCACGAACTGACGCTGTCGATGCGGGACCAGAGGGTCCGCGTCCTTCTCGACGGCGAGGTGCTCGCCGAGGTCCGCGACACCCGGCATCGCACCGGGAACGCCGCGCTCGGCGTCAGTGCGTGGCACAACGCCCAGTTCGACGACGTCCGGGTGGTCCCGACCGGCCCGCAGCCACAGATGCTTCCCCGGTCCTCGGCGAGCGCGACCTCGGAACAGGGTGTGCTCCAAGGGTGGACGCACGAAGCGGCCCACGCCGTCGACGACCGGCCGGAGACCAGCTGGAGCAGCAGTCTCGATCCCTCGAACGACCTACCCCAGGCCGTCACGGTCGACCTCGGCGAGGTGGAACGCGTTCAGGCGCTGACGTACCAGCCACAGCTCGACGGCGGCACCGGCGGGATGATCACCGACTACGAGGTCCAGGTCAGCGCGGACGGCCAGGCGTTCGAGACGGTCGCCGACGGCAGGTGGCGCACGAGCACCTCGACGAAGGTCGCGGCCTGGCCAGCGACCGACGCGCGGTTCGTCCGGCTGATCGCTCAGGCGGGCGAGCACCAGTGTGGCGTCCGGTCGGCACGGGCGGCCGAGATCGGCGTGGTGAGCGCGCGTGGACCCGGCCTGACCACGACGCCCGACGGCCCGGAGCAACCACCCGTGCCCGACGACGCTCCCGCAGCCCTGGAGCATCTCGTCCCGCAGGACGAGATGACGGCCAGCGCGAGCAGCGAGCACAGCGACCCGAACATCGCCTGTATGGCGATCGACGGGCGACGCTCCACGTTCTGGCACTCGGCTCCTGCCGCGACGGATCCCCTACCGGCGAGCGTCACGCTCGATCTCGGCCGGCAGCGCGACGTCCGGGGGCTGGCCTATCTCCCCCGCCAAGACGGGAACCCGAACGGGGTCATCACCCGCTACGAGGTCGCGATCAGTGATGACGGCGAGCAGTTCGACGTCGTGGCGGACGGGACCTGGGAGGACGACGCCGCCCACAAGTACGCCACCTGGGAGACGGCCGACGCCCGCTACGTGCGGCTGACCGCCGTCGAGGGGCATTTCGACGTCGCCGCGGCGGCCGAACTGCAGGTCGGCTACGCGCGGTCGCCGCACGACGGCTGAGCGCGCGCCGACGGCACCGCTCGCCGAGCGCGCCTGGCATGCCTGCAGCGGTCGGCGACCGGTGCCGCGGTCGAGTCCTCACGCAGAGTTCTCGGGCGCGTGCGCCTCGAGGAACTCGTACAGGTCGGTGGTGTCGACGCCGGGGAACGCACCGGTGGGCAGGGTGGCGAGGAGGGTGCGTGGGGTGCGCACGTTCGGCCACGCCTCGTCCCGCCAGGCGGACTCCAAGGTGGCCGGCGGGCGGCGGCAGCAGACCTCGGTGGAGTGGTGCGAGACGGCACGGTTGCCGGTCTCGCGCCCGACGAACCACTTGGTGTCGTCGAACCGGACACCGACGCTGACCGAGTGCGCGCCCTCGCTGGAGTGCTCCACGCGCGCCGTGCACCAGTAGGTGCCGTTGCCGGTGTCGGTGTACTGGAAGTACGGGTTGAACCGGTCGTCCACCTCGAAGACGGCGCGCGAGGACCAGCGGCGACAGCACATCTGGCCCTCGATGGAGCCGAGCCGGTCCGTCGGGAAGTTCACGTCGTCGTTCTCGTAGGCCTTGGTGATGGTTCCCGACTCGTGGACCTTGAGGAAGTGCACCGGCAGGTCGAGATGGCGGGTGGCGAGGTTCGTGAACCGGTGGGCCGCGGTCTCGTAGGAGACCGAGTAGGCGTCGCGCAGGTCCTCGATGGAGATCGAGCGGCGTTCCTTGGCCGCCCGCAGGGCGCGCGCGGCGCGTTCCTCGGGGATCAGCAATGCGCCGGTGAGGTAGTTGGTCTCCACGCGCTGGCGGAGGAACTGGGCGTAGCTGGTCGGTTCGGAGTGGCCGAGGATCTGACTGGAGAGCGCCTGCAGGACGGCCGTGCGCGGATCGCCCTGGATGCGGTTGGACAGGTAGAGCCGGCCGTGCTTGAGGTCGGCCACGCTGCGGGTGGTCTGCGGCAGGTCGGGCACGTAGTGCAGCGTGAAGCCGAGGTGCGCCGCGATGTCGCTGGCGGTGCGCTGGGTCAGCGGCCCACCCGTGTGATCGACGGCGGTCAGGATCTCGGCCGCCTTGGCCTCCAGCTCCGGGAAGTAATTGTCCTGGCGCCGCATGAGATGCCGGAGCTCCACGTTGGCGCGGCGGGCCTCCTCCGGCGTGGCCTGCCGCTCGTCCCGGAGTCGCTCGATCTCGCCCTGCAGCGCCAGCAGTGCGCGCAACGCCTCGGTGGGCACGTGCTTGCCGATGCGGAACGGTTCGATTCCCAGGGCCGAGAACGTCTGCGAGCGCATTGCCCGCTCGACGTCGATCTCCAGCCGGGTCCGCTCGTCCAGCGGGTCGGCCTCGAGCAGCGCATCGAGCGTCACGCCGAGTTCGCGCGCGAGGGCGCGCAGCAGGCTGAGCTTCGGTTCGCGCTTGCCGTTCTCGATCATGGAGAGCTGACTCGGCGCACGCCCCACGGCCGCAGCCAGGGCGTCCAGCGTCATGGACCGGGCGGTACGGAGCTGACGGATGCGCCGCCCGATCGTCAGGACATCGGCACCGGCGTCGTCGTGGTCGGCGGCTGCCATGGCACCGAGCATGCCACGATTCCTCTCCTGTTGTGAAGATCCGGAGATCTTCACCTCTACTGGCCGGTTGTTGTCTGCGTTCTTTCACGCATTGTGGTGCCACGGCGCGGGTGAGGACCCGCGCGAGAGGAGGAGGATCGCCATGATGTACCCGATGTCCCGGCCCGGGGATCAGACACAGAGCGCGAGCGACCTGCGGCTGGAGTGGGAGACGCACCCGCGGTGGTCCGGGATCGAACGGACCTACACCGCCGACGATGTCGTCCGGTTACGCGGCTCGGTCCGGGAGGAGGCCACGCTCGCCCGCCGCGGCGCGGAGACGTTGCGCCGCCTGCTCCACGAGGACGAGCCCGTCCGGGCGCTCGGCGCCTACACCGGCGGTCAGGCCGTGCAGCAGGTCCGGGCCGGGCTGAAGGCCATCTACCTCTCGGGCTGGCAGGTCGCCGCCGACGGCAACCTCGCCGGGCAGACGTACCCGGACCAGTCGCTGTACCCCGCCAATTCGGTGCCCGCCGTCGTGCGGCGTCTGAACAACGCGCTGCTGCGTCAGGACCAGATCGAGCACGCCGAGGGCAACCTCACCCGCGACTGGCTCGCGCCCATCGTCGCGGACGCCGAAGCCGGCTTCGGTGGCCCGCTCAACGCCTACGAGCTCGCGCACGCGATGATCCAGGCCGGTGCGGCCGGCATCCACTGGGAGGACCAGCTCGCCAGCGAGAAGAAGTGCGGCCACCTGGGCGGCAAGGTCCTCGTGCCGACGCAGCAGCACATCCGCACGCTCGACGCCGCCCGGCTGGCGGCCGACGTCGCGGGCGTCCCGACCGTGATGATCGCCCGCACGGACAGCCTGGCCGCGGACCTCATCACCTCCGACGTCGACGATCGCGACCGCCCCTTCCTCACCGGCGAGCGGACCAGTGAGGGGTTCTACCGGGTCCGGCCCGGCCTCGAGTCCGCCATCGCCCGTGGGCTGGCGTTCGCGCCGCACGCGGACCTGCTGTGGTTCGAGACGGGCACGCCGGACATCGGCATGGCACGCGAGTTCGCCCAGGCCGTCCACGCCGAGTACCCGGACAAGCTGCTGGCCTACAACTGCTCACCGAGCTTCAACTGGAAGAAGCACCTCACGGACGACCAGATCGCGACGTTCCAGCACGAACTCGCGGCGCTGGGGTACCGCTTCCAGTTCATCACGCTGGCCGGGTTCCACGCCCTGAACCACTCGATGTTCGACCTGGCCTCGGGCTACGCCCAGCGCGCGATGAGCGCCTACGTCGATTTGCAGCAGGCAGAGTTCGCCGCCGAGCCCAGCGGCTACACCGCCACGAAGCACCAGCGGGAGGCCGGCACCGGCTACTTCGACCTCGTCTCGACGGCGCTCAACCCGGACAGCACCACGCTGGCCCTGGTCGGCTCCACCGAGGCCCAGCAGTTCTGAGGGACAGGCCGCTCCATCGCGGGCCGGCGGGCCAGTTCGGCGGGTGGCGGCGGGAGTGCCGCCAGGCTGGCTGGGTCTGGCACGGAGCGGCAGGTCGCCCAGCGACCGCGCGGTCGGCATCGGAGTGTCGCCGGGCTGGTTGGGTCTGGCCGTCCGAGCGAGGAACGAGCGAGGACTGGACGTCCCGCGACACCCGATGCCGGCCCGCGGACCCGCCGATCACCGCAGGCGGGCGCGCAGCACCTGTTCGAGCGGCTCGCGCCGCACGCAGGTGCCGAACTCGAAGGAGGCGGCGAGCTCCGCGGCCTCGACCGGATCGGCGCCGCGGAAGCACTCGGCGAACTCGTCCACGAGCGGCTCGGCCAGCAGGACGTGCCGCACGAGCAGGTTGATCCACTGCTTGCTCCCCCACGGGTACGGGTCGAAATCGGGGAACTCGGTGGCAACGAGCTGCTCGATCGGCTCGAGCACGTGGCGAATCTGTTCCTCGCTCCCACCCCAGGAGTCGGTACCGAGCCGCCGCTTCTTCTCCAGCGCGGGCCGGATCCGGCTCAGGTACGGCCCATCCGGGTCCGCGTGGACGACACCCTGCGTGCCGATGTCCTTGTACGTCCACAGGCTCCAGCCGGCGCCGTGGGCGTCGTAGATGTCGAGCTGATCGTCCAGCAGGAGGAGCACCTCGCCGTCGCGGCGCGCGTCGCCGGTGTAGAGCGGACCGAATTCACCGACCCAGATCGGCGTCCCCGTCGAGCGCATGAACTCGGTCCGCCTGAGAAAGCTCTCCTCGACGATGCCACGGTCGAAATGGCGACCGCGGGTCTGACCCGGGTATCGGCTCGGGTTGGCGATCCCGGGCAGGGCGTAGTCGTGCGCGGTGAAGACGACGTTGTCGAGTTCGGCCAGGTCGGCCAGCGCCGTGAAGTCAGTGGCGTAAGTATTGCCGTCCAGGAAAAGCGTGTGGTGCGGGTCGACGGCACGCACGGCGTGGGCGAGGCGCTCGTAGAACGGGCCGACCACCTCCCCGCTCGGGTCGGCCGGCTCGTTGAGCAGGTTGTAGCCGGCGACCATCGGCTCGTCGGCGAACCGCTCGGCCAACGCCTCCCACAGGTGCACCACGCGGTCCTGGAAGTGGCGGTGCCGCCAGAAGTGCGCCCAGTGCGTCGGGTTGTCGGAATGCCAGTTCTGGTTCTGGTACCCCGGCGCCGCGTGCAGGTCGAGCACGGTGTAGATGCCGCGCCCGGCGCACAGCCGGACCACCCGCTCCAGGTGCCGGAAGCCTTCCTCCCGCAGCTCGAACGGTGCGGCGTCGTCCTCGAAGTGGTGGTAGCTGAAGGGAACACGCAGGCAGTTCACGCCGAGCCAGGCGAGGTACTCGGCGTCGTCCTCCCCGAAGAACGAGGCGAGGAAGGTCTCGAAGAACGCCTCGTAGGCGTCCTCACCCAGGACGCGCCGCATAGCCCGGCGGGTCTGGGACTCGGTCGCGGGATGGCCGGTGATGAAGTTCTCCATGGTCATCCACCCGCCGAGTCCGAAGCCCCGCAGCCGGATGACGTCACCGTCGCCGTCGACCATCCGATCACCGCCGGTCCGCAAGCGTCGTCGTTCCATGTCTCCCCTCCGCCGTCACCTTAGGTGGGTAACCGGTTACCTGCCGGGGTTCGCGAGCGTACGCTAGGCGCTCGTCCACGGTCCATCGAGCCAGGCAGGAGGCGTGACGTGTCGGCGGTGACCATGCGCGACGTCGCCCGCCACGCCGGGGTGTCGGTCAAGACGGTCTCGAACGTGGTCAACGCCGCGCCCAACGTCGCCGAGGTCACGGTGCGCAAGGTCGAGGCCGCCATCGCCGAGCTCGGCTACCAGATGAACTTCGCGGCGCGGAGCCTGAGCATCGGCCGCACCGGGATGGTGATGCTGGCCGTGCCCCGGCTCAGCCTGCCGTACTTCGCCGAGCTGTCCGACCGCATAGTCGAGGCCGCCGGCGACCGCGGCTACACCGTGCTGCTCGAGCAGACCGGAGGCGTGCGCGAGCGGGAGCTGGGCGTGCTCACCTCGGAGCGGCGTCGGATGAGCGACGGACTGATCTTCTCCCCGATCGGCCTGCGGCAGGACGACGGCGCAGATCTGGACGTCCCGTTCCCGATGGTCCTGCTCGGCGAGCGCCCGCTGAACCCGGACCTCGATCACGTCGCCATGGACAACCGGGGCGGTGCCCGGGCCCTGACCGAGCACCTCCTGACCATCGGGCGGCGCCGCATCGCCGTCGTCGGCTCCTACGACACCGGCGAGGTCGGGGCCGGCTACCTGCGCACAGCAGGGCACCGGGACGCGCTCGAGGCTGCCGACCTGCCTCACGCGCCGGAGCGGCACGGACCGGCGACCGCGTGGACCCTCGAGGCGGGCGCGCACGCCATGGCCGAGATCCTCGACCGCGGGGTGGAGATCGACGCCGTGTTCGCCCTGAACGACGCCCTCGCCCTCGGTGCCACGCGCGAACTGTTTGACCGCGGTCTGCGCGTGCCGCAGGACGTCGCGGTGACCGGGTTCGACGACATCCGCGAGGCAGCCTTCGCGCGGCCACGCCTGACCACCGTGGATCCGGGCCGGGACGAGATCGCCCGCCGCGCCGTCGACGGACTGCTCGCTCAGATTCTCCGTCCGGACCGCACCCGCGCCGGCGGAACGCACACCCAGCCGTACACACTCCGGATCCGGGAGTCCACGGGCGGCTGACCGGCCACGACGGGCGGGGCCGGTCACCCACCGGACCCAGAACCGCGAGATCACAATGGGGTAACCGGTGTAATCGGGCGTTGACCGGGCCAGGAGGATGTGGTCGACTACCCGAATGTAAGCGGTTTCGCACCTGCGGGACCCGAGGGGCCACGCAACGACGCGCAGGAAGGCACACCCATGCAGAGCACGACGAGACCACGTCGACGGGCCGCCCTCGCGGTCGGGGCGGGAGCGGCCCTCCTGCTGACCGCGGCCTGCGGTCAGCAGGAGAACATCGCCGAACAGAACGACGACGGCGAGGCAGCCGCCGGCGACGGCGCGACCATCCGATTCTCCTGGTGGGGCAACCCCGACCGCGCCCAGATGACCGAGGAGGCCGTCAGCGCTTTCGAGGAGGAGCACCCGGACATCACGGTCGAGACGGAGTTCACCGACTTCGACGCCTACTTCGACCGCCTCGCCACGGCCGTCGCGGCAGGTGACGAACCCGACGTCATCACGATGGGCGGTGCCTACCCACGCGAGTACGGATCCCGCGGCGTGCTGCTCGACCTCGGCGAGGTCTCGGACATCATCGACACCTCCGCCTACGACGAGGCCGCCCTGCAGAACGGCTACTTCGACGAGACCCAGTACGGGATCCCGACGGGCGTGAACAGCTTCGGCGTCGTCGCCAATCCGCAGGTCTTCGCCGACGCCGGCGTCGACATGCCGGACGACGACACGTGGTCGTGGGAGGACTACGCGCAGATCGCGACCGAGATCTCGGCCAGCACACCGGACGACGTCTACGGCGCCGAGGACCCGACGCAACCGGACACCCTCGACCTCTACGCCGACCAGCACACCGGGCAGGGCCTCTACACCGAGGACGGAGGCCTGGCGATCACTCCGGAGACGGTGACCGGGTGGTTCGACTACACGAGCGGCCTCATGGAGTCCGGCGCCACGCCGGAGGCATCCATCAGCTCCGAGCTCATGGGCCAGCCGAACCCCGAGCAGACCCTCATGGGGCAGGGGCGCGCGGGCATGATGTTCGCCTGGACGAACCAGCTCCAGGCGTTCGCCGACGCCTCCGGTGACGAACTCGTCATGCTGCGCGCCCCGGGCGAGACCACCGAGCAGGAGCCGGGCCAGTGGTTGCAGGCCTCGCAGCTGTACACGATCAGCGCCAATTCCGGCCACCCGGAGGCGGCCGCCGAGCTGGTCGACTTCCTCACCACCTCCACCGCCGCCGCCGACGCGATCGGCTCCGACCGCGGCGTCCCGGCGGTCTCCGAACTGCGCGAGCACCTCGAGCCGGAACTCGAGCCGGTCCAGCAGGAGGAGTTCGGCTACATCGACCGCATCAGCGAACTCATCGACGGCGATTTCGTCGTCGGACCGACCGGCTCGACCGAGTCCGTGCCGACCCTGCAGCGGATCAACGAGAACGTCCTCTTCGGCCGGACGAGCCCCGAAGAGGCGGGCCAGCAGTTCGTCGACGAGATGAACGCCGCCATCGACGCCGGCGGCTGATGCTCGACCGCAAGGCGCTCGTGCGGCGGCACACCGTCGTCGTCGACCGGATCGACCCGCGTTCGCCGCTCCAGGTGGGCAACGGCTCGCTCGCCTGCGGCGTCGACGTCACGGGGCTGCAGACGTTCCCGGAGGCGTACCCGGTCCCGGACACGTCCGGGGGCGAACCGGGCACCCTGCTCGGGACGTTCACCCAGTGGGCGTGGCACTCCACGCCGCCGCCGGAGGGCGGAGCGGCGTGGAGGGGCGGCGCGCCGGAGTTGCCGCGGCGGGTCTACCGCACCCGCCGCGGCGAGGTCGCGTACGTCGACGCCGAGCCCACCGGCCGGGACGACGCAGCCATGCCGGCGCACGTGCGGTGGCTGCGCGCGAACCCGCACCGGCTCGACCTCCTCCGGCTGGGCCTGATCCTCGACGGCACCACGCCGTCGATCACGGAGCTGGGACCGTGCCGGCAGGTACTGGACCTGTGGGCCGGCCGTCTCACCAGCGACGTCACCCTGGCGGGCCGGCGCCTGCGAGTGACGACGGCGTGCCACCCGGAGGCCGACGTCCTCGCCGTGCGGATCGAGCAGGTCGATCCGCCGTCGGAGGGCGCGCAGCTCGGCGTGCGGTTGGCCTTCCCGTACGGCTGCGAGGCGTGGGCCGGAGGCGCCGACTGGACCGCCCCGGAGAAGCATCGGACTCAGTTGGAGGCCGCGGGGAACGCCTCCGCCGTCGTTCTCTCGCGCTTCTTCGACGGCGCCGACCGGCCGCTCCACCGGGTTCGCGTGGCGGCGCCGGACGTGCGACGCGTCGGGCAGCACGCCGTGCTGGCGACGGGCCCGGGTTCGGTGCTGGACGTGGTGGTCGGTCTGGCGCAGGAGGAGCCGCCGGATCCGCTGCCGACGGTGACGCAGACGCTGGCCGCTGCGGCCGGCTACTGGAAGCGGTTCTGGACCACCGGCGCCGCACTCGACCTCTCCGGCAGCGCGGATCCGCGCGCGCCGGAGCTGGAACGCCGCGCGGTGCTGTCCCAATACCTGACCGCGATCCAGTGCTCCGGGTGCCTGCCACCGCAGGAGACCGGTCTGCTGGTCAACAGCTGGCGCGGCCGTTTCCACCTCGAGATGCACTACTGGCACGCGGCGCACTTCGCACTCTGGGGCCGGCCGGAGCTGCTGGAACCGAGCATGGAGTTCTACCGCGAGATCCTCCCCGTGGCCCGGGAGACGGCTCGCCAGCAGGGGTACGACGGCGCCCGGTGGCCGAAGCAGGTCGGCCCGGACGGCCAGGAGAGCCCGAGCCACATCGGACCGTTCCTGCTGTGGCAGCAGCCGCACGTCATCCACCTGGCCGAGCTGCTGCGCCGGGCCGGGACTCCGCGCGCCGTGGAGCGGTACGGCGATCTGGTCGAGGCCACGGCCCGGTTCATGGCCGACGTCGCAGAACCGACACCGGACGGCTTCGCGCTGGGGCCGCCGCTGGTTCCGGCGCAGGAGTCCTACGCCGAGGAGCGGCATCGCGTGACGAACCCGCCGTTCGAGCTCGCCTCCTGGTCATGGGCGTTGCGGGTGGCTCAGCAGTGGCGACGGCGCGCCGGCCTGGCACCGGAACCGCGCTGGACCGAGGTGGCGGACGGTATGGCGTCCCCGCTCGTGGCAGCCGGTCGGTACGCGGCCGTCGGGACCGTCCCCGACGACGGCGCGAGCGGGCCGCTCCGGCCGCGCACCGTGCGTGCGGACCACCCGTCGATGGTCTACGGGCTCGGCGTGGTCCCGGCCACCGGCGCGCTCGACCCCGAGATCGTCCGGGCCACGTTGCACGACGTCCTCGCCGACTGGGACTGGCCGAGCACGTGGGGCTGGGACTTCCCCGCCCTGGCGATGACGGCGACGCGGCTGGGCGAGCCGAGCACCGCGGTCGACCTCCTGCTCTCGGCGGCCGCGAAGAACACGTATCTGCCCAACGGACACAACTGGCAGAGCGAGACGTTGCCGGCCTACCTGCCCGGCAACGGCGGGTTGCTGACCGCGCTGGCCATGATGGCCGGCGGCTGGGACGGCGGTCCCGGGACGGCGGCGCCCGGGTTCCCGTCCGGCTGGTCCGTCCGTGCCGAGGGCTTCATCCCCGCGCCCTGATCTGCGCCGAACGGCGCGTCGACCAGCGCTGAGCGGGACCAGGCGGCCGACGGCCTGCGTAGGCTGGTGCGACCGCGCCACCGTCGAGGGAGAACCAGCGCCGTGACCACCCGCACCGACTCACCCGCGAAGCCCGCGCGCGTCTGGCCGGAGAACTTCGCCGATCCGGCCGTCCTGCACGCCGGCGGCGAGTGGTGGGCCTACGCCACGAACGGCCCGCGGGGAAACGCACCGGTGCTGCGTTCACCTGACCTGCGGACCTGGCGGCCGGTCGGAGACGCCTTGCCGGAGCTGCCCGGCTGGGCCGAGGAGGGCTTCACGTGGGCGCCGGAGGTCGCGGCCACCAGCACCGGTTACGTCATGTACTACACGGCGCGGGTCAGAAGCACGGGCCTGCAGGGGATCGGACGTGCGGTCGCCTCCCACCCTGCCGGGCCGTACCTCGACGACTCCGAGGAGCCGCTGATCTTCCAGGCGGACGAGGGCGGCTCCATCGACGCCACGCCGTTCACCGACACCGACGGCACGCGATATTTGTGGTGGAAGAACGACGGCAACGCGGTCGAGGAACGCACGTGGCTCTACGCCGCCACGCTCAGCGACGACGGTCTCGCGCTCTCCGGCTCGCCCACCCGGGTGGTAGGCAGCGACCTCGAGTGGGAGGGCGACCTCGTGGAGGGCCCCTTCCTGTTCCGCCGCGGCGCAACGCTCCACCTCTTCTACAGCGCGAACGGTTTCCGCTCGGCCGACTACGCCGTCGGCCACGCCGTCTGCGACGGACCGATGGGGCCGTGCCGGAAGACGCCGGATCCCGTACTGACCGGCAATCCGCTCATGGCCGGTCCGGGACACTGCGTGGTGGTCGAGCACGAGGGTCGCACCCTGATGATCCATCACGCCTGGCAGCCCGAGGACGTCGGCGTATGGGAGCAGGGCCGGCACATGTGGGTGACGGAGCTCGTCTGGGACGGTGACCGGCCGCGGGCCGTGGTACCCCTCAGTCGCTGAGCTCGGTCACCTGAGTGAGGACGGCCGAGCGGAACCGATCGTCCTCGGCCAGCTCGGCCGGGAAGATTTCGCGTATGCCGAGCAGCCGCTCCCCCAGGCGGCCCCCATCGGCTGCGGCCTCGGCCAGTGTCGGGGCGAGCGGGTCGTCCAGTTCCAGACCGTTCCTGCCCTCGGCGGCGCGGGCGACGAACACCATCCACGCGGCCACCGCGCGCGCGGCCCGGTGCGGCACAGCCGCCTGTGCGAGCCGGTCGCGTGCCGTGCCGAGCAACCGCACGGGAAGCTTCTGCGAGCCGTCCATGGCCACCTGGATGGTGGTGTGTCCGAGCGCCGGGTTCTCGAAACGGCCGAGGACGGAGTCGCGGTAGTCGGCCAGGTCCACGCCGGGAGGCGGCGTCAGCGTCGGGATGACGTCCTCGTCGATGAAGGCGCGGACCTCCTCGCCCAGCACCGGGTCGGTCACGGCCTCGGCGATGGTGCGGTGGCCCAGGACGGCCCCACGGTAGGCGAGGTAGGAGTGTGAGCCGTTGAGGATCCGCAGTTTGGCGTCCTCGAACGGCGCGACGTCGGAGGTCAGCGTGGCCCCCGCGCGTTCCCACGCCGGACGTGGGCCGGCGAACGCGTCCTCGATCACCCACTGCCGGAACGGCTCGGCGACCACGAGTCCGGCGTCGGTCAGTCCGGCGAGCGCCTCGGCCTCGGCGCGATCGGCGTCCGTGGTGGCCGGGACGATCCGGTCGACCATGGTCGAGGGGAAGGTGACATGGTCGTGCACCCAGTCGGCGACGTCGTCGGCGCCGGCGGCGGCCAGGAACTCCTGGACGAGGCCGGTGAGCATCGCGCCGTTGTGGACGATGTTGTCGCAGGTGACCACCGTGATGGGGGTGGCGTCCTGTCGCGCCCGGCGGGCCAGGCCGCGGGCGAGCATCCCGATCGGGCTGCCGGCAGCCCGATCGACGGCGCGTCCGCCCAGTTCGTCGGCCAACGCGGCGACGTCGGCGCGGACGCCGTCGTCGTCCAGGTCCAGGCCCGTGCCGGAGCGGCGGTAGCCCTTCTCCGTCACCGTGAGAGTGACGACGTGCGTGGCCGGATGGGCCAGCCGGGACAGCACGGCAGCGGTCTGCTCGCCCGGGAAGGAGATCTCGCGGACCGCTCCGACGATGCGCAGCTGCGCCGTCGGGGATCCGGCATCGTCGAGCCCCTTGGTGAGCACGCCGTAAAGACCGTCCTGCGGGGCGAGTTGCTCGGCCACGCGGGGCGAGCGCTGGGTGACGGCGTGGATGCCCCATCGGGTCTCGCCGCCGGCAGCCATGGCGTCCTCGGTGTACACCGCCTGATGCGCACGGTGGAACGCGCCGACGCCGAGGTGGACCAGCCCGGTGCCGAGGTCGCGCGGGTCGACGGCGGGACGCTGCACGTTCTCGGCGAGGTGCGGCAGCGTGGACAGGGACAAGCGGTGGGTCACATCGGCCTCCGGGTCGGACACTACAACGGGGGTCCGAACGCTGGTAGATTCTGCGAAAGCGTTTACATCCTAGTGACGACGACGCCACCGACGCCAACCGAGGAGTCCTGTTCCATGTCCGAAGCCTGGGTGCTGCACCCGGACCGTGCCCTGCCCGCAGGCGAGTTGCGGCCGCTCGCGAAGGAGATCTACGCCGCGACGGCCGGGTTGCCGCTGGTCTCGATGCACGGTCACGTCGACGTCGGCGTGTTCGCCCAGGATCGGCCGTTCCCGGACCCGGCCCAGCTCCTCGTGGTCCCGGACCACTACCTGGTCCGCATGGTGATCTCCCAGGGTCAGGTGTCCCTGCCGCAGATGGGGGTGGCGCCGGTCGACGCAAGCGCCGAGGTCGAGGTCGAGCAGGACCCGCGGGCGATCTGGCGGCGATTCTGCGAGCACTGGCACCTGTTCCGCGGCACGCCCACCCGGTACTGGCTCGAGCACGAGCTGGTCGAGGTGTTCGGGGTGACGCGCCGCCCGTCCGCCGAGAACGCCGACGATCTGTTCGACGAGCTGTCCGAGATCCTCCGGCGGCCCGAGTTCCGTCCGCGGGCCTTGTTCGAACGGTTCGGCCTGGAGATTATCGCCACCACCGACCCCGCCACGGCGGACCTCGCCCAGCACGCGTCCCTCGCGGCCGAGGGGTGGGGCGACCGCGTGGTGCCGACGTTCCGTCCCGACCCGTTGCTGCACGTCGACCGTGCGGACTGGCGCGGCCAGCTGGGCGCGCTCTCGGAGGTCTCCGGCGTCGACGCCGGTGACTACGAGGGGTACCTGGCCGCGCTTCGGCAACGCCGCCGGGCGTTCGTCGAGGCGGGCGCACGCGCCACGGACCACGGCCACCTGCTGACCGACACGACGCAGCTTCCGGCCCGGGAGGCGGCGCGCATCTTCCGTGCCGCCCTGACGGGCGAGGCCACGGCGGCCGAGGCGCAGGCGTTCAGCGGGCACATGCTCTTCGAGATGGCCCGGATGTCCACCGAGGACGGCCTGGTGATGCAGCTGCACCCCGGCTCGCTGCGCGATCACGACGCCGGCCTGGCGCGAGCCTTCGGGCACGACAAGGGTTACGACATCCCGATCGGCACCGAGTACACCCGTTCGCTGCGGCCGCTGCTGGAGGCGTTCGGCCACCATCCGAACTTCCGCTTCATCGTCTTCACGCTCGACGAGACGACGTTCTCCCGCGAGCTCGCCCCGCTGGCGGGCGTCTACCCCGCGATGAAGCTCGGCGCGCCGTGGTGGTTCCTCGACTCCCCCGACGGCATGCGCCGCTACCGCGAGGCCGTCACCGAGACCGCCGGGTTCTACAACACCAGCGGGTTCGTCGACGACACTCGCGCCTATCCCTCCATCCCGGCCCGGTTCGACCTCAACCGGCGCGTCGACGCCGGATACCTCGCGCGGCTCGTCGCCGAGCACCGGCTGGAGATGGACGAGGCGATCGAGACGGCCGTCGACCTCGCCTACCACATCCCGAAGGCGGCCTACCCGCCGGTGCGGGTGCCGGCCGTCGCCGGCTGAGGTCCGCGAGGTCGCGGCGTCGCAGCCTCAGCCGATGGCGGCCTCGACCTCCTCCCGGAACTGGGCAGCGGCCTCCTCGGGCGTCAGCCGTCCGAACAGGACCTCGGAGTTGTACCGCTTGAGGATGTCCTGGGTCTCCCCCGAGCCCACGGGCGGGACCGGCGGACTGTCGACGATCTCGTCCTCGAGGTCTGCCAGGAACTCGGCACCCCGCTGGTCCGGCTCGGGCAGCATCGGCGTGATCTGCTCGCGCACGTCCAGGTTCGCCGGAAGGCCGCGGTCGGCGAGAATGACCTCGCCGGCTTCGACGGAGTTGTTCATCCAGTCGATGAACATCGCGGCTTCCTCGGGGTGCTCGGTGGTCGCGGACATCGAGACGTACATGCCGGGCTTGTAATACATGCCGGGTCGTTCCTCGGTGCTCTCGCCGGGCCAACGCAGGAGCTCGAGTGATTCGCCGGAGGCGTCCTCCAGGGTCGCGAGCTGGTTCGACCACCAGATGCCGACAGCGGCCTGTCCCTGACCGAACAGCGTGACCTCGGGTGCGGCATCGACCTGTTCGCTGCTCAGGCTCGCCGGAGTCTGGCCGCCGCTGGCCTGCAGGTTGAGCGCGATGTTCCAGTATTCGACGAGGAGCTCGTCCTCGTATCCGAGCTCACCGTCCGCCGTGTACAGCGACTGGCCGTGCTGCCGGGCGAAGACATTGAACCCGGCCTCGTTGGACCCGTGATCGACCAGGCCGTAGACGTCCTCGCCGCTGTCGCCGACGGCGGTCATCGCCTCCTGGTACTCCTCCCAGCTCCACGTCGTGTCGTCAGGCATCTCAACCCCGGCGTCCTCGAACACCCGCGGGTTGGCCAGGACCGAGTACACGTTGACGCCGTTGACGAGGCCGTAGAGTCCGCCGTCGGCCTCGCCGCTGGCGAGGATGGTGTCATCGATCGCATCGGTCGCGATGTCGTACTGGGAGAGGTCGGCGAGCACACCGCGACTGGAGTACTCGCGGAGGTAGCGCTCTTCCTGGTGCATGATGTCCGGCGTGTCCCCACCGGCGACGGCGGTGGCCAGCTTGTCCCAGTACGAGGACCAGTCCGTGAAGTCGGGGACGATGTCGATGTTCGGGTGTTCCTCCTCGAACATCTCGATGAGTTCCTGGTTGGCCTCGTGGCGAAAGTCCGAGCCCCACCAGGCGTAGCGCAGGGTGATCTGCTCGTCGCCGCCTTCCCCCTGGGCGCCGTCGCCGTCTGCGGCCTGCTCGGCCATGTTCTCTGACTGCCCGCAGGCCGCGGTGACGGCCAGGGCCAACGCGGCCCCGGCGGCCGGGACGAGGCGTCGCACGGTTCGGCTCATGATCTCCAAGACCTCTCTGTCCGGTGATGCGTGGCTATGTGTTGGTGCCGAGGGACGCCTGCCGCCACGCCGTCGAGCGGGCGCCGCACGGTGGTCGTCGCCGTCCTTCTCGCGAAGGTCGGGATTGGGGGTCGGTTGGAGGGAACGTCGGTTCAGGGGCACCAGGTGCCGAGAGAGCTATTTGATGCCGGTGGTCGCAATCCCCTTCACGAGGTACTTCTGACCGAAGAGGAAGACGAAGAACACCGGGATGAGGGAAACGATCGACATGGCGAAGAGCGCTCCCCATGACGACTGCCCGGTGGAGTCCACGAACGTGTTCAGGGCGATCGGCACGGTGTAGTTGTCGGGCTGGGTGAGGAAGATCAGTTGGGAGAAGAAGTCGTTCCAGGTCCAGATGAAGGTGAAGATGGCCGTCGTCGCCAGCGCCGGAAGCGAGAGCGGCAGCATGACCTGGAAGAAGATCCGGCCGTGTCCCGCGCCGTCGATTCGAGCGGCCTCGTCGAGCTCACGCGGAATGCCCCGGAAGAACTGGACCATGAGAAAGACGAAGAAGGCGTCCGTGGCGAGGAACTTCGGCACCACGAGGGGCAAGAAGGTGTTGATCCACCCGAGTTCGGAGAAGAGCACGTACTGCGGGACGATGATCACGTGGATCGGGAGCATGATCGAAATGAGCATGATCGCGAACCACAGTCCGCGGAAGCGGAAGTTCAGCCGCGCGAACGCGTAGGCGGCCATCGCGCAGGAGATGAGGTTTCCCAGCACCGCGCCGAGCACGATGATCGCCGAATTGAGCAGGTAGTGCGAGAACGGGTGCAGCAGCGCTGTCCACCCGCTCGCGTAGTTCGACAGGTCCAGGGCGGAGGGGATCAGGCCGGGTTCGCGGAAGATGAGATCGTTCGGCTTGAACGAGGACGCGAGCATCCACAGCAACGGGTAGAGCATCCCGAACCCCGCCGCGACGAGGATGAGGTGCTTGACCCCGGAGCGTAGCCAGACCCACCGTGACGGCGGCCTGCCCGGCATCGAGGCCGCGATCTCACTCAGGCTCTCGCCGCGGCTCTCGCGCGTGGCCGGCGACTTCTCCGGCGTCGCCTCGCGGGTGATGGGGTCAGTCATTGTAGAAAACCCAATACTTCGAGGCGAAGAAGTTGATCGCCGTCAGCGCGGCGATGATGACCAGCAGGACCCACGCCATGGCGGAGGCGTACCCCATGTCGAAGCTGCGGAATCCCTGCTGGTACAGGTACAGCGTGTAGAACAGCGTCGAATCGGCCGGGCCGCCCGTTCCACCCGAGACCACAAATGCCTGAGTGAAGGCCTGGAACGCTCCGATGATCTGCAGGACGAGGTTGAAGAAGATGATCGGCGTCAGCAGCGGGATCGTGATGGAGAAGAACTGGCGGAGCTTTCCCGCACCGTCGATAGCGGCCGCCTCGTAGTACATCGACGGAATCTGGCGCAGGCCGGCCAGGAAGATGATCATGGGCGCGCCGAAGGTCCACACGTTGAGGATGATCAGGGTGCTGAGCGCGTAGTCCGGGTGCGAGACCCAGCCCTGCCCCTGGATACCGAACAGCGCGAGAACCTGGTTGATCAGTCCGTTCGTCCCGAAGACCTGACGCCACAGGATGGCGATCGCAACCGAGGCGCCGAGCAACGAAGGCAGGTAGAACACCGAGCGGTACAGCGCCAGGCCGCGCAGCCCGCGATCCAGGACCACGGCGAGCAGGAGCGCCAGGACGAGCTGGAGGGGAACCGAGACGCCCACGTAGGTGAAGGTCACCCGCAGCGAGTTCATCAGGCGCGGGTCGTCGAGCATCGCCCGGTAGTTCTCCAGGCCGATCCACCCCGGATCGGTCAGCAGGTCGTAGTCGGTGAAGGACAGGTAGAGCGACGCCACCAGCGGGCCCGCCGTGATGAGGAAGAGCCCCACGAACCACGGCGCCAGGAAGAAGACCGCCGCCTTGCCGTCGCCACGTTCGGACGGTGCCGGCGACCGCCGCCCCTTCCCGTTCCTCAGGCGGGAGAGCTCCGCGAGCGCCGTCATCGCCGGGCCGTCCTGCTCCGACGGGCCTCGACCCCCGGCCGGGTACACCGCCGCGAACCACTCCGTGGGGTGGCGGGGGAGCGCTTCATGCGTCCTCCTCGGCTGATCGTCGTTGATGGCCGGGTGCGCCGCACCCCGCCCGAAGGAAAGCGTTTCCACTATGACCACGCCCTGGCGCCACGTCAAGCATCTTCCGGACCGACTTGGTGCAGTCGTCGACAGGGCAGGTCAGGATGCCGTTTCCGGCCGAAGCGGGCACTTACGGAGGCGAGCGACCCGAGCCCACACGACCGGCGGGTCACGGAACCGCGGCCACCCAGGCGGAAACGCTTACTGGGATTGGACGAAAGCGACGGCAGACGTCCCGAAATCTCTCGCTTGACAGCCGAACTCAACCGGGAAACGCTTACCGCATGCAAGCGACGGACGACGGCGACGGCCGGCTTCGCGTCGCCGTCGTCGGCGCCATGGGCTTCGGCGCCTTCCACCTGCGCGCCCTGCAGGACCTGACCGACACCGCGGTCCTGACCGCCGTCGTCGATCCGCGACCGGCCGCCGGTGAGGTCCTCGAGATGCTCGGCCGGGCACCGCAGTACGCGTCCTTGACCGATCTGCTCGCCGAGCAGCGGCCGGACATCGTGGTGATCGCCAGTCCGATCCCCACCCACGCACCGCTCGCCGAAGAGGCCATGCGGGCCGGGTGCCACCTCCTCCTGGAAAAGCCCCCGACGGCGTCCCTCGCGGAGTACGAGAACCTGCTCGCCGTCGCGCAGGAGACCGGCCGGGTGGTCCAGGTCGGGTTCCAGGCCGACGGCTCGAGTGCCTACGACGCGATCGCCGCCGCAGTCGCGGCCGGTGAGATCGGGGAGGTCCGCGGCGTCGGGGCGGTCGGGACCTGGGTTCGCGCGACGAGCTACTTCGCACGGGCGCCGTGGGCGGGTCGGCGGCGTCTGGACGGCGTCGACGTCGTGGACGGCGTGGTCACCAACCCGCTCGCTCATGCCGTCCAGGCCGCGTTGCGGCTGGCTGGAGCGCGCCGCGCCGAGGACGTGGCGGCTGTCGAGGCCGAGCTCTTCCGGGCCAACGACATCGAGGCGGACGACACGTCCTCGATCCGCATCATCACCGCGACCGCCCTCCCGGTTGCTGTCGGCCTGACGCTCTGCGCGGCGGCGCACTCCGAGCCGCGGGTGATCGTGCACGGTTCGGCGGGCCGCATCGTGTACTGGTACAAGACCGACCGGATCGAGATCTCCACCGCGCGCGGGTCCCGCTCGCTCACCGCGACGTCCACGGGTGCGTTGGCCGACCTCGTGGCGCACCTGCGCGGCGACACGGCCGAGCCGGCGAGCCCGCTCACGCACGCGGGGGCGTTCATGCGGGTGATGGAGGCGGTGCGCACGGCACCGGAACCGGCGACGATCCCCGCCCGGTTGACGACCTGGCACGAGGACGAGGTGGGTCGGCACGTCGTCGTCGACGACGTCGAGGCGTGGTGTGAACGTGTGGCGGAGTCGCTGCGCACCTTCACCACGCTCGGTGCGCCGTGGGCACCTCGGCACAGCACGCTCGCCACGCTGCGCCTGAGTGAGACGACCGGTGCACCCGAGGTGGCGCGGTACGTGGACGGCGCCGGGACGTCAGCGCTCGACAGTCCCCGTCCGCACCTGCACCCGGTACGGACCACCGCGGGCGTGCTGGTCAGCGCCGTCGCTCCGGCGGACCACACCTGGCACGCCGGGGTCGGGATGGCGGTTCAGGATGTCGGCGGCCACAACCTGTGGGGCGGCCGGACGTACGTGCGCGGCAGCGGATACATGTGGCGCGACGACCACGGGCGCATCACCCACGAGCAGTGGCGCGCCACGCCCGGACAGGCGCATCCGACCGAGTCCGGTGACGAGCACGGTGAGCATCGCGACGGCGGGTACATGGAGGCCGAGCTCGCGTGGCGCGGACACGACGGCTCGGTCCTGCTGACCGAGATCCGCACCCTCACGTGGGGCCCGGAGGAGCGCGGCTGGCGGCTCGAGTGGACGTCGGCGCTGACGAACGCCACCACCGACACGCTCGCCCTCGGCTCACCCGGCTCGAACGGCCGGGTCGGTGGTGGCTACGGCGGCTTCTTCTGGCGTCTGCCGGCGTGCTCCGACGTCGATGTGCGCACCGCGCAGGCCCGGGGAGAGGAAGCGGTGCACGGCACCGTGGCGCCGTGGCTCGCCTGGTCCGCGACGACGGCGGAGGGCGACGTCACCCTCGTGATCACCAGCGACGACGGCGACCCGTGGTTCGTCCGGGTGGCGGGCTACCCGGGATTCGGATCGTCGCTGGCGTGGTCCGAGGCGATCCAGCTCGCGCCGGCGACGTCGATCTCGCGCCGGTTCCGGATCTTCATCGCCGACGGCCGCCTCACAGACGATGAGGCGGCCGAGGTCGCCGCTCGCCTCTGAGCGCACCTCCGCCCCCACCACCCCACCGCCGAGAGCGGAAACCTGCGTCAAAAGCGGTTGTCTGAACATCCGCTTTTGACGCAGATGTCCGCTCTCGGTGGGCTACAGCTCGACGCCGAGCCCGAGCTGCTCGACCTCCACCGGATCGCCGGTGCTGATCGAGGCGTTGGCGGCGATGCCGACGGCGACGGCGCGCACCCCGTCGACGTATCCGGCCCGGCGGCCCAGCGGGTCTTCGGAGGGGCCGTGGAAGATGTCGTTCAGGAGGATCGCGTCGCCACCGCCGTGGGAGCCGACGCCCATCGGAATCTCCACCTCACGGGCGCGCTCCCAGTGCCGCTGGACCACGAGCCGCTCCCCCTTCGGGCGAACCGCGTCGGCATCCTGCGCCTCTCGGGCGCTCGGGTCGAGCACCGACCGACCTTGGGCGTCGACCTCGACCGACCCGCGCTCGACCACCTCGAGCTCGGCGCGACCACGCGTACCGTTCACGGTGACGCGATATCCCTCCCACGGCGCGTGCGCGTTGAGTGAGTAGGTCAGCAGCGCGCCGCGGCGGTAGTCCACGAGGACCGCCATGTTGTCCTCGATGGTGACCCCGGGCGCGAAGACGTCCTGGTCGCGCAGGTACCCGTCATGCTGCTCGGACTCCAGGTACAGGCGGCGCAACGACTCGTCGCGCGACATGTCCAGCGACCACCGGTCCCCCGGCATCGCCTCACGCCCGCGGGCCGGCCGCGGGCCCGCCTCGGCGCGACCGGCGCCGTCGTCGCCGTAGAAGGCGCGCCGGCCGCGCGCGTAGACGCGGGTCGGGGTGTCGGCGAGCCACCAGTTGACGAGGTCGAAGTGGTGCGAGGACTTGTGGACGAGCAGGCCGCCGGAGCCGGCCTTGTCCCGGTGCCACCGCCGGAAGTAGTCCGCCCCGTGCACCGTGTCCAGCGCCCACTCGAAGTGCACCGACGTGACCTCGCCGAGCTCCCCGGAGGCGATGACCTCCTTGAGCGAGGAGTTCCGGGGCGAGTAGCGGTAGTTGAACGTCATCACGAGGTCTCGGCCGCTCCAGTCCACGGCCTCGGTGATGCGGCGGCACCCCTCGGCGTCGATCGTCAGGGGCTTCTCGACCACGACGTCGGCACCGGCCAGCAGGGCGCGGGAGACCAGGTCGGCGTGAGTGTGGTCCGGGGAGGTGACGACGACGGCGTCCACCGACTCCTCTCGGATCATCACCTCCAACCGGTCCGGTGTGTACCGCGGCAGTGGCCCGAGTCCGGCCTCGGCGATGACACCGTCGTAGAAATCGATGCGGCCCGGATTGGTGTCGCACCAGGCGACAAGGTCGGCGACATCCGCGTGATCGCCGATCATGGCGCGGACGTACATCCCGGCGCGGTGGCCGGTCCCGGCGACGGCGTAGCGGCGGACGGACGACTTCGTCATCGGCGTGCTCCTCAGCTGGGTGAAAGCGCTTACGCCCAGCATGCCAGATGCACCGGCCGGGTCGGCCGCCCGGTCGCTGTCAGGGCCACGCTTCAGTCGAGGAACCCTTGATCTGTCAGCCACTCTTCGGCCACGTCGTCAGCCGACCGGCCTTCGATGTCGACTTGCGCGTTCAGTTCGGCCATGGTCTCGTTGTCCAGCGCCTCGGCGATCGGCGTGAGGATCTCGGCGATCTCCGGATACTCCTCGTCCGTCTCTGCCCGCACCGTCGGGGAGGCGTTGTAGATGGGGAAGAAGCTCCGGTCGTCCTCGAGCACTGTGAGGTCGAACGCAGCGATGCGGGCGTCGGTGGCGAAGACCTCGCCGACGTTGCAGGTCCCGCCGTCGCGCAGCTCGGTATAGATGATGGCCTCGCCGACGGTGCTGATGTTCCCGTCCGGCAGGTCCTGGAGGTCGTACGTCTCGAGCACGCCGGGCAGCCCGTCGTCCCGGGCGGCGAACTCGGACTCCACGCACAACGTGAGCGCCTCCGGATTGTCCTGAAGCAGTGCGGTCAGATCGGACATGGAGGACAGCCCGAGATCCTGCGCCGTCTCCGTGCTCGCTGCCAGAGCGTAGGCGTTGTTGATCGGTGAGCGCGCCAGCCACGCCACCCCGTTCTCCTCGAGGTCGGCCTCTGCGACGGCGTCGAACTGCTGCTGCGGGTCGGCGATCGGCTCGGTCTCGCCCAGGTAGGTGATCCACCCGGTTCCGGTGTACTCCCAGTAGAGATCGATGTCGCCTGAGGTCAGCGCCGTGCGTACGTTGGCGCTGGACTCGATGCCGGTCTGGTCCTCCACGTTCGCCCCGGCGTTCTCCAGCGCGAGCATCGTCATGTGACCGAGAATGATGCTCTCCGCGAAGCTCTTCGAGCCGATGGTGAGGTCGGCGCCTGCGAGCGGGCCCTCGCCGTCACCCCCGCCCGTGTCGCTGCACGCCGTGAGCAGCAGGCTTGCCGTGACCGCGGTCGCCAGGGTGAGACGGGAACGTGAACGCATGAGTGCTTCCTTCTTTCCGGTGGGCAGTGGTCAGCGGACCGAGAGGCCGCGAGGCGTGAGCAGGTCTTCGGCGATCCAGCCGACCCAGTCGGCCATCAGGGCGAGGGTCACGCTCATGACGGCACCGACGAGGATGACCGAGGTGCGCGAGACGTCGATGCCGGTGAGCAGGATCCCTCCGAGGCCGCCCGCGTCGACGAAGATCGCGATGACGCCGTACGAGACGATCAGGGTCAGGGCGGTACGAGCCCCGGCGGCGATGACAGGCACCGCGAGCGGGAGTTCGATGCGCACGAGTACGGTCCACGGGCTCATGCCGACGCCGTGCGCCGCCTCCAGTCGGGCGGGATCGATGCTGAGCAGTGCGGTGACGGTATTGGTCAGCACCACGAGGGTGGCACCGATGACCAGGCCGGCCACGGCGACGCCGAAGCCCAACCCGAACAGGATCGCCAGCACGACGAGGAGACCCACTTTGGGCACCGCCTGCCCGAGGTTGCCCAGGGCGGTCACCACGGGAATGAGCCAACGCGCGCGGCGTCGGGTGACGAGAATGCCGACCGGGACCGCGATGGCGAGGACGATGCCGAAGGCCACCAGGCTCAGTCGCAGATGTTCGACGAGCGCACCGGAGAGGTTCCCGGCCGTCAACACACGCGCTTCGATGGAATCGAGGTCGCGAGTCGCGACCCACGCGGCCGTCAGTGCACAGAGCACAGCCAGCGCCGTCGGGCGAACGGCGTAGTTCGTCCACCTCGCGCCTACGCCCCGGGACCGCGGTGGACGCGTCGGTTCGGCCGTCATGGCGTCAGCGCTCACGAGGACCGGTCCCCCGCCGTCGGATGCGATCCCTGGTGGCCGCGTTCCACCGCCGACAGCAGAGTCGCCATGGTGAGCGACCCGAGCACGCCGCCGGCACCGTCCGTGACGAGCAGCGGACGATCCGGCGCGATCAACAACCGGTCGAGGGCGGTGTGCAGACTCTCGTCGGCGCGCAGGGCCAGCAGGTCGTGCGCCTGATCGACGGGAGGATCCAGCGGGATCTCGTCGATCCGGCGAAGGCTGAGGCCGCGGATGTGCGCGCCGGCACCGACGAACCGTTCGACGAACTCGTCGGCGGGCGCGTTGAGCAGGCGCTCCGGCCGGTCGAATTGAGCGATTCGGGCCCCGTCCTGGAGCACGGCAATACGGTCACCGAGCTTGACGGCTTCATCGATGTCGTGCGTGACGAACACGATCGTCTTGTGGAGGTCGGCCTGGATGCGCAGCAGCTCGTCCTGCAACGTCGCCCGCGCAATCGGGTCCACGGCACCAAACGGCTCGTCCATGAGCAGCACCGGCGGGTCGGCGGCAAGTGCCCGCGCGACGCCGACCCGCTGCTGCTGTCCGCCGGAGAGCTGCTGCGGATACTGCGCCCGGTACGTGGCCGGGTCGAGTCCGACCATCTCGAGGAGCTCGTCACTGCGACGTGCGATGCGCTTCTTGTCCCACCCCAGCAGGGTGGGCACAATCCCGACGTTGTCGGCCACGGTCATGTGCGGGAAGAGGCCACCAGCCTGGATGACGTACCCGATCCGGCGACGCAGCCCAGTCACCTCGATCTGCGTGACGTCGTCACCGCCGACCTCGATCCGGCCCGCCGTCGGTTCGATGATGCGGTTGATCATCTTCAACGTCGTCGTCTTGCCGCACCCGGACGGCCCGACGAGGACGACCATCTCACCGTCGGCGATGTCCATCGAGATGCGATCGACCGCGGGTGCGTTCTGGCCGGGGTACCGCTTGGTGAGGTCACGGAGGCGAATCATGGGGTCAGCCACGGCGCACCTCGGGGATGGTGACGCGGCGAACCAGGCCGAAGCAGAGATCGAGCAGGAGGGCGAGCACGAGGACTCCTAACGTGCCGGAGAGTGCGAGGTTGAGGGAGTTGGGGCCACCGAAGGTCGACATGCCGCGGAAGACGAGCTGACCGAACCCGGGGCCGTTGACGTACGCGGCGACCGTGGCGATGCCGAGCGTGAGCTGGGTCGAGGTGCGGATACCGGCGAGAATCACCGGCCAGGCCAGGGGTAGCTCGACACGCAGCAGGCTGGAGCGCCGCCCCATCCCCACGCCGGCTGCGGCCTCGAGGACCGCTGGCTCGTTGGTGCGCAGCGCCACGGTCGTGTTCCGCACGATGGGCAGCAGGGCGTAGAGAGTCAGGGCGACCACCACAGGGGTGAAGCCGAGGCCGAACGGCGGGATGAGCAGCCCGAGCAGGGCGAACGACGGGATCATGAGGATGATTGACGTCGAACTCACCGCGAGCGAGGCGCCAAGTCGGCTGCGGTAGGTGACGACGGCGAGGAGCACGCCGAGGACGGCGGCACACAGCACGCTGAGGGCGACGATCGCAACATGGCCGAGCGCGGCCTCCAGCAGGTCCTCCCACCGCTCGATGACGAAAGTGACGAACTCGGTCATCGCAACCCGGGGTCGAGGACGGCGCCGAGACCCGGTGTACGAGGCACCGGCAAGCAGCCGTCGGCGTCGATACGCAACGGTTCGGCGAGCATGAAGTCCCGCCGCTCCGGCGTCCACGCCGGCGGGTCGTACGGGTACTCGAGGTAGGGCGCCGCACCGACCCCGGCAGCGACGTGGAGGTTCGCGAGCAGGCCGATGCCGTTGCTCCACGTGTGCGGGGTGAAGGCCCGGTTGCGCAGGCGGGCGAGCTCGGCGAGCTGTCGGGCCCGGTGCATGCCGGCAGCCAGGACGACGTCGTTCTGGTAGACGTCGTAGGCGTCTGCCTCGAGAAGGGCGAGGGAGTCGGCGAAGGTCTGCGCCATCTCCCCACCGGCGATCCGGACGCCTGTGGTGCGCCGGAGGTCCTGCAACCCTTTGTGGTCGTTGCCGTGGAGCGGCTCCTCGAGCCAGAGGACGTCCAGCTCGCGCAGTTGCTCGGCGATCCGGCGGGCGGTGACGACGTCGATCGACCGTGTGGTGTCGCCCGGGGGCCGCCACGCCTGGTTGAGGTCGACCATGAGGTCGAGGTCGTGTCCGACGGCGTCACGGACAGCACGGACGGCCGCCACGCCGTCGGCTGCGGCTCGCGGATCGATGCGGATCTTCATGGCCCGGAACCCCTCGTCACGAAGCGCGACGGCGGATTCCGCCCGGGCCTGTGGACTCTTCAGTTCCCCGCACGAGGCGTACACGGGCAGGCGATCGACATCGCCACCGAACAGCGTGGCGACAGGCTGGCCGCAGACCTGGCCGACGATGTCCCACAGCGCGACCTCGACAGGCCAGTACCGGCCGGCGTGGAAATTGATCGACTCGATCGTCTCCACGTGTCGGACCATGCGGAGCGGATCCTCACCGATGAAGTGGTGCGCATGCGCGTCGAACCCGGCCATGGTGTCGCCGGAGCCGATGCCCGTCAGGCCTTCGTCGGTCTCGACGAACACGAGCGTCGCACCGAAGGACGTCCGGGGGACCGGATCCCACGCGGCGTCGAACGGTGGGTCGAGTTCCCGCTCGACGTGCTGAATCCGGATATCGGTGATCTTCACGCTGGGCGTCTTCCTCCTGCTCTCGCTCGTCGTCCGTACGCGTTCCATGCGCCACTCCGCGGCGGTTCGCCGAGGGCGGGCAAGCCGCCATCCGCCGGCTCCTGGACGCGTCCTGTCACACGTCGTGATGCTCGCGGGACGCCGTGCATCCGCCAGCCACCAGTTGCTGTTCGCGCTGCCTAGCGAACCAAAGAGTTGCGCTGTGTGCAACTAGCGATCGCATGAGCGCAACAGAGGACTCATCGGTGTGGATAGCATGGGCCAGGTGAGCAACGCGTCATCAGAGTCGGCAGCGACGCAGGTGGGCCGGCCGAGCGCCGGACTGGGCCGGGATGTCGACCTGCTACGCGCACTCGCCTCCCCGGAGGCTCGTCGAGCCGGGGGGTTGGGCGTGAATCGGCTTGCTGAGATCACCGGTCGCGAGAAAAGCCAGGTATCTCGGGCGTTGCGGGCGCTGGCGTCAGTCGGTTTCGTCGCTCGAGACCCGGAAACCCGGCGGTACGCCATCGGGTGGCAACTCATCGCGCTGACGGCCGGGAGCCCGGAGATGCACATGCTCGAGGAGGCTCGGGGACCGATGGACGACCTGCTCTCGGAGTTGGATGAGTCGGTCCACCTGTGTGTGCTCTACGGCACGGACGTCATGACGCTGATCACACAGTTCCCGCACGGCCGGCGTGCTCCGGGTCTGACGGCTCCCGTCGTTCCGGCTTATCAGACGTCGGCCGGTCGGGTACTGCTCAGCGATCACTCCGAGGCTCAGCTCGCCGCAAAGTTCGCCGGCACCGACTTCTCGATCGCCGGACCGACGGCCCGGGTGCGGAACGTGGCAGACCTCGCTGACACGATCCGCGACGTTCGTGAGACCGGCTACGCCACGGTGGACGAAGAGCTCCGGAGCGGTGTGGTCGGCGCGTCCGCCCCGGTCCGCGACCACACCGGACAAGTGCGAGCAGCGTTGAACGTCAGCGCACAGAAGTCTCGTGTGACCGATCTCGACACAATGGGTCGAACCACGGCCAGGGCGGCGCGTCGCCTGTCGCACGCCCTCGGATGGGTCGACAGCCCCCTCGAGGCACTCGGCCTCAGCTGACCTGGTCGCCTCACACCGCCGGGATCGCAGACCGGCCGCTGCTACGGTGCCGACCGACAGCGAAAGGACGGGCGAGGATGGACGGACCGGAGCGATGAGCCCTCGAGGTGCGCGTCCGTCGTCGTCCGCCTCGGACGAGCGAGCCGCGACGTTGAGCCAGGTGGCCCACGAGGCAGGCGTCTCGCTGGCCACGGCGTCTCGCGCCATCAACGGCAGCCCGGACCGGGTGGTGGGCGAGGATCTGCGCCGCCGGGTATTGGAGGCCGCCGCCCGTTTGGACTACTCGCCGGACGCGAATGCCCAGGCGATGGCGCGGGGCCGCACGGCCACCATCGGTCTGATCGTCCATGACATCGCCGACCCCTACTTCTCCACCATCGCCGCCGGCGTCTCGGCAGCCGCGGACGAGGAGCACCTGGCCGTCACGCTCGCCAACACCCAGCATGATCCGGCCCGTGAGCTGGCGTTCGTCCGGACGCTGCAGCAGCAACGGGCGCGCGCGATCATCCTCGCCGGCGGCCGGCAGGACGATGCGCGCGCGAACGAGGCGCTGCAGGCAGCGTTGGCCGGGTACCAGCATCGGGGCGGCACGGTGGCTCTGATCGGCCAGCCGGTGCTCGGCGTCTCCACCGTCCGGGCGGACAACGGTCGCGGCGCCGCCGCACTGGCGAACGCCCTCCTCGACCTGGGCTACCGCCGTTTCGGCATCCTGTCCGGTCCGGACAGGCACCTGACGGCGCGGGAACGACTCGAGGGTTTTATCGGGGCCCTGGACGCGGCCGGAGTCACGCCGGATGCCGTCGTGGCCAGCGCCTTCACTCGCGACGGCGGGCACGGAGCGCTCGCCGAACTGCGCGAACGGGCCCCCGAGGCGGAGGTGGTCTGGGCGGTCAACGACGTCATGGCGCTCGGTGCGATGACGGCGGCCCGCGAGGCGGGCCTGTCCGTGCCGGATGATCTGGCCTTCGCCGGTTTCGACGACATCTCCACGTTGCGCGACGTCGCGCCGCCGCTGACGACGGTGCATCTGCCGCTCGAGGAGATGGGACGCCTGGCCACGCCGCTGGCACTCGACGTCGACGGTGGCGTGCGGGAGGTGACCGTCTCCGGCGAGGTGGTGGTGCGCGCATCCACTCCGCGACGGTGAATCCTCTGGCCGCGAGGCTTGGTCACTTCAAGCCGGTGGTCGCCATACCTCGAACGAGATACTTCTGCGCCGCGATGAAGAATCCAAAGATCGGCCCCAACGACAGCACTGACATCGCAAAGAGCGCACCCCACGAAGAGCCACTCTCAGCGTCCATAAACGCCCGGAGCCCTAGAGGAACCGTGTACATCTCAGGGTTTGCCAAGTAGATGAGCGGGGTGAGGAAATCGTTCCACGTCCAGATGAACGTGAAGATCGCCGTCGTCGCCAATGCTGGCGTGGTCAACGGGAGAATGATTCGCCAATAGATCCCGAAGAAGCCGCAACCATCGAGCCTTGCGGCTTCGTCCAGCTCCGTGGGGAGCGACCGAATAAACTGGACCATCAAAAAAATAAAGAACGCATCTGTTGCAAGCAACTTTGGCACAATCAGCGGCATAAACGTATTCAGCCATCCGATTTCCGAAAACAGGATGTACTGAGGGATCAACGTGACGTGCGTAGGGAGCATCAAAGTTCCCAGCATGACTGCGAACCAAAGGTTCCTAAGTGGAAACCTCAGCCGAGCAAAGGCAAAGCCTGCTAGCGAGCAAGCAACCAGGTTGCCCACAATACACGCCGCGACCACGATAAACGAGTTGAGGTAGAAGGTCGAGAACGGCACCTGCAGAGCACGCCACCCCAGAGAGTAGTTCTCGAGGGTGACGTCACTCGGGATGATGCTTGGATCACTGAAGATCTGCTCTTCCGGCTTGAACGAGCTCGACACCATCCACAGCAGCGGGTACAACATTACTAAGCCCACCAGGATGAGCACCACGTGCCTTCGCGCGCTACGGCCACGACTGCGCGAGCTCACCGAAAAGGAATTCGCGGGAGGTGCTTGTACGCTATTCGTCTGCATAGAAGACCCAGAACCTTGAGGAGAGGAAGTTTATCGCGGTAAATATCGCAACCACGGCGAGCAATACCCACGCCATAGCAGACGCATACCCCATACGGAAGCTCGTGAATCCTTCCTGATAGAGATATAGTGTATAGAAAAGCGTCGAATCCACTGGCCCGCCCAGCCCGTCACTGATCACGTACGCGGGCGTGAACGCCTGGAACGCATTGATCACTTGCAGGATCAGGTTGAAGAAGATGACGGGGCTGAGCAACGGAAGAGTAATACGGAAGAACTGACGAATCCGCCCCGCCCCGTCAACGGCTGCGGCTTCGTAATACATCGCCGGGATCTGGCGTAGTCCAGCCAAGAAGATCACCATCGGCGCACCGAACTGCCAGACGGCCAATGCCACGAGCGTGTATACAGCAGTACCCGGACTTCCGATCCAGTTTGGCGCGTCATCGACTCCGATGAGGCCGAGGAACTGGTTCACCAGTCCGTTCGCACCAAAGACCTGGCGCCATAACAGGGCGATCGCCACGGAGCCGCCCAGTAATGAGGGCAAGTAGAACACGGAACGATAGAACCGCATCCCTCGCACCCCTCGGTCCAGAGCCATAGCCAAAGCGAGAGCGAACGTCAGTTGCAGCGGCACAGAGACGACGACATAGGTAAGAGTGACCTTGACGGAGGCGATGTACCGTGCGTCGGCGGTGAACATACGCACGTAGTTGTCAAAGCCCACCCACTCCGGGGACCCCAGCGGATTCCACGATGTGAAGGACAAGTAGAGCGATGCCGCCATCGGACCCGCGACGATGAGGGCGAGCCCGGTGAACCACGGTAGGAGGAACAGGTAGCCGGCGACACCTTCGCTGACACGACGCTTGCTGGGACGGCGAGCTTCTACCAGCGCCGTTGCCGGGCCGCCAGCGGTCGGATACTCCACCGCCGGCAATTTCGCCTTCTTTGAGTCGCCAGCGGCCCGGGGCTTCTTCGTTGAGGGCGGGGACAACTTACGACTCCACTGCAGCAGACGCTTCAGTCATGAATGTCTCCACGGCATCGTCAAGAGACATCCGTCCATAGGCGTACTCGTAGTAGATGCGTTGGTATGCGTCGACGAAATCGCCCCAACCGACCGGGAGTAGCGGCGTGATCTCCGCATCGAGCTCTTGAACCGTCTCCAGATGCTCGAACGACCGAATCTCGGTGTCATCGACTTCATCCCTGACGATGTCCGCAGCCGACGGTGAGGCTGGAACTCCGCGGGTCGCCAATTGTGCCCGGGCAGCGCTCTCATCGTTTACCAGAAAGTTGATGAGGTCCGCCGCCACGTCCGGGTGCTCCGAACTACTGGTAATGCTCCACGCGAGGCCGGCGCGCCAAACCTGTCCCGGCGTGCCGTTCGGCCCGAACGGATACGTCGTAATGTCAAGCTCGTCGTCTGTCAGGCCGACAAAGTTGGTGAACTGACTCGACGTAGTCCAGTCCATCGCTGCGTAATCCTGGATTACTCCTGAGTTCTCTGGATTTAGACCGAATTCGGTCTGCATATCTGGTGGAACGACCGCGCCCTGCTCCTGGAGCTCACCCCACATTTGCCACCAATCGTGAAGATCGTCGCTCTCAAATCCCAGCTCCGCAGCCTGCGCAGGACCATTGAAGAGTGTCTTGCCGCGCTGTGCCAAGAACGTCTGAAATGCCTCGTATGAGCTGCCGCCATCCTCGCTGCCGTAGTAGGCGTCGCCTCCGGCCTCAGAGATCGCATTGACGATTTCTCGATAGTCACTCCAGGACCATTCCGTGGGCAACGGGTCTATGCCTAGCTCGTCGAACTTGGTGACGTTGTAGATGAGGCCATGAGCGTCGACTCCCGGAGGCACACCGTAAAGAGTCCCGTCGAGGGTTTGCCGATCGAGAAGTTCTTGGTCCCAACCGTCAATGTCGATCTGCTCGCCGACGTAGGGCTCGAGATCCAGAAGCACATCGCTCGATGCATACTCAGCCAGCGTTTGGCCGGACATCTGGATGATGTCGGGCGCATTGCCACCCGCAACTTGGGTGGTCAGCCTGTCCCAGAAATTCGTTGATGTCGTAAACTCCACCTGGATATCGACCTCGGGGTGCTGTTCGCGGTAGAGATCGAGCGCCTCTTCTGTCCGTTGCGTCCGATCATCGGACCCCGACCACGCGATGCGTAGTGATGCGCTCTCGCTGTCGCCATCGCTCTGCCCTCCTTCGGAGGGCCCGCAGGCTGTAAGTCCCAGCGCGAGAACTCCAGCCGTCGCGACCCAGGTCACTCTCCGACGCTTCCATGGTGAAACGGTCATTGTTGTCTCCTCCTTGAGACGATGTCTCCGTGCTTGGCTTGGCTCGGCCGGGCTAACGCTCTCGCTCCGACCCGGCCTCGGGCCCTTATGAGAGCCGCGCGAGATGTCGCCGCGCGTCGGCGAGGTTCCCCTCAAGGGCTCGCAGCAGACCGTCCCCGGTCTCTTCGGGCGTTCGGTTGGACACGGTGTACGGGTCTGCTGCGACCTGTTCGGCGATGGTTACCTCCCAGTCATCAGGTAGTCCGGATCTCCCCGCCATCGACGCAGCCAGCGATCCCGCAACACAGGCGCGACCATCGGTGTCCCTGCCGAGATTGACCGCCGCGACAACCGACTCGAACGGATCGCCGTCACACAAGTAGAGGCACGCAAGGGCGGTTCCCAACGTCTCGACAGGCCACAGAATCGTTCGGCCCTTGTACTCGTCGTCGAGGAGACTTCGGAGTTCCCGCCAGTCACTCCCCGGCGCCCGATACTCCAGGATGTGTTGGACCTCTGCCTGGGGCTTTGGGGATAGCCGGGCCAACGCAGCGTCAATGACGCCCGAGACACATGCGTCGTTGCTCAGTCCCTCAGCGAGTCCGGCTGCAACGGCCGAAGCAATCTCGAGCGCGTAGTTCCCATTGACGCCGCTCTGGTCCTTGAGGCGACCGACATCGAGCGCATCTTGCGCCGCGGCTTCGGGGTTCCCGGCATTGACGACACCTATCGGAGCCATCATGGCGGTCACTCCCCATGCGCCCGGGAAGTACGCAAACTTCCCGATCTCCCAAGGCGGGATTCCGGCACGAACCGAGTAGTAGATGACCTGGTCCTGGCCGCCCAGCAAGATCCCAAATTTGTCAGGGTCGATGTCGCGAGCCCACACGCGTGCCACATCTTCGACAGTGACCCGGTTCCCCTTCTCGATCACGGCCGTAGCGCTCAGACGATGGCGCTCGTGCCCGTCCTCACTCATTCCCGGTGGGCGATCGTGAACGGTGTACACGTTCGGGTAGCCGCGAAGTACCGGCAGATTGGGTCGCTGGTCCCGCCACTTGTTGGGCTGGGGCAGCATCTCTGTGACCAGTCCGTACTGCTCCTCGATCTCCGTCCAATCCATGATTTCGGTGACATCGCCCATTGAGTGGCCGACCGTCGCTGCTACCTCGACCGCGATGATGCGGTCGCGTAGCACGCGACGCTGAGCCTCTTCGAGGACGGTCTCCGAGACGCCTTCGCGCTCGTTCGTCGGCGCGAACTTGCCAGTGGTGATGGGGCCGGCCTCCCAGCCGCTTTGGACATCCATGGCGCGACGGTATTCCGCATGTGGGATGCCCGTCAATAGTTGTCGGCTGGAGGTACAGAACGCTGCCACAGCGCGAATGCGGCGATTCTTGACCAGCGGAAGCATGTGGAATACCGTATGCACCGCTCCACATCCCGCGCTGTGCACGATCACGAGAGGACGGACGCATGCCGACGTTGTTTGACAAGGTCTTTGGGGTCGAGGCGGCGACCACGATCGCCAACTCCATGGGCGATGTGGTC
>NZ_JBHUEE010000003.1:98316-361371 GCF_042680605.1 Georgenia deserti
CGGACCCCCGAAGAGAGCGCACGCGGACTATACGAGGCCCTCCTCAACACAACCCGCGACAACAAAGAACGCGTACAACTCATCGAATCCCAGATCGCGGCACATGCAGTTCAAGCGTGACTCGCTTATCCGCGGCTTCACGATCACGAGAGGACGGACGCATGCCGACGTTGTTTGACAAGGTCTTTGGGGTCGAGGCGGCGACCACGATCGCCAACTCCATGGGCGATGTGGTCGAAGGGCTGAGCTGGACCCAGATCGAGGAGCAGTACGGACTCGTCACCGAACTGCTACCGCAGCGAGCGAAGAGCAGTTCCTGGGGTAAACGGCTCGACAATGGAGACGCCCGCATGGAACAGGAGTGGGGGCCGCCGTTCGTGTGGCATGTTCACGACCGGCCCGCAGGCCAGAGCGAAGACGGGCACGAGCGCTACCGCCTTGCCGTCACGGCGATCATCGAAAAGGGCGGTCGGATCACCGTCGAGGACCTCGCGCGGGTATGGCTCCGAGACATCAATCCGGAGCACTTCGGGTACCTGCTCGGCCCGCAAGACCAGGTCATCTACTACGGACTCAAGGCTGGAGTCTGGCCCTGGGAGACCGGCCGATACGCCACCTTCCCGGGCATGATCGGCACATCGAAGATGATGATTGCGGTCGGCGTCATCAACGCGTGCGACCCCCGCCAAGCCGCCCTCGATGCCCTCGACCTGGGGAGATTGAAGGATGTGCGCGGCCCACGGGACAACTACGCACTAGAAGTGGCCGCCGCCATCGCGGCAGGCACCGCCGAGGCGATGAAACCCCACGCCACCGTGGACGACGTCACCGAAGTCGCACTCAGCCAGCTCACGCGCGTACCGCGAGCCGAAGTCGAAGCCGGTCTTGAGTGGGCTCGCGATGCCTCCGACTGGAAAGACCTCCGCCCCCTGTTCAACGACAAGTACCAGGGCCGCTGGATGTCCAACGCCGTCGAGCTCCTCTCCTCGGGAATGGCAATCTTCCACACCTCCGGCGGCCACGTCGAAGACGCCATCATCCAGGCCGTCAACATGGGCCGCGACACCGACTGCCGCGCCTACATCGCCGGAGGCTGGTCAGCTGCGCTTCGCGGCATCGCAGAAATTCCCGAGCGCTGGCTCACCACAGTCACCGAGCAAGTCAAGAACGACCCGTACACCGTATCTCGACGGACCCCCGAAGAGAGCGCACGCGGACTATACGAGGCCCTCCTCAACACAACCCGCGACAACAAAGAACGCGTACAACTCATCGAATCCCAGATCGCATAAGGAGGGCGCTTCGTGGAACGCATCAAGCTCGCCGGGACGGACCTGACCGTGGGCCGCGTCGTGTTCGGCACGATGACGTTCGGCACACAGGTCGACGTCGGTGAAGCCGCACAGATGGTTCATACCTGCCGCGAGGCCGGCGTCACGATGTTCGACACGTCGAACAACTACGCCAATGGGGCGTCCGAGGAGATGCTGGGGCAGATCATCAAGCCATTCCGCGACGAAGTCGTCGTTTCGACCAAAGCAGGTAGCCACGTCGACCAAGCTGACCCGTCGCTGGCGGGTCTCGGGCGCAAGGCGCTACACCATGCCGTCGACGCGAGCCTGCGGCGACTCGGGTTGGACCACATCGACGTCTACTACCTCCACCGGCCGGACTGGCGTACCCCGATCGAAGAAACGTTGGCGGCCGCGGATGAGATCGTCCGCTCGGGAAAGGTCCGATTCGTAGGTCAGTCGAACTTCGCCGCCTGGCAGATCACCGAGATGCACTACCTAGCGAAGATCCACGGCTGGCCCGAAGTTCGGATCTCGCAGCCGATGTACAACCTCCTCGGCCGCCGGATCGAAGCCGAGTATGCGGCATGCTCCGAGCGCCTAGAACTGACCAACATCACCTACAACCCACTCGCGGGCGGCCTTCTCACTGGCAAGCACAAGCAGGACTCACCACCGGACGCCGGGACCCGATTCAGCAAGCCGAGATACCGCGACCGGTACTGGAACACCGCTCAGTTCAGAGCGGTCGAGCAACTACGTCTGATCGCCGAAGATGCCGGCGTCACCCTGATCGAACTTGCATACGGCTGGCTAAACTCACGCCCGCTCGCCCACGGACTCCTCCTCGGTGCGTCGCATCTCGACCAGCTCAGGTCAAACCTGGCAGCAGTCGAAAGCACAACGCTCGGCGCCGACACGATGAGTGCATGCGACGAGGTCTGGTCGGACCTTCGCGGCGCCGCCCCCGACTACAACCGCTGACCGGGGAGTCACATGAAGATCACCGACATTCGCGCTACGACGGTCGCCGTTCCTCTCGAGGCACCGTTGCGGCACGCCAACGGGGGACACTGGGGTCGATTCGTCCGGACCATCGTCGAGGTGGACACCGATGAGGGCATCACCGGACTCGGAGAACTGCGCGGCGCGGGCCCGGCCACGGAGGAGGCACTCCTCGGTCTCAAGCAGTACCTCGAAGGCCACGATCCGTTCGACTTGGAGGCAATGCGATTCAAACTCTTGAACCCGACGGCAGCGCTATACAGCAATCGCACTAGCCTTCACTCAGCGCTCGAGTTCGCGTGCATCGACATTATGGGTAAGTACCTCGATCTGCCGGCGTCGCAGCTCTTGGGAGGAACGCTACGAGACCGGGTCGAGTTCGGCTCCTACCTGTTCTTTCGCTATGCCAATGACGATGGGACAGGCGAAATCCGCACCCCGGAGGAGCTCGTCTCCCAGGCGTCTGACCTTCGACAACGTCACGGATTCCGCACGCACAAACTCAAAGGTGGCGTCTTTCCTCCACGCTACGAGCAACAATGCTATGAGGCATTAGCAGAAGCGTTTCCATCCGACGGGCTCCGCTACGACCCGAACGCCGTCCTGAGTGTTGAGGAGTCGATCCGCTTCGGCAAAGCCATCGAGCACCTGCGTAACGACTACTTCGAGGATCCGACATGGGGACTTAATGGAATGCGGCGGGTCCGCGAGAATGTAGCAATCCCGTTGGCGACGAACACCATTGTAGTGAACTTCGAACAGTTAGCCACGAACGTGCTACATCCAGCCGTTGACGTGATCCTGCTCGACACTACGTTCTGGGGCGGGATTCGATCTTGCATCAAAGCGGCTGGTGTATGTGAGACATTCCAGCTTTCCGTAGCAATGCACTCCTCGGGAGAGTTGGGCATCCAGCTCGCCACGATGTTGCACCTCGGTGCGGTTTTGCCGGCCCTTCCCTTCGCGGTAGATACTCATTACCACCATCTCGTTGACGACATCATCGCTGGCGGAAAGATGAAGTATGAGAATGGTGCCATACAAGTACCCACCGGACCTGGGCTCGGCGTCGAACTCGATCATGACCGGATGCAAAAGTACGCCGAGCACTTTCGGGAAGTTGGCAACTACACCTACGACCGCGACCCGCATCGCCCCGACTGGTACCCGCTAGTGCCAAACGAACGTTGGGCCAATCCGAGTAGCTGACGGTATGCTGCATTTAGCATTCAGTCGACCTAAGGAGATCGGGATGACCTCACTCGGGCGAATCGAAACGGTTCCGCTGAGCGACCGGACCCTCGAAGCGATCCGCTCTGCCATCATTAGCGGCGAGCTGCCTGGTGGCGCGTCTTTGAGCGACCGCCAGCTTGCTGAGTCACTCGCGGTGAGTCGAACTCCGGTGCGAGAGGCTCTTCACCGGCTCAAGGAGGCCGGCCTTGTTGAGCCGAGAGGGCGATCGGGCTGGGCCGTCACACACTTCACGGAGCAAGACGTCCGCGAGGTGTTCCAGCTGCGCAAGTTGCTGGAACCGGTCGGGCTAGACGCACTTGAAGCGGCCGGCAACGCCGAAAAGATGGACTACATAGCATCGTTCTTCCGCGACTACACACATCCGATCCCTTCGGGAAGCTACCAGGAATACTTCGCCTGCGACGACGCGTTCCACAAATCACTCGTTGATTGCAGCGGGAACAGCCGGATCCGGCACTTCTACGAAATCATTGAGAGCCACATCAATCGAGGAAGATACTTCCTAATCGGCTCGACGTCTGGCCGCATCGAGGAGACACTCGAAGAACATCGCGCCATTACACAGGCCATTGCCGACCGCGATTTTGGGCGTGCGCGCACCGAACTAGTTAATCATCTAAGCACGGGCGAAAAGCTGATGATTCGGCACCTGCGACAGCAGACGACGGGTTAGCGACAGGCCATAGAACGAATCAACGATAACAGGAGATGGAATGGCAGAGAGATCTGCGAGTGTCCGCGAGGTTGCGTCGGGCATCTCAGCAAAGGCGGTGCCCCTCGAGGACCTTACCGAGCACTGCGCCGCCGTGCTGCGCAGCGCAGGTCTCGCAAGTCAGTTCTCGGCAGTCGTTGCCGAATCTCTCGTAGACGCGGAGGCGCGCGGCATATCTTCTCACGGTGTCGCCAGGACGCGCATCTACGCGGAACGATTGCTTGCTGGCATGGTGAATGGTGCCGCGGAGCCGGTCGTGGTGCGCGAAGACCGCGCGAGCGCACATATCGACGCGAGAAACGCCGTCGGACACGCCGGTGCCAACGCCGGAATCAGACTTGCAATGTCACGCGCCAAGGAAGGTGCGATCGGCGCTGTCGGAGTCTCGAACTCGAACCACTGCGGAACGCTTGCGTACTTCACGCGTCAGGCAGCGCGCGAGGGTCTGGTCGCGATCGCGATGTCGACCGCGCCAGTCACGATGGTCTATTACGGGGGCCGAACTCGCGCGGTAGGTACCAATCCGCTTAGTCTGGCGGTGCCCCGCGCCGAGGGCCAGCCCATCACGGTGGACATGGCGACAAGCGCCACGGCCCGCGGGAAGATTCTCCTCGCGAATCAGCTCGGCAAGGCCATCCCGAAGGGTTGGGCCATTGACGTAGACGGCAGACCAACCACTGACGCCTCCGCTGCGCTCGCCGGCTCAGTAACCCCCTTCGCAGGTCCCAAAGGTTCCGGTCTTGCCATGATGGTCGACCTCATCGCGGGAGCGATGGTCGGCGGGGTCTGTGGCGACGACATCGGGGACATGTACGAAGACTGGTCCCGCCCACAACGCGTGGGTCACTTCTTCATCGCGCTCAATCCGGATGGCTGGGTCGGCAGTGCCGCATTCCTTCCGTACGTCGACCAGTTCGCGCAGCGCGTTCACGGCCTTCCACCTGCTGAAGGGTTCGAGAACGTCCTGTTGCCCGGCGAGGTTGAGGAACGTGCGTACGAGCGCGCACGAACCGATGGGATCCAATTGCCTGTGAATGTGCTTTCCGACCTTAACGCGTTGGCGTTAGAGGTCGGAAGTGAACCGCGACTTGCCTCAACGCCGCAATAGCAGATCGAAGGAGATTCCCAATGTCCGAATGCGTGTTGCATCAGGCCGCGGAGATGCCCGCGCGCGACCTGCTCGATCGTCTGCGAAGACTGGAGACGTCGTTGGTCTCTGACGTCTTCGGACGCTGGGCCGGCGCTGCCGGAATTTCGCCTATCGCAGGCCTGCCATCAGGGCAGGTCGTCGTTGGCCCGGCATTCACTGTTCGTACTCGACCTGGGGACAACCTTGTGGTGCACAAAGCACTCGATATCGCTCGCCCCGGCGAGATCCTTGTCGTCGCAGCAGGTGGCCAGCGTGATCGAGCGATTCTGGGCGGCCTCATGGGCCAGTACGCCGCCTCTCGTGGCATCGCAGCATTAGTGGTCGACGGCGCCGTTCGTGACCGGTCCGCTCTCGACAAGTCCGCGCCGCCAGTCTTTGCGGCCGGCGTCAGCCATCTTGGGCCGTACAAGGACGGACCGGGTGACTTGCGATGCCGTGTTTCGCTGGGAGGCGTAGCTGTAGCTGATGGCGACCTAGTCATCGGAGACGAGGACGGAATCGCCACCATCCCCCGTTCGCGCGCAGAGGAGATCATCGCCGCTGCCGAAGCGAAACGATTGGCCGAGGAAGCCGAGAGCGAAGCGATCTCCACTGGTTCGTGGGATCGGTCGTGGATTGACGCCTCGCTCACCATCCGCGAAGTACCAGCGGCCCGTTGATTCCCAGTAGCCAGCTGTCGATCCCGGTGCTTCCCGCACGTCATGGAGATGCCAGACTCCACACGGAAGGGAACACATCATGGCCACCACGTACGTCGTCCTCCTGCCGGGCGACGAGTCCGTCTGGGACAACGCCACCGCCGAGGAGAGGGCCGCGGCCTACGCCAAGCACGAGGAGTTCGCCCGGCTGCTCGCCGAGCGTGGTCACACCATCACCGGTGGCGCCGAGCTGACTCCGTCCCGCACCGGCAAGCATCTGCGGCCCGACGACGACGGGTCCGTCGCCGTTCATGACGGCCCGTACGCGGAGACCGTCGAGCAGCTCGGCGGGCTGTACCTCGTCGAGTCCGACGACCTCGACGACCTCCTCGAGATCTGCCGCGTGCTGGTCGGGGCCGAGAGCGCCGTCGAGGTGCGCGCGGCCGTGGACCACGAGGACGGAACCACGCCGTGAGGTTCATGATCCAGCTCGTCGAGGCGGACCACTACACGAAGTGGAACAGCGCCGAACCGGAGGAACGCGAGCGGCTCTTCGCCAGCCTGAAGGCGTTCGCCGCCGCCGTGCGGGAACGGGGTGAGGTGGTCGCCGGCGAGGGGCTGGCCGACCCGTCGACGGCGCGCACGCTGCAGCCGGGGCCCGAGCGGGCGGTCACCGAAGGACCGTACGCCGAGACGGTCGAGCAGCTGGGCGGTTTCTACGTCATCGATGTGCCTGACATGGACACCGCTGTCGACCTCGCTCATCTGTTGGCGGACCACATCACGGTCGAAATCCGCCCCACCACGGAGGGGTGACGAGCACGAGTGAGGAACGAACGGAGTGCGAGGAACCCCGACCACCCAACACCAGGGGTGACGAGCACGAGTGAGGAACGAACGGAGTGCGAGGAACCCCGACCAACAACCCGAGGGGTGACGAGCACGAGTGAGGAATGAACGGAGTGTGAGGAACCCCGACCACCCAACACTAGGAGTGACGAGCACGAGTGAGTGTCGCTAGCCGGACGCGTCGATGACTCGGCTGGAGGACCTGCTGCGCGAGGAGTGGGGCCGGCTGTTGGCCCTGCTCGTCGCGCGGTACCGGCGTCTCGACCTCGCCGAGGACGCCCTCGCCGACGCCTTCGAGGCTGCGGCCAGGACCTGGCCGGCCGAGGGCGAGCCGGACAACGGCGCCGCGTGGCTGCTCACGGCCGCGCGGCGCCGGGTCCTCGACCGGCTCCGGTCCGAGGAGGTCCTCGTCCGCCGCATGCCGTTGCTTGCTGTGGACGCCGACGTCACCGCCGGGGCACAGCGCGTCATGGCGGACACGGGCGAGGAGATCGTGGACGAACGGTTGCGGCTGGTGCTGCTGTGCACACACCCGACCCTCTCCCGCGAGGCCGCCTCGGCGCTGACGTTGCGACTGGTCCTGGGTGTGCCGACGGCGGACATCGCACGACTTTTCCTGCAGTCCACCTCCACCATGGCGGCGCGGCTGACGCGCGCACGGAAGAAACTGAGCGGCGCCCGGTTCGAGGTCCCTACGGGAGCGGTCCTGGCCGGACGGGTCACCGCTGTGGCCGACGTCGCCTATCTCGCCTTCACCGCCGGTTACGCACCCGGGTCAGGGCCGGACGTCTTGCGCGCTGAGCTCGCCGGCGAGGCTATCCGGCTGCTGCGGGTCCTGCGTGACGTACTGCCACCCGACCACGCCGCGGGGGACCTGGACGCACTCCTGGCACTGCTCCTGCTGCAGCACTCACGCCGCGACGCCCGCGTGCGCGAGGGCCGCCTGGTGCTGCTGCCGGACCAGGACCGCTCGCGGTGGCGCCACGACGAGATCGCCGAGGCGCTCGACCTGCTCGCGCCACTGGCCACGACGCCGGCGTCGCCGTACTTGGTCCAGGCCCTCATCGCCGCGGAGCACGCCGTCGCCCCGAGCCAGCAGGCCACCGCGTGGCACCGCATCGTCGAGCGCTACGACGAGTTGCTGGGACTGGGTGACTCCCCCGTCGTCCGGTTGAACCGCGCGGTGGCGCTCGCCGAGGTTGCCGGGCCGCGTGCGGGTCTCGAGGCGTTGGAGGGTATCGCCCTGCCCGGCCACCGGCTGCCGGCCGCCCGTGGTGAGCTCCTCGCGCGAGCGGGCGAGACCGACGCCGCGATCCGTGCCCTCGACGCAGCGATCGCCGTGTGCGCGAACCAGGCGGAACGCGACCACCTGATCAGTCGGCGGGATCGGCTCGGCGCAGGACCGTCGTCGACCGGGCCGCTCTGATCCGGCCCCGCTGACAAGGTACGACGCTCGCGCGACGCAGTCGGTCGGTGCCCGGCTACGTCCGCCTGCGTAGGCCACGAGTCGCACCCGGGCGGATTCCGGCACGGCCCGGGGCGCGGACCGTGGGATTCATGAGCGAGAACGCAGCCACCACCAGACAACTGACGAAGCGCTACGGCGACCGGGTCGCCGTCGACGCCGTGAGCATGACCGTCCGCCGCGGCGAGGTCTATGGCTTCCTGGGCCCAAACGGGGCCGGCAAGACCACCACGCTGCGCATGCTGCTCGGGCTCGTCCGCCCGACCAGCGGTGCCGCGAGCATCCTCGGTCGGCCCGCCGGCCGGCCGCACCCGCCCGGCACCGTCGGTGCCCTCATCGAGGGTCCCGGGTTCTTCCCCTATCTGTCCGGCCGCGCCAACCTGCGCACGTTGGCCCGGCACCGCGGCTTCGGCGACGCCGAGGTCGAGCGGGTGCTCGACCGGGTGGACCTGACCGAACGGGGTGATGACCGGTTCAAGGGCTACTCCCTCGGCATGAAGCAACGGCTCGGCGTCGCGGCCGCACTCATGGGCGACCCCGAACTGATCGTCCTCGACGAGCCGACCAACGGGCTCGACCCCGCCGGCATGGCGGACATGCGCGCCCTCATCGTCGATCTCTCACGCGACGGACAGACCGTGCTGCTGTCCAGCCACCTGCTCGCCGAGGTTCAGCAGATCTGCGACCGCGTCGGGGTGATCAACGACGGCCGCCTGCTGCGGGAGTCCACCGTCGCGGAGATGCGCGGCGGCGTCTCCCTCCGCGTGCGTGCGACCCCCGTCGAGACGGCACGCGCCATCGTCGCCCGCGCAGCGGCAGACCGGTCGGTCCGAGACACCCCGGACGGGCTGGTCTCCGACCTGCCTGCCGACGCCGCACCGGACCTCACCCGGGCGCTCGTGGCGGCCGGTGTCGACGTCCGCGAGATCGCCGTCGTCGAACGCAGCCTCGAAGAGGTCTTCTTCGAGATGACCGCAGGCCTCCACCGGCCCGCCGCCGACCCCGCATCCGAGGCGGCACGTGATAACAAGGAGCTCGTGTCATGAGCGCGACCACCACACCTCCCGCCGCCGCTCCGGCACTCGGCGCCGGCCTGGCAGGCGGAATCGCCCGCAGCGCCCGCGCCGAGCTTCTCCGGCTACGCCGCTGGCCCGCCGTCTGGGTCACGCTGGGGGCCTGGATGACCATGAGCGTGCTGTTCGGCTACCTCTTCACCTACCTGTCCTACACCGGTGACGGGACCGTCGGACCGGGCGACGGCGTGGCGAGTGACCAGGCCCTGCTGGCGGAGATGATGCCGGAGGCGGTCCCGGATGTGTTCCTGCAGGGCATGCCGATGTTCGGCGGCGCGCTGATGATGGTCCTCGGCGCCCTCATCGCCGGCAACGGCTACGGCTGGGGCACGTGGAAGACCGTGTTCTCCCAAGGGGTGCGGCGCGGTTCCGGCGTCGGGGGCTCACTGGCAGCGCTGACCGTCGTCGTCGTGCTGACGATGGCGGTGACCTTCGCACTCTTCCTGGGGCTGTCGAGCCTCATCGCGACCACGGAGTCTCAGGCCATGACCTGGCCCGAACTGGGATCTATCGCCCAGGCGTTCGCCGCCGGCTTCGCCGTCCTCGAGATGTGGGCGCTGGTGGGCTACCTCCTCGGCACCCTCGCCCGTGGGCCCGCGCTGGCCGTCGGACTGGGGCTCGTCTGGTCGCTGGTGGTCGAGAACCTGTTGCGCGGTGTCGGGTCGCTGCTGTCGTGGGTCGAGGCGCTCACCGCGGTCCTGCCCGGCACGGCGGCGGGGTCTCTGGTCGGCTCGATCATCGGGGCCGAGTCGAACGGCACGCCTGGCGTGCTGGACGTCGTCGCCGGCGACCGGGCAGCGGTGACCGTCGTGGCCTGGGCGGTGCTCGCGCTCGTCGGCTCGGTGCTCCTGGTGACCCGGCGCGACGTGTCCTGACGGCACCGCACCGCTGCCGAGAGCGGACAGGTGAGTCAAGAGCGGACGTTCGAACGTCCGCTCTTGACTCATCTGTCCGCTCTCGGCGGTGTTGGGTAACTGGCCTGGCCGGTGTTGACAGCCGCGCGGGAGGGACCGCTACGCTGGGGAAAGCGCATTCCCGCAGGTCGGGCCCCGACCTGCTCCGACTCGACGAAGAGAGCAGCACCGCACATGAGCACCCGCACGCTTCGCATCGCCATGAACGGCGTCACCGGCCGCATGGGCTACCGCCAGCACCTCGTCCGCTCGATCCTGCCGATCCGTGAAGCGGGCGGCGTCGAGCTGGCCGACGGCACGAAGGTCCAGGTGGAGCCGATCCTGGTGGGCCGGCGCGAGGAGAAGCTGCGGGAGCTCGCCCAGCTGCACGGCGTCGAGCACTGGACCACGGACACCGACGGGGTCATCACCGACCCGGACGTCGACATCTACTTCGACGCCCAGGTCACCTCCCGCCGCCCGGCCGCCCTCACCGCAGCCATGCGCGCCGGCAAGCACGTCTTCACCGAGAAGCCCACCGCCGAGACGCTGGCCGAGGCCGTCGAGCTCGCCCGGCTGGGGCAGGAGGCCGGCGTCACGGTCGGCGTGGTGCACGACAAGCTCTACCTGCCCGGCCTGGTCAAGCTCCGCCGCCTGGTCGACGAGGGCTTCTTCGGCCGGATCCTCTCGCTGCGCGGCGAGTTCGGCTACTGGGTCTTCGAGGGCGAGACTCAGCCCGCGCAGCGGCCGAGCTGGAACTACCGCAAGGAGGACGGCGGCGGCATCACCGTGGACATGTTCTGCCACTGGAACTACGTCCTCGAGGGGATCCTTGGCACCGTGAACTCGGTGACCGCCAAGGCCGTCACCCACATCCCCACCCGGTGGGACGAGCAGGGCCAGGAGTACCCCGCCACGGCCGACGACGCCGCCTACGGGATCTTCGACGTCACCACCCCGGACGGTGATCCGGTCGTCGCCCAGATCAACTCCTCCTGGGCGGTCCGGGTCTTCCGTGACGAGCTGGTCGAGTTCCAGGTCGACGGAACGCACGGCTCCGCCGTCGCCGGCTTGCGCCGGTGCGTCGCCCAACAGCGCGCGCACACCCCCAAACCCGTGTGGAACCCGGACCTTCCCGCCACCGAGCCGTTCCGCGACCAGTGGCTCGAGGTCCCGGCCAACGCCGAGCTGGACAACGGCTTCAAGTTGCAGTGGGAAGAGTTCCTGCGTGACGCCGTCGCCGGCCGCCCGCACCGGTACGACCTGCTCTCAGCCGCGCGCGGTGTCCAGCTCGCCGAGCTGGGCCTGCAGTCCTCCGCCGAGGGCCGGACGGTGCCGATCCCGGAGGTGACGCTGTGAGAGCCCCGAGCACGCCGGTCGCGCCGGCGCTGAACCCCAGCGGCGTCACGGTCCGACTCCCCCGGTTCGAGGGCGCACCGGGAAAGACGCGCATCGTCGACGTCGAGACCCGCACGCTCAACGCGCCGGGTCCGTGGACGAAGCCGGACGGACCGATCACCTCCCGCGTCGCCTTCGCGGCCGCGCACGTGATCCCGCTGGTCGGCGCGGACAACACCCCCGGCTCCCCCGCCGCCGTCGACTGGGACGCCACGCTCGCCTACCGGCACCGCATCTGGGAGCACGACCTCGGCGTCGCCGACGCGATGGACACCGCCCAGCGTGGGATGGGCCTGGACTGGGAGGCCACACAGGAGCTCGTGCGCCGCTCGGCCGCCGAGGCGGCATCGGTCGGGGCGCGGGTGGCGTGCGGGGCCGGGACCGACCAGCTCGATCCGGGCACCGTCGAGTCCGGTCAGGCGGGACTGTCCACCGTCGTCGAGGCCTACCGCGAGCAGGTCCGCGTGGTGCAGGAATCCGGTGCCCAGGTCATCGTCATGGCCTCCCGTGCCCTGGCGAAGGTCGCCCGCTCCGCCGAGGACTACGCCCGTGTCTACGACGCCGTGCTCGCCGAGGCCGACCGGCCGGTGATCCTGCACTGGCTGGGCACCATGTTCGACCCGGCCCTCGCCGGGTACTGGGGTTCGGAGGATGTCGAGACCGCCACACGCACGTTCCTGGACCTGATCCGCGCGCACCAGGGCCGGGTCGACGGGGTGAAGGTCTCGCTCCTCGACGCTCAGCACGAGATCGGGCTGCGCCGCGCACTGGCGGCACTCGACGGCTCACCGGTCCGCCTCTACACCGGGGACGACTTCAACTACCCCGAGCTCATCACGGGGGACGACCAGGGCCATTCCGACGCCCTGCTCGGCATCTTCTCGGCGATCTACCCGGCCGCGTCCACCGCGCTGCAGGCCTTCGACGCCGCCGCGGCGGGTGACGACGACGGCGCAGCCCGTGGCCACGCGATCCTCGCCTCGACCGAGCCGCTCGGCCGGCACATCTTCGCCGCGCCGACCTATTTCTACAAGACCGGCGTGGCGTTCCTGTCCTGGCTCAACGGGTTGCAGCCCGGGTTCCAACTCGTCGGCGGGCTCCACGCCGGCCGGTCACTGCCGCACCTCGTCGAGCTCGTCCGGCTGGCCGACGACTGCGGCATGCTGCTCGAGCCGGAGACCGCGGCCACGCGGCTCGAGGCGTTCCTGACGACCAGCGGGGTCACGGCCAACGGAGTCGCGGCATGAGCGCCGCCGACCTGAGCCGCTGTTCATTGAACAGCGCGACCGTCAAGCACGCGTCCCTGACCGAGCTCGTCGACGCCGCGGCCGCTGCCGGGCTCGGCGCCGTCGGCCTCTGGCGTCACCAGGTCCAGGAGGCCGGTGCCGAGCAGGCCGCGCGGGCGGTCGCCGGTGCCGGACTCCGGGTCTCCTCGTTGTGCCGCGGCGGCTTCCTCACCGCCGCCGACGAGGCGGGGATCGCCGCCGCGCTCGAGGACAACAGGCGGGCGATCGTGGAGGCCGCCACCGTGGGGACGCGCGAGCTGATCTTCGTCGTCGGCGGCCTGCCGGCGGTGAGCGCTCCAGGGCAGGGGCCGCGGCCGGACGCCGGACCCGGCGATCGGGACCTGGTCGCGGCCCGCGCGCGTGTGGCGGACCGGATCGCCGACCTCGTGCCGTTCGCCGCCGAGCACGGCGTGCGGATCGTGCTCGAGGCGCTGCACCCGATGTTCGCCGCGGACCGGGCGGTGATCTCCACCCTCGGTCAGGCTCTCGACCTCGCGGAGCCGTTCCCGGCCGAGACCGTCGGCGTCGTCGTCGACACGTATCACGTGTGGTGGGACCCGCAGCTGCGTGAGCAGATCGCGCGGGCGGGGCGCGAGGGCCGGTTGGCGAGCTATCAGATCTGCGACTGGATCCTGCCGCTGGCCGCCGAGCCGCTGAACTCGCGCGGGCACGTCGGCGACGGCTACGTCGACTTCGCCGCGATCTCGGCCTGGGTGAGTGGGGCCGGCTACACCGGCGACGTCGAGACGGAGATCTTCAACGAGGAGATCTGGGCGGACGAGCCGGTGGCCACCGCACGCACGGTCGGCGAGCGCTACGCGAGGTACGTCCGGCCGTATCTGTGAGCTCGCGCGGGCGCCTCGAAGTCACGGATGCGATGGACAGCCGAGACTCCCGACCGCACGACGACAACGGCGATCCGGCAGTGACCGAGATTGCGGACCGGTTCTCCCGCGCTGCGGCACTCGCGTTGCCTCCAGTCGCGGCGAGACCGTCGACGATCGACCGCAGGTGAGCGTAGACCGGAGGAACTCGACCCAGACCGCTCTCGGTATCCGGCCAGGATCGATGTCAGATGATCTCGGGCTCGCCGCCGTCGGCGCGTTCGACCGGCAGCCCGGAGCGCTGCCAGCCCTTCATGCCGTCGGCGACGTTGTACGCATCGAAGCCGGCCTGATTGAGCCACTGCACCGACCGCGCGGAGCGGCCGCCGGATCGGCAGACCACCAGCAGTTCTCCCTCGGGGATGTCGTCCATCCGCGCCGGGAGTTCACCCATGGGGATGTGGACGGCGCCGGGAGCGTGGCCGGCGTCCCACTCTTCCTGCTCACGCACGTCGAGGAGCACGTAACCCGGGGGCACGGGCTGCTCGGGGTCGAGCTCGTTGACCGGAACGTCCGAACCAGGGGTCTCGGGCAGAGCCATGAGATCAGCGTAGGACAGCGCATCGCCCCATGCCTGCCACGTCGTCGCTCGCGCACCGCACCGGCACCTGCCTGCCCGTGCCGCAGGGTGCCGCTGGGTGGCAGGATCTAGACCATGCACGAGCGCGCCGGCCAGCCCGCCCAGCCCGAGGACCTCATCGACGTCGGCGAGGTCGTCTCCGCCTACTACGACCGCGAGCCCGAACCCGACGATCCTGCCCAGCAGGTCGTCTTCGGCACCTCGGGACACCGCGGATCCAGCCTGGACAACGCGTTCAACGAGGCACACATCGCGGCGACGACGGCGGCGATCGTCGAGTACCGCCGCAGCCAGGGCTACGACGGGCCGCTGTACCTCGGCCGGGACACGCACGCGCTGTCCGAGCCGGCCTGGCGCACCGCGATCGAGGTGCTCGCCGCGGCGGATGTCGAGATCCGCATCGACGCCCGCGATTCGTGGACGCCCACCCCGGCCGTCTCCCACTCGATCCTGCGCGACAACGGCGCCGGCACCAGCGGCGGCGTGCGAACCGAGGGCCCGGGCCTGGCCGACGGCATCGTCGTGACGCCGTCGCACAACCCCCCGCGGGACGGCGGCTTCAAGTACAACCCACCCCACGGCGGACCGGCCGGGTCGGACGCGACGTCGGCGATCGCGGACCGGGCGAACGAGCTGCTGCGCGCGGGCTGGAAGCAGATCCCACGCGTGCCGTTCGAGCAGGCTCTCGCCGCGGAGACCACGCGGAAGAACGACTATCTCAGCGCCTATGTGGACGACCTGGTCAACGTGCTGGACCTCGAGGTCATCCGCTCGGCCGGCGTGCGGATCGGCGCCGACCCGCTGGGTGGCGCGTCGGTGGAGTACTGGGCCGCGATCGCCGAGCGGTACGGCCTCGACCTGACGGTGGTCAACCCGGAGGTCGATCCGCGGTGGAGCTTCATGACGCTCGACACCGACGGCAAGATCCGGATGGACTGCTCCTCACCGAACGCCATGGCCTCGCTGCGGCGTGTCATGGCCACCGACCTCGAGGCGGCCAAACAGCTGCCGGCCGGATCGACCTGGCTGGACCTGCGCACCCTTCCGACGACGGACGGCACCGCCCTGCCCTACGACATCGCCACCGGGAACGACGCCGACTCCGACCGGCACGGCATCGTCACCCCCGACGGCGGGCTGATGAACCCGAATCACTACCTCGCCGTCGCCATCGAGTACCTGTGCCAGTACCGGCCGGACTGGCCGAACGCCGCCATCGGCAAGACGCTGGTCTCCTCCGCCCTGATCGACCGCGTCGTGGCCGGGCTGGACCGCCGCCTCATCGAGGTGCCGGTCGGCTTCAAGTACTTCGTGCCGGGGTTGCTCGACGGCTCGGTCGGGTTCGGCGGTGAGGAGTCGGCGGGCGCCTCGTTCCTCCGCAAGGACGGCAGCGTGTGGACCACGGACAAGGACGGCATCCTGCTCGCCCTGCTGGCCTCGGAGATCACCGCGACCACCGGGATGAACCCCAGTGAGCTGCACCGAAACCTCGTGCGGCGCTACGGCCAGAGCGCCTACGCCCGGATCGACGCTCCGGCGACACGGGAGCAGAAGGCACGCCTGAAGCAGTTGCAACCGGACGACGTCGCCGCCGACGAGCTGGCCGGTGAGCCGATCGTCGACCGGCTGGTCGAGGCGCCGGGCAACGGCGAGGCGATCGGCGGGCTGAAGGTCACCACCGAGAGCGCCTGGTTCGCCGCTCGCCCCTCCGGCACCGAGGACGTGTACAAGATCTACGCCGAGTCCTTCCGCGGCGAGGACCACCTCGCCCAGGTCCAGGCCGAGGCCAAGCAGGTCGTCGACGCCGCGCTCGAGGGCTGACCGATGCGCCGCTCCACGCTCCTCGGACTCCTCGGAGCGGCGATCTTCGTCGCCGGGCTGGTTCTTGCGCTCGTCACGCCCGCGAGCGCCGGCTGGACGGCGTACACGCCACTGTCCGGCGCCTCGTTCTCGTCCGGTGTCATGGTCATGGACCGGACGGACCTGTGGGCGATGGCGGCGTCTGCCTTGGGGCTCGCCGTGCTGGCTGGCACTGTCGGCTACCGGCTCGGCAGACGGCGCGCTCGCTGCCGCGACTGACACCGACGGCGCTGAGGCAGGACGGTCCGGCCTCGTCATCGCAAATCGCCCGACCCGGGGGTGGCCGCGCCGTCGGGCAGCAGGTCAGCGACCGGCCGCGTAGCCCTGGGCGCCGCGCGGGTTGGCGGCGGCGCCGAGCACTCCGGTGTCCGGGTCGCGGGTCACGGCCGAGAGCCGGCCCTGGCTCCAGTCACCGGCGCGGGTCACCCGGTGCCCGCGTTCTTCCAGCTCGCCGATCACCTCCTCGCCGAGACGGTCCTCGACGACGGCGCCGCCCGGCACGCGCGTGCGTGGCCAGAACGAGCCGGTGTTCGACGTGGTGTGCAGGGCCGGTGCGTCGATGGCCTGCTGGGGGCTGTACCCGCCGACGATCGTGCGCAACAGATACAGCAGCTGCCACTGGTCCTGCTGGTCGCCGCCCGGGGTACCGACGGCGATGACCGGCCGCCCGTCGCGCAGCACCAACGTCGGGGTCAGGGTGGTGCGGGGCCGCCTGCCGGGGGTGAGCGTGGACGGCGCCCCCTCCTCGAGCCACGTCATCTGCAGACGGGTGCCGAGGCAGAAACCCAACTCGGGGATGTACGGGTTGGACTGCAGCCAACCGCCCGAGGGCGTCGCAGCGATCATGTTGCCCCACCGGTCCACGACGTCGAGATGGCAGGTGTCGCCGCGTCGCACGCCGTCGGCGGCGCCGGACGCCGCGACCGGGGCCACGGTCGGCTCCCCGGTGCCGGCGGCGGACGTCGGGTCGTGCACGATCTGCGGCGGCAGGAACGGGGTATGTCCACCGATCGCGCCCGGCCGGATCTCCGCGGAGGCCTCCTGGCCGATCAGGGCGCGGCGTTCGGCCGCGTACTCCGCGGAGAGCAGCGTCTCCAGCGGGACGTCGGGGTCGTCGCCGTAATAGGCGTCCCGGTCGGCGAGCGCCAGCTTCTGGGTCTCGAGAATCGTGTGCGCACCGAGCGCCGTGGACGGGTCGAGCCGGGCGTCATTATCGAACCCGTCGAGGATGCGCAGCATCTGCAGCAGCACCGGACCCTGCCCCCAGGCACCGGTCTTCGCGATGGTGTACCCGCGGAACGTGGCGGTGACCGCGGGCTCGTATCCGGCCTCGAACGCCGCGAAGTCCTCGGCGGTCAGCACGCCGGCGTGGTCGGCGCCGTCGGCGTGCCAGTGCGGGGCTGCGGCGAACGCGGCCGCCTCCTCGGCGACAAATCCGGTCCGCCACTGAGCACGCGCCGCCTCCACCCGCGCCGGCCGAGCGTCCGGCACTCCCGGCCGGCGACCGGCCGCGACGAGCCGGTTCAACGTTCGCGCGTAGGCCTCGTTGCGGATCAGTTCACCGCCGGCCGGCGCGCGGCCACCGGGCAGCCACGCCGCCGCGGACGTGGGCCAGCGGGTCTCGAACAGCTCGCGCATCTGCGCGATCGTCGCGGCAACACGGTCGTGCACCGGGTGCCCGTTGCGCGCGTAGTCGATCGCCGGCGTCAGCACGTCGGCGAGCTCCCAGGTGCCGTGGTCGCGCAGCAGCACCAGCCAGGCGTCGACGGCGCCGGGGACGGCGGCGGCCAGCGCACCGGAACCGGGCACCAGGTCGAGTCCCTCGCTGCGGTAGTGCTCGACACTTGCGCCGGCCGGAGCCGGACCCTGCCCCATGAGCACCGTGGCCCGGCCCGGTTCCCGTGCCGTCGCGAAGACGCCGGTCATGTCACCACCGGGCCCGTTGAGGTGCGGCTCGACGACATGCAGGACGAACCCCGCGGCCACGGCGGCGTCGAAAGCGTTGCCGCCGCGTTCCAGGACCGACTGCGCCGTCCCGGTCGCGAGCCAGTGCGTCGAGGCCGACATTCCGAAGGTCCCCCGGAGGGTGGGACGGGTGGTGAAGGACGGCGGCGGTGTGAAGGCGTCGGGCATGGTCCGACCCTAACGAGACGGATATCGGACGGCGGCGTGCATATCGCTGCGCGGATGTGGTTCACTGCCGCGCACGTTCCGGCGGGCGCCGCCCGCGCTGTCGACGACGATGGAGGGCCCGTGAGCGAGGAGACGCCGTCCCGTGCGGACGCCGATCAGCCGGACGACTCGCCCGCGACCGGCGAGCAGCTGATCTCGGTCAAGAAGTGGCGGGTCATCGGACCTGGCCTGGTGGTGGCCGGCACCGGCGTCGGGGCAGCGGACCTCGTCGCCACACTCACCGCCGGCTCCAACTACGGCTATGCGCTGCTGTGGGCGGTCGTGCTCGGCGTGCTCATGAAGATCCTGCTCGTCGAGGGCGCGGGCCGGTTCTCGCTCGCGAGCGGACTGACGATCTTCCAGGGTTGGCGGTCGCTGGGCCGGTGGACCACCTGGTACTTCGGGCCGTACATCGTCATCTGGGGCATCGTCTACGGCGCCTCGGCCATGACGTCGGCCGCGCTGCCCGTCGTCGAACTGATCCCGATCGACGGGCTGGACGAGGCGACGTACCGCAACATCGTCGCCGCGGGCACCGGCGTCCTCGGCTTCCTCATGGTCTGGTTCGGCCGGTACAAGACCTTCGAGCGGATCGTGAGCTCGCTGGTGCTGCTCATGATGGTCATCGTCGTCGGCATCTCGCTGTTCGCGCTGCCGAACGTCCCGGCCATGCTCGCCGGACTCATCCCCCAGGTGCCCGACGGCGCCGTCGTCTACGTGCTCGGCGTCGCCGGCGGCGTCGGCGGCACCATCACGCTCGCCGCGTACGGGTACTGGCTCCGCGAGAAGGGCTGGGCCGCCGCCGGCTGGATGAAGGTGATGCGCCTGGACAACACGATGGCGTACGTGGTGACCGGCATCTTCGTCATCGCCGTCATGGTCATGGGCGTCGAACTCCTCTACAGCGCGAACCTGGCCATCTCGACCGACCAGTCCGGCCTGGTCGACCTCGCCGACGTCCTCCGGCAGCGGTACGGCGACGTCATCGGCACCGTGTTCCTCGTCGGCTTCTGGGCCGCAGCCTTCTCCTCCCTGGTGGGCGTGTGGAACGGCGTCTCGCTCATGTTCGCCGACTTCGTCGGCACGCTGCGCGGCCTACCGTCCGGGCACCCGGACCTGCGCACCGGCGGCCGGTACTTCAAGTGGTACGTCGCGTGGCTGACCTTCCCGCCGATGCTGCTGTTCCTGCTCGGTCAGCCGACCGGCCTGGTCATCGCCTACGGCGCGCTCGGCGCGCTGTTCATGCCGTTCCTGGCGATCACCCTGCTGGGGCTGCTCAACAGCTCGTCCATGCCGCAGCAGTGGCGCAACGGCTGGCTCGGGAACACGCTGCTGGCCGTTGTGGCGCTGTTGTTCGTCTGGCTGGGCGTCGACCAGCTCATCGGAGCCTTCCAGCAGGCCTGACCGGCGCCGACGGCATCGGAGGTCGCCTGTATCGACCCGGCGGCCGGACGTGGTGGCCGACCCCACAGCTGTGTGGCGCCCTGACCGGGGATTTCCGGACGCCCGGACGCCGGCGCGTTTGGAAGAATCGGCCGGTGCGCAATCCCTATCGCGAAGTCCTCGCGCTGCCCGGGGCGCTGGCGTTCTCCGCGGCGGGGCTGCTCGCCCGCTTCGCGGTGCCGATGATGTCCATCGGGATCGTGCTCATGCTCTCCGAGCTGACCGGGTCCTACACCACCGCCGGCACGGTCTCGGCCACGTACGTCCTCTCCCAGGCCGCCGGCGCGCCTCAGCTGTCCCGCCTGGTGGACCGCTTCGGCCAGGCCAGAGTGATGCGCCCCTCACTCGCCGTCTCGGCGCTCGCCCTCGTCGCCCTCATCGTGGCGGCCGTCAACGCCGCACCGTTGTGGGTCATCTACGGATGCGCCGTGCTGGCGGGGCTGACCACCGGGTCGATGGGCTCGCTCGTGCGCGCACGGTGGACGAACGTCACCGAGACACCGCACCAGCTGCACCGTGCCTTCTCGCTCGAGTCCTCGCTGGACGAGTTCACCTTCGTCGTCGGGCCGGTGGTGGCCACGGCGCTGGCCACGAGCGTCGCCCCGTGGTCGGCGACGGCGACCTGCGCGATCCTCCTCGTCGGTGGCGGGTTCACGTTCCTGGCACTGCGGGGCACCGAGCCCGCTCCGCACCCGCGTACCGCTGAGGACCCGCAACCGGGCGCGCCGGTCATCCGATCACCAGCCGTGCTCGGCCTGGTCGTGGTGTTCATGTTCGTCGGCGGCATCTTCGGGGCCTCCGAGGTCGCCGTCGTCTCCTTCACCGACGAACTGGGCCGCGCCGGTGCCGCCGGCCCACTGCTCGGGGTCTTCGCACTCGGTTCGTTCCTCGCCGGCCTCGCCTACGGGGCGCACACCTGGCTCGGGCCTGCGTGGCGGCGGTTGCTGGCCACGGTCAGCGTGCTCGGCCTCGGGGCGGTGTTGTTCCTCCTGGTCGATTCCATTCTCGTGATGGGCGCCGTCATGCTCGTCACCGGGCTGGCCATCGCGCCGACGATCATCAACGGCAACACCCTCGTCCAGCACCTCGTCGACCGGCGGCGCCTGACCGAAGGACTCGCGTGGCTGCACACCGGCATCAACCTCGGCGTCTCCGCAGGCTCGGCGCTGGCCGGCTCGCTGGTGGACACCTCGGGCTCGACCGGCGGTTTCGCCGTGCTCGCCGTCAGCGGCGCCGCGGCCGTGCTGGCGGCGCTCGCGCTCGCTCCCGTGCTACGTGCCCAGGACCGCGGCGCCGCGGTGGAGCTGCCGGGACAGCACACTCCGGCCGAGACGGAACCGGGGGCCGACGGGGCCGGCCGGGACTCCGGATTCTGAGCCCAACCGCGGATGCCTACCCGTCGGCCACCGCGCCGCGCCACACGGCCATGAGATCGGGCCCGAACACGTAGGCCGCGACGATGACGAGGACGGTCGCCACCAGCAGGGTCCCGTCCCGGAGGCCGAAGTGCAGATGAGCCAGGCGAAGCTTCCTCGTGGCCGCGGTCTGTGTCCCGAACCCACGCGTCTCCAGCCCTTCGACCGTGGTCCGGGTGCGCCTGGCGGTATTGAGCATCAGCGGGTAGAACGCCTGGACGGCGATCCGCCCCGCTCGGGCGACGGTGCGCCAGCCGAGGAAGCCGTGGCCCGTCGGCGGCGCACCACGCAGGCGGTGACCGTCCACGATGGTGCGGAACTCGTCCACGAGCAGCGGAACCATGCGGTATCCGTAGCTGACGCCGAATCCCACGATCGCCGGTGCACGCAGCGCTTGGAGCCCGTCGGAGAGTTTCTCCGGATCCAAAGAGACGAAGGCTGCCATGCTCGCGAGCGAGACCGTGCCGAGCTTGAGCGAGACCTGGACCAGTCCGTGGAGAGCAGCGAGATCGCCGCCGAGGACGAGGGTGATCACCAGCACGTACACGCCCTGGGTGAGCAGTCCGAACGCGAAGAGTCCCAAGAGCAGCGGGCCGATCCGTGCCGCGAGCGCGCAGCCGAGCCCGAGACCGAACAGCACAGCGAGAGTGCCGATGTCGTAGGTCAACCACGGGGCGAGGGCACACAGGACGTACCAGCCGAGCACGGCACGGGGGTCACGGACCGACAGGAAGCCGCCCCGAGTCGCATAGGCGACCCGCATGAGCTCGAGCTTGACCCACTCGATCGAGAGACGTCCGGCATCGGTGCGTCGTTTTCCCTGCCGCGGTGTCACCGGTGCCGGCTCATCGTCAGTATGTCCACGGCGGATCTCAACGACCGTCATGTGTCTTCCTTCGTCAGGCGTGCCACGAGGTCCGCGACGGTCAGCGGGATCGGGCGCAGTCCGAGGACAGCGCCGAGCTGACTGACTTGAGGCGGTACGAGTCGTGCCTGGTGCAGCACGCCGGGTGAGGCGAAGAGCTCCGCGGGTGGCAGGTCGGCGATCACGCGACCGTGGTCCAGCACGACCACACGATCGGCCCACTCGGCGACCAGCTGCATGTCGTGGGTGGCGACCACCGAGCAACGGATGTGCTCCGAGAGTGCGGCGAGCATCGCGATCACGTCGTCTCTGGATCGCAGATCAAGGCTGGACGTCGGTTCGTCCAACAGCAGGAGGGTCGGTCGCATCGCCAGCCCGATGGCCAGCGTGGCCCTGCGCTGCTGTCCACCGGAGAGCAACCGGCCGTCGCGATCGGCCAGGTGCGTCAACTCGACTCTGGACAGCACCTCGTCGACGAGTTCCTCGGCGTCGACCATGTTCCTGCCGGTGGGGTACATCGCGACGTCGGCACGTACGGAGTCCTGCAGGAACATCTGCTCCGGGCGCTGGACGAGGTAACACACGGTTCCGGCCAGTTCCGCGGCTGTCAGGCGGCGAGTGTCGTAACCGTCGACGACGACCGTGCCCCGCCGCGGCAGCGTCAATCCGGCGAGGGCCGAAAGGAGGGTCGACTTCCCCGCTCCGTTGGAGCCGACGAGCGCCACGCGCTCGCCTTCGCGCAGCTCGAGGTCGAGGCCCTCGATCACCACGGACTTGCCACCGTCGACGCTCTGGTACGCGACCTCGATGTCGGACGCCTGCGCGACGACGCCGCCGTTCGAACCTTTTCCCTCGGACGTGTCCGCACCGCCGTCCGTGACGGCACCGCCGTCCGCCGGGACACCGGTCGTGGCGCGCACCAGCTCGGCGCACTCCTGGACGGACAGGGGAGCGAGCCGCTCGCCGGCGGCCACGGCCGGATCGAGCGCCCGGGCGGCGGCCACCACCTGCGGTGCCGGGATGTCCGCCTCCTCCAGGTCCGCCGTACGGGAGAGCGCCTCGGCCACAGGGAGGTGCCAGCGCACCGCCCCGTCGGCCATGAGCACGACCGACCGCGCGTACCGTGCCACGAGCTCGGCGTGATGCTCGATGACCACGACGGTGATGCCTTGGGCGTTCAACTGCGTGAGGTGGTCGTACAACACCGCGGCACGCCCCGGGTCCACCTCGGCCGCCGGTTCGTCCACCACGAGGATGCTCGGGGCCAGAGCGAGTGCGCCGGCGAGCGCTGTCAGGTGCTGCTGCCCGCCCGAGAGCTGCCACGTGTGTGTCCCGGCGATGTCCTCGATGGACAGGGCACGCAGCGCGCGCTCGGTGCGTTCACGCCAGTCGTCGTGGCCGAAGTTCAAAGGCCCGAAGGCGACGTCGTCGCGCACGGTCGGGCGGACGAGCTGGTTGCCGAAGTCCTGGAAGACGTACCCGACGTCCTGCGCGATCTCGGCGACGCTCACCCCGGCCGTGCTGCGTCCGTTGACACGGACGACGCCGGTGATGTCGCCGTTCCAGAAGTGTGGCACCAGCCCGTTGAACGTCTTGCACAACGTGGTCTTGCCCGAGCCGTTGCCACCGACCACAGCGACAAAGTCTCCGCGCTCGATCTGGAGGGACACTCCGTGCAGCGTCGCTTCGGACGCCCCCGGGTACGTGAAGCACAGGTCGGCGACCTCGATGGCGGCGGACGTCCCGGCGTCGGTGGTCCGCGCCGGGACGTCCTCGGTGGACAGGCTCACTGCCGGCGGCCTTGTGCCCGCTCGCCACGTCCGCGCAGGGCGCGTAGGACGAAGAATCCGGTGAGACCAAGGGCCAGGACGACGGCGACCGCGACGGCGAGGTAGCCCTGGCCGTACCGGTCGACGAAGTCGGGTTCGAAAGCGGCGAAGGTGGACAGGCCCTCCCGGCCGACGAACTCTTCCCAGGTGGCGAACAGGGCAATCGCACCGGCCAGGACGACTGCCACGGCGGCGAGCAACCAGAAGCTGGTCCCCCATGGTCCGCGCAACTGCGGTGGGTGCTGCGGGTCCCGAGGGCGCAGGCCCATGATCGGCTCGATCTTGCCGTACAGTCGCGGCGCGAGCCACATCGCGGGCAGCGCGCCGAAGAGGATCCCGGACAGGGCGACCGTGACCACGATGTCCAGCCCCTCGGCGAGCAGGAAGGCGGACATCAGACCGTCGGACTCCTCGAGCGTCTCAGGATCAATACCGACGGCGACCTTCGTGATGTCGACGATGCCGCCGGAGACCTTGTCGACCAGCACCATCGCGACGCACGCCCAGGCAAGCTGCTTGGCCTTCGCGGGATTCTTCACCAGGGACCCGGCGACGTAGATGGCCAAGGCGGTCTGGAGAAAGCCTTCCAGCTCGCTGAAACCGCCGAAGTCTCCGAGGAGCATGTCCGAGAACACCAGCTCGCCCAGTGGCGCACCGAGCGCCACCCAGGCCGGGCTGAGGAGCGCCGCAAGGACGACGGCGATGAAGGCGAAATAGGAGACGCCGAGCTCGAGCGGTCCGACGCTGAACTCGGGCAGGACCTGGCACACGATGTCCCCGACGCCGTACAGGGTCATCGAGAGGATGAGGATCATGAGCTTCTGTGAGCCGGATAGCTGCTCGGAGGGGCGGTGGCGCTCGAACGAGTCGGCGGCCACGGAGGCGGACGTGGTCATGTGGCTTCCCTCGGGTCGTGGGGCGCTGCTAGACGCGGCTGTGCGGCAGAGCCAGGTCGAGCAGCTCGGTCATCTCGGTGATCACGTGGTCCGGTAGCTGCTCGGACGGCGCCCCACCGACCAGGCGATCGAGCGTGTCGTCCGGTGTGGAGCCGCCGCGCACGAGCACGACGGTCCCGACTCCCGCCCGGCGCGCGGCGGGAACGTCACGGTGCGGTTTGTCGCCCACGAACCAGGCCTGCGCCGGGTCCGCGTCCAGGGCCGTCAGGACGGAATGGACACCCGCCGGATCGGGTTTGCGCCGCCCGACCTCGTCCGAGTAGGCGTGCGCGGCGATCAGGTCCAGCACGCCGAGGCGATCGAGTTCTGCCCTGACCGCGCGCCCGCTGACGGTGTTCGAGACAATGCCGACCGGGACTCCGGCGCGAGCGGCGCGCTCGAGCAAGGCCGCCACGCCCGGCCGGATGGTGCGCACGGATTTCGCCCGCGCGTAGAAGTACATCAGGTCGTGGGACTCCGCTCGCATCCACGCCGCGACGGCCTCCGGCAGGCCGGGCAACGCAGGTGCGACGAGGTCGGCCCAGAACGTGGCCGGGTCGATCTCTGGGACAACACCGTCCCGGGTGGTCTCGTGTGCCTGCTTCCACTGCTTGTGGCCACGCCGGGCCGCCGCGAGCGCCCGCGCTGCCTCGCGCGGGCTCGTCGGATGGCCGGCTGCGGTCAGTCGGCCCGCGAGGAGGGCGGCGAAACGCTGGAGCCCGGCCGTGTCGACCTGCGAGGTGGAGATGACGCCGCCATGATCGAGCAGGAGTGCTGACGGGGGCCGACTCCCCGCCGCAGCGGTGAGATCGCGGGCTGACGCATCAGCACGGCTGCGGGCCGGCCCGCTCGGGCGGGTGGGACTCGCCTCCTCGAGCAGCGGTACGAGACCCCGTGGATCGTCGAGAACGAGGTCCGCGCGTTCGGCGACAGGGAACGGCGGATGGTCCGTCTTGTGGTGCCGGGTCAGGACGACGGCGGCCACGCCGGCTCGCCTTCCGGCGACCACGTCTCGGTCGAAGGTGTCACCGACGTACCAGCTACTGCTCGCCGTCGTGCCGAGCGCCCGCGCGGCGAGCGCGATGATGCCGGGATGAGGCTTCCGGACACCGACCTCGTCGGAGTAGACCTGCACGGCGAACCGGTCCGTGAGGCCGGAGCGGTCGAGCACGGCGCGGTGCGCTCGGCCGGAGTGTGTGTTGGACACGATGCCGACCGGGATCCCGAGGTTCGCGGCCACGCCGAGCAGGTCGACGATGCCCGGCCGTACGCTGTGCTCGGTCAGGTGCAACGTCATCATCATCTGGAGTTCTTCGGCGTGCCCGGCGAGCAGCTCACGCTGCGCGAGCGGCAGGGGCGCGCCGTAGAAGTCACGCCATATGGTCCGGTGGTCCAACTCGGTGGGCTCCCGTCTCCGGGACTGACTGTTCTTCCAGTCCCCGAGCGCACGCTTGCCGCCCTCGAGCATCGTCACGAGGTCGGCGACGTGGTGCTCGTGACTCGCGTGCGCGAGGAGGCTCGACACCCGCTCGGCCACCTCCGTCATGCCCTCCGCGCGGCGGCGCGTGGCGAAGACGACACCTCCGAAATCGAGGAGCAAGACCTCCGGCCGTGTGCGCAGCCCTGGTGCCCTCCGGTCGGGGGAGATCGCCGGCGTGGTCTCGATCGTGCTCACGTCACGGCACGCTAGGCAGGCGGTCCGACCACGAAACGTCCGGAACGGATCGAGACGGTGAACGGCGGCCGAATTCTTGGAACGTTCCAGACGCTGGAGCGTCCGACCTTGTCGGGACGCGTCCACGACCAGGCAAGATGAATGCCGTGACGAGCCGCCCCACCATCCGCGACGTCGCGGCACACGCCGGAGTCTCCAAATCGCTGGTCTCCCTGGCGCTGCGCGGCGATCCGGGGGTACGGGAGCGGACGCGGGAGCGGATCCTGCTCGCGGCCGAAGCCATCGGCTACCGATCCAACGTGCTGGCCCGCAGCCTGCGCGAGGGCCGCACCATGCTCATCGGCGTCGTCATCTCGAGCCTGGAGAACCCGTATCACACCGAGATCGTCACCTCGGTCGAGGAGGCCGCCGAGAGTGCCGGATTGTCAGTCCTCCTCGCCCACGGCTCCCGGGACCGCGGCAAGCTGACCGGACGAGTCGAGTCGTTGCTCGACCTTGGTCTCGACGGGCTCGTTGTCGTGTCCTCGTGGGTCGAACCCCAGGTTCTTCGGCGAGCGGCGCGGCGCGCGCCGGTGGTCATGGTCGGCCGGAGCGAGAGACCCGTGCCGGGCGTGGACGCTGTGAACAACGACGACGAGCACGGGGCGGCGCTGGCAGTGCAACACCTGCACGCGACGGGACACACCCGGATCGCACATGTCGGATCCTCGTACCGGCCGGCCGGGCTGGCACGGCGTCACGGGTACGCCGCCGCAATGCGCCGTGCAGGCCTGGGCGCCTATGTCCGGGTGCTGGATGCGTTCGTGGCCGACGAGGGCCTGGGCACCCTCCTCGCCAGGGCACTCGAGGACGGGTACGACGCGTACTTCGCACGCAACGACGTCGAGGCCCTCGACCTGATCGATGCCGCCGACCACGTGGCCGCACGGGTCCCCGACGACCTCGCCGTCGTCGGGTACGACGACTCAGCTCTCGCACGCAGGTCACGGCCCCGACTGACCTCGGTGCAGCAGCGTCGAGAGCTCCTAGGGCGTCGTGCCGTCGACCTGCTACTGAGCAGGATCGACGGTCGCGCCGAGGACCAGCACCTGATTATGGAACCTCGGCTGATCGTTCGTGACTCGACGAGGCCTCGGACGGATCCCGACTAAACTTCCCCCGTGGCCGGGACAGCGCACGATCCGCGCCTGCGGCTGCTCGACGGCGTGACGTGGGAGGGCCGCTCCGTGCCGGGCGACCGCACCCGCGCCCTGCTTAGGCGACTCGCAGCCGCCGACGGTCATCCGGTCTCCGAGGCGAGCCTGACCGAGGCGATCTGGCCCGAGAACCGGCCGGCCAACCCGGACAAGGCCCTGCAGGTCGTGGTCTCCCGCGCGCGGAAGGCCACCTGCGCCGAGGCCGTCGCCCGTGCCGGAACCGGCTACCGGCTCGCCCTTGCCCGCGACGACGTCGAGACCTGGCTCGTCCGCGACGCGGCGGCCCGCGCCCGTCGCGCCCTGGCCGACGGCGATCCCGCCTCCGCGGAAGCGGACGCCCGAAGGGTCCACGCCGCCGGCCAGGACACCGAGGGCCTCCTCGGTCGGGTTCACGCGGCTGCCGGCCGGCACGAGGACGCCCTGCCCCTCCTCGAGGCCGCCGCGCACACGGACGAGGTGCTGCTCGCGTTGCTGCGCAGCGAGGCGGCCGTCCGCGGCGTCCCAGCGGCGCTCGCCCGGTACGACCGGTACCGCACCGACGTGGCCGACCGGCTCGGCGTCGACCTCGCACCCGAGCTGCAGGCGCTGCACCGGGAACTGCTGGCCCGGGACCGGCCGGTGCGCACCGGCGTCCGGTACGAGGCGAGTTCACTGCTCGGGCGGGCCGACGACGTCGAGGCCCTGACCGGCCTGCTACGCCAGGCGCGCGTGGTCACCATTCTCGGACCGGGAGGGCTCGGCAAGACCCGGCTGGCACAGGTGCTCGCAGGCCGGGCGGACCAGCCGGCCGTGCACGTCGTCGAGCTCGTCGGCGTCACCGCCGACGAGGACGTGCTCGCGGAGGTCGCGGCGGCACTCGGGGTGCGTGACTCGGTCAGCAGCCGCCGTCTGCTCACCCGCGAGCAACGCGCCGACGTGCGTGCCCGGGTGGCCGACCATCTCTTCCAGGTGCCGACCCTGCTCGTCCTGGACAACTGCGAACACCTCGTCACCGCCGTCGCGGAGCTCACGGCCTTCCTCGTCAGCGCGGTGCCCGAGCTCACCGTCCTGACCACCTCCCGCACACCGCTGGCCATCGCGGCCGAGCGCGTCTACCCGCTCGGGCAGCTCGGCCCGGGCGACGCCGCCGCCCTGTTCGCCGAGCGCGCCACGGCCGCCCGGCCGGGCGCGCGCCTGCCCGCCGATACCGTCCGCGGGATCGTCGACCGGTTGGACGGTCTCCCGCTCGCCGTCGAACTCGCCGCCGCGAAGGTCCGGGCGATGTCGGTCGAGGAGATCTTGCGCCGGCTCACCAACCGCTTCGACCTGTTGCGCGGCGGCGACCGCACCGCCCCGGACCGGCACCAGACCCTGCTGGCCGTCATCGACTGGTCATGGAACCTGCTCGCCGAACGCGAGCGCCGGGCACTGCGCCGCCTCTCGGTCTACCAGGACGGGTTCTCGCTCGAAGCCGCCGAGGCGATGGTCGGCGCGGAGGCCGTCGACGCCGTCGCGGAGCTGGTGGACGCCTCGCTGCTCACCGTCTCGGACGCCGGCACGCACCTGCGCTACCGGATGCTAGAGACGGTGCGCGAGTTCGGGCGGATGCAGCTCGTCGGCGCCGGCGAGGAGGATGTGGCGCGAGAGCAGCAGCGCCGCTGGGCGGTCACGCTCGCCGAGCGTGAGTCGCGGAAGCTGTACGGCCCGGATCAGTTGGCTGCCATCGACGTCCTCGCCCTCGAGGACGCCAATCTCTCCGACGTGCTGCGGCAGGCGTTCGACGAGCCGGATCCGGCCACGGTCGTCCCGGTGTTCGTCGCTGTCGCGGGACTGGGAGGGTTGCGCGGCGACCAACCGCGGGGCGGGACGTTCGTCATGCCGCTGGCCGAGGTGCTCGAGGACTTCACTCCCCCGTCGCAGCTCGCGGACCTGACCCGTGCGGCGCTCGCACTGGGCATGTTCGCAGCCCTGGTCGGCGCGACCGGGGATCGCAGCCGGTTGCACCGCATCCTCGATCGGCTGGGGAGCCACGCCCACGACCCCAGCCTGGACGCGATGATCCAGATCGCGTGCGCCATCGCCAATCCGGCGACGCCGGACGACGAGATGCACCGGCGCTGTCTCGCTCTCGTCGAGTCACCGCACGCCCGGGTGCGGGCCATCGCCTGGTACTACCAGGCCCACGAACGAGAGAACGCCGGCGCACTCACCGAGGCGATCGCCGCCACCCGCCGCGCGCTGGACTGCGCGAGCGCCGACGACGGCCCGTGGATCCACGCGAACCTGCACATGATGCTCGCCAGCCTGCACGGTCAGCTCGGCGAGTCGGACCCGGCGGCCCGGCACGCCGAGCAGGCGTTGCCGATGCTCGAGCGCATCGGCGCCACCGACGACGCCGTCCAGGCACGACTGGCCATCGCCCTGGCGGCCATCGACCGCGGGGATTTCGAGGCGGCACGGCGCGACGTGGCCGACATCGAAGAGGCCGGCCGCGCCGCGGGCCGAGATCGCACCGGCGCCGTGATCATGGCGCAGGCGCAGCTCGCGATCGCCGACGGGCACGTGGAGGACGGCTTGGCGCTGTACCGGACCGCGGTCGAGGACAGCCACGCGCACCGCCGCGGCCACCCGATGGACGGCGAGAACATGCTCTTCCCCTGGGTGCTCGCCACCGAGGCCACGGCCTTGGCGGCCGAGGCACGCTACGCCGACGGCGAGCGCGGCCGGGACCTGTTCGAGCTCCTGACCGGAAAGGTCCGCTCACTGCTCGACGAGGAGCGGCCGTTCATCGACTATCCGGTGACCGGTCTGATCTTCTTCGCCACCGGGATGTGGGCGTTGCTGCGTGGCGCGCTGGCCCCGACCGACGCGATCCGGCTGCTCGTCCTCGCCGAGCGGTTCGCCTACCCCCGCATGAGCCCGCCGATGCGCTGGGAACACGTGGTCACCGACGCCGAGGCCCTGGCGCCCGGCGTGCTGGAGGCCGTGGCGGCCGAGTACGGCGAGCGGCGCGCGGCCGACCTGCTGCCCGAGGCCCGCGCCGCGATCGAGCGGATCGTCGACAGCGCCTGACTCGGCCACTCCGCGTCTCAGATCTTCCGGCTGTAGGCCCGCACAGCGAGCGGGGCGAAGATCGCGACCACCGCGAGGCAGCCCACCAGCGCCCAGCCGACCTCACCGGTGACCTGCCCGGTGTTGATGAGGTCACGGCAGGCGGTCACCACGTGCGAGACCGGGTTGACGGTCACGAACGCCTCCAGCCAGTCCGGCAACGTCTCGGCCGGCACGAACGCGTTGGACAGGAAGGTCAGCGGGAACAGGATCATCATCGAGATGCCCTGCACCGCCTGGGCCGAACGCGCGATGGTGCCGAGCCAGCAGAAGATCCACGCGATCGACCAGCCGGCCCCGATGGTCAGCAGCCAGCACGCGAGGACGCCGAAGAGACCGCCGTCGGGTCGGTAGCCCATGAGGAATCCGGTGAGGATCGTCAACGTGGCGGCGATGCCGTACCGCAGCAGGTCCGCCACCATCGGGCCGGCGAGCGGGGCGATCCGGGCGATGGGTAGAGACTTGAAGCGGTCGAAGACGCCTTTGTCCATGTCCTCGCGGAGCTGGACGCCGGTGGCCATCGAGGCGGTGAGCGCGGTCTGGGCGAGGATGCCCGGGATGATCAGCGGCAGGTAGTTCGCCACCGAGCCGGAGATCGCGCCGCCGAAGATGTAGGTGAACATGGCGGTGAACAGCAACGGCTGGAACACCACGTCGAACAGCTGCTCCGGATTGCGGCGCATCTTCATCACCGCACGCCAGGCCATGGACAGCGTCTGGCGCACGGTCTCACTCGGCCCGGGCCGGGCCTGGAGGTCGATATCGAGGGTGACGGTGGTCATGCGCGGGTCTCCTTCGTGCCGGACGTGGCGGCGTCGTCCGTGGCGTCGTCGTGGGGGTCGTGGTGGCCGGTGTCGTCCTCGCTGTGGTGGCCGGTGATGGCGAGGAAGACTTCGTCGAGCGTGGGCTGGCGTACCGAGGCGGTGGCGATGGACAGTTCGGCCTCGCGCAGCCGGATGAGGATGTCGGCGGCGCCGTTGGGATCGGGCAGGGCCACGTTGAGCCCGCCGGACTCCGGGGTGAGGACCGGTTCCTCGCCGGTGACGGCGGCGACGACCTCGGCCGCGGTGGCGATCTCATCGTGCTCGGCGAGCCGTAGGTGGAGGGTCGAGGATCCGACGGAGGTCTTCAGTTCTTCGGGTGTCCCGTCGGCGACCTTGGTGCCGCGGTCGATGACGGCGATGCGGTCGGCGAGCTGATCGGCCTCGTCCAGGTACTGGGTGGTCAACAGGATCGTCGAACCGGCCGCGACGAGATCCCGGATCGTGTCCCACATCTGCCCCCGGGTCCGCGGGTCGAGGCCGGTGGTCGGCTCGTCCAGGAAGATCAGCGGCGGCCGCGCGATGAGCGAGGCCGCCAGATCGAGGCGGCGCCGCATACCGCCGGAGAACGTCTTGATCTGCCGGGTCGCGGCGTCCTCCAGGCCGAACCGGCCCAGCAGGTCGGTGGCGGTCCGCCGCGCGTCCCGTGAGCTCAGGCCGAGCAACCGGCCGAAGAGCCAGAGGTTCTCCGCCGCGGTGAGGTTCTCGTCCACGGAGGCGTACTGGCCGGTCACGCCGACCAGCTGACGGATCTTGTGCGGCTCGCGCCGCACGTCGACGCCGAAGATCTCCGCCTCGCCGTCGGTGATCGGCAGCAGGGTGGCGAGCATCTGCACCGTGGTGGTCTTGCCCGCGCCGTTCGGGCCGAGCAGCCCGAACACCTCGCCGCGGCGGATCGTCAGGTCCACGCCGTCGACCGCGCGGACGGTTCCGAAGGTCTTGACCAGGCCCCGGGCCACGACGGCGTTGCCGCCGGTGAGGACCCGGGGCGGGTCCTTCTGCAGTGTTGTGGTCATGACGGCAAGCCTGCGGCCGGGCGCCTTCAACCCGGTTTCACGGCGGTTTCACCCGGTTTCGCGACGAGAACCTGCACAGCTCGGCCGAAGCGGGCAGGATCGTCGGTGGAGCCGAAGCAACCCAGCTCAACGAACCGGGAGGCCGACCGTGGCCCGTAGCGTCGCCGAACACCTCGTCAACCAGCTCGTCGCCGCCGGCGTCGAGCGCATCTACGGCATCGTCGGGGACTCGCTCAACCCGATCGTCGACGCCGTCCGCCGCACCGAGGGCATCGAATGGGTCCAGGTCCGCCACGAGGAGGCGGCCGCGTTCGCCGCGGCGGCCGAGGCCGAGGTCACCGGCAAGCTGACCGCCTGCGCCGGCTCCTGCGGGCCGGGCAACCTGCACCTCATCAACGGTCTCTACGACGCCAACCGCTCCGGCGTGCCGGTCCTGGCGATCGCCTCGCACATCCCGAGCGAGGAGATCGGCACGAGCTTCTTCCAGGAGACCCATCCGGACCGGCTGTTCAACGAGGCCTCGGTGTACTCGGAGATGATCTCCACCGCCAAGCAGGTCCCGCGGGTCACCCGGACCGCGATCCAGCACGCGCTCACCGCGCCCGGTGTCGCGGTGCTCACCCTTCCCGGTGACGTCGCCGACGAGCACGTCAGCGACGACGACGAGCCCATCCTCGTCCCCGGCGCGTGCCCGGCCCGGATCGTGCCGCACGACGAGGACGTCGCCGCGCTCGCCCAGGCCATCAACCGGGCCAAGAAGGTCACGCTCTTCGTCGGCGCCGGCGCGCGGGACGCGCGGGAGGAGGTGCTCGAGCTGGCCGACCTCGCCGCCGCCCCGGTGGGGCACTCGCTGCGCGGGAAGGAGATCATCCAGTACGAGAACCCGCACGACGTCGGCATGTCCGGCCTGCTCGGCTACGGCGCCTGCCAGGACGCGATGGAGGATGCCGACCTGCTCGTCCTCATCGGCACGGACTTCCCGTACAACGCGTTCCTGCCGGACGACGTCCCGACGGCGCAGATCGATATCGAGGCCGCACACCTGGGCCGCCGCACCCGGCTGGACATCCCCGTGCACGGCGACGTCGGCGAGACGCTGCGGCTACTCAACCCGCAGGTGGAGCGCAAGCGTGACCGCAAGTTCCTCAAGTCCATGGTCAAGAAGCACGCCGATGTGATGACGAAGGTCGTCGGCGCGTACACCCGCAACGTGGAGAAGCACACGCCGATCCATCCGGAGTACGCGGCCGTCCAGCTCGACGAGGCGGCCGCGGAGGACACCGTCTTTACGGTCGACACCGGAATGAACAACGTCTGGGCGGCCCGGTACCTCACCCCGAACGGCCGGCGCCGGGTGATCGGCTCGTTCCTGCACGGATCGATGGCCAACGCCCTGCCGCACGCGATCGGCGCCTCGATGGCGGACCGGGACCGGCAGGTGGTCGCGTTCGCCGGCGACGGCGGGCTGTCCATGCTGCTCGGCGAGCTGCTGACCGTGGCCGTCTACAACCTGCCCATCAAGACGGTGGTGTTCAACAACTCCTCCCTCGGCATGGTCAAGCTGGAGATGCTCGTCGAGGGCCTGCCCTCACACGCCACGGACTCCCCGGCGATCGACTACCGCCAGGTCGCCCTCGCCGTCGGCATCCCGGCGGTACGGGTGGAGGACCCGAAGGACCTGCGCAAGGCGTTGCAGGACGGGCTCGACCGACCCGGGCCTGCGCTCATCGAGGTCATCACCGACCCCAATGCCCTGTCCATCCCGCCGTCGATCACCTCCGGTCAGATCCGCGGCTTCGCGACGGCGATGACCAAGGAGATCCTCGGCGGCGGCATGGGTGAGGTCATGTCGATGGCGCGGTCGAACCTGCGCAACCTCCCCCGAGGCTGACCCGCCCGTCCCCGGCTGACCCCGCCCCCGCCGAGAGCGGACAGTTGAGTCAAGAGCGGATGTCTGAACGTCCGCTCTTGGCATAGGTTTCCGCTCTCGGCGGGAGGGCGGGGGCTGGCGGCCCCGGGCCGTCCTGTGCGTGGACGCGCGCGCGAGACGGCGCCGGATTCGCCAGAGTTGGGGGATGGCCCGATCGCTCTTCGACCTCACCGACCGCCTCGCCCTGGTGACCGGCTCCTCCCGCGGTCTCGGCCTCGCCCTCGCGACTGGCCTGGCCGAGCACGGCGCACGCGTCATCCTGCACGGGCGGGACACCGAAGCCCTCGCCCGCGCGCGCGAGCACGTCGACCAGACCGCACCCGGCGGGGTGGCCGGGACCGTCACGTTCGACGTCACCGACTCCAGCGCCGTGCGTGAGGGCGTCACTGAGCTCGTCGCCACGCACGGCGTCCCAGACGTGCTGGTGAACAACGCGGGTGTCCAGAAGCGAGCACCGTTCGCCGAGTTCGACCCGGCGGACTGGGACGCCGTCATCGCCACGAACCTCTCCGCCGCGTTCTACGTCGCGCGGGAGATCACCGCGCACATGGTCGAGCGCGGGTCCGGCAAGGTGGTCAACATCGGCTCAGTGATGTCCCGACTCGCCCGGCAGACCATCGCCCCGTACTCCGCGTCCAAGGCGGGTCTCGCGATGCTGAGCCAGGGCATGGCCGCCGATCTGGCGCGCCACGGCATCCAGGTGAACACCCTCTCCCCCGGCTATTTCGCCACCGAGATGAACACCGCACTCGTCGAGGACGAGCAGTTCGACTTCTGGCTGCGGGCGCGCACGCCGGCGCAGCGTTGGGGTCGGCCGGAGGAACTGGTGGGCACACTGGTGTACCTGGCCTCGGACGCCTCATCGTTCGTCTCGGGGCAGAACATCGTCGTCGACGGCGGCATCACCGCCGTCGTGTGAGGAGAGCCATGCGAGCGGTCGTCATCACCGGCAAGGAAACCCTCGAGGTCGGCGAGGTCCCGACGCCGGAACCCGGCCCGGGCCAGGTGCGGCTGCGCATGGCCTACGCCGGCATCTGCGGCTCCGATCTGCACTACTACTTCGACGGCGCCAACGGCGAGTTCGTGGTGCGCGAGCCGCTGATCCCCGGTCACGAGGTCTCCGGCACCGTCGACCTCGACCCCGCCGGCGACCTGGAGCCCGGGACGCCGGTGACGGTCCATCCGGCCACGTTCGGGCAGGCCGTTCCGGGGTTGCCGGACGCTGCGCACCTCTGGCCCGGCGGCGCCTACCTCGGCTCGGCGTCGACATGGCCGCACACCCAGGGCGGCATGGCGGAGTACCTCGTGGTCGAGAGCCACATGCTGCGGCCGCTGCCCGAGGACCTGCCGCTGGACCGGGCGGCTCTCGCGGAGCCCCTCGGCGTGGCCCTGCACGGCATCGCCCTCGCCGGCCCGGTGGACCGCAAACGGGTGCTGGTCTCCGGCGCCGGACCGATCGGCCTGCTCGCCGTGACCGGTGCCCTCGCCTCGGGCGCCTCGGAGGTGGTGGCGACCGACGTCCTGCCGGGACCGCTGGAGCGCGCGAGCGCGCTCGGTGCCCACCGCACCATCGACGTCACCGCAGAGGCCGTGCCGCCCGAGCACTTCGACGTCGTGCTGGAGTGTTCCGGCGCCGCCGCCGCGATCTCGGCGGCGCTGGCCGGGGCCAGGCGGGCGGGAACCTACGTCCAGGTGGGCATGGTGCCGAACGCGCCGATCGGCGTGAACCTGGCTCCGATGATCTCCAAGGAGGTGACCGTCAAGGGAGCGTGGCGCTTCCTCGACGAGATCGACGACGCCGTCGCACTGCTCGCCTCCGAACCCCGGATCGGCGAGGTCGTCACCCATGAGATCCCGGCCGAGCGGGCCGTCGAGGCCTTCGTGACGGCAAAGGACTCCCAGGCGTCGGGCAAGGTCCTCGTCTCCCTGTGGCCCGACGGCTGAGGCCGGCCGCCACCACCGATACGACACCCAGCAACAACACGGAGGGCTCAGTGCGGATCGTCATCACCGACTGCGACCACGCCACCATCGCCCACGAGCAGGCTGTCGCCGAAGCCGTGGGTGCCGACCTAGTCCGCGCTCAGGCGACCACCGAGGCGGAGGTCATCGACGCCGCCGCCGGCGCGGACGGTCTCGTGGTGCAGTACGCCCCCATCACGGCGGCGGTACTCGACGCCCTGCCGGGAGTGCGTGCCGTGGGCCGGTACGGCGTGGGGGTGGACACCGTCGACGTCACCGCAGCCACCGCCCGGGGCGTCGCCGTGTGCAACGTTCCGGACTACGGCACCGAGGCGGTCTCCGACCACGCGATCACCCTGGCGATGACCGTGCTGCGGGCGATCCCGGCGCTCGACGCCGGGGTCCGCGCCGGCCGGCCCGACATCGAAGGACAGGTGCCGATCCCTCAGTTCGCCGGCACGACGTTCGGTGTGGTGGGCTACGGCGCCATCGGCCGGGCCACCGCCCGGAAGGCCGCCGGTCTCGGTATGGACGTCGCCGTCCACGACGTGGCCCGCCGCGCCGGCACCACGAGCGAGGACGGCTTCCCCGTGCTGTCACTCCCCGAGCTGCTGGCTCGCTCGCAGGTGCTCTCGCTGCACGTCCCGCTCACGGACGAGACCCACCACCTCCTCGACGCGGCCGCCCTCGCCCAGCTACCCGACCGCGCCGTCGTCGTCAACACCTCACGCGGCGGCGTCGTCGACACCGACGCGTTGGTCGATGCCCTGCAGTCCGGCCACGTCCTCGGCGCGGGGTTGGATGTCTTCGAGACCGAGCCGCTGCCGGTCGGTCATCCGCTCACCCGGTTCGACCGCGTGGTCCTCACCCCGCACGCCGGGTTCTACACCGATCAGTCCTACGCCGAGCTCAAGACCCGGACCATCACCAACGTTATCGACGTCGTCGCGGGCCGCCGGCCGCGGAATGTGCTCAACCCGGAGGTGCTCGCCGCGACCGGCTGAGGCAGTCACCGGTCAGGACGCTCAAGGGCAGACAGTGCCCGGTTCAGCTCGCCTCGAGGATGGTGGCGACGTCCCTGGCCACCCTCTCCGCGTCCGGGCCCGACGCCGCCACCGTGATCGTCATTCCGTGCTGGTAGTTCCGCCCCATCACGGCAAGCATGCTGCGCGCGTCGACCTCCTCGCCGTCGGGGCCGGTGAGGGTGACCGCCCCGCCGGCGGCCCGGACGGTCTTGGCGATCTCGGAGGCGGGACGGGCGTGCAGCCCGGACGGATCCCCGATCGTCGCGACGACCTCGCTGGCCGCGGCCTCTTCGGGCCCGTCACCGCCGTCGTCGAGGAACGCCGGCAGCGGCACGTCCGCGACCGACGCCGCCAGCGCCCGGGCCGCGGACGCGACGTCCGGCCCGGCGAAGAGGTCGCTGCCGATACTCACCGACGCCGCGCCTGCCTCCAACCACGTCCGTGCCTGGTCCACGGCGATGCCACCGGTGGCCGCGATGGGAGTTCCCGGAAGCACGGACCTCAGGGACTTGAGGTAGTCCAGTCCGCCGAGGCCGGCGGGGAAGAGCTTGGCCAGGCCGTGCCGGCCCGCCTCCCGCACCTCGTTCGGCGTCAGGCCCCCTTCGATGAGGAGGACGCCGTGCCGGTCGGCCACTTTCCGTGCCTCGGGGACGCGGAACGGACTGACGAGGAAAGCCGCGCCGGCGTCGACCGCCTGCTCGGCGACCTCGGCGGACGTGACGGTGCCGAGCCCGACGGTCGCCGAGTCCTCCGACGACCAGCGCGCCACGGCGCTGACCCAGCCCGGCGTCGTGGCGGTGAACTCGAAGACATGGAGGCCACCGTCGACCACCGCGCGGGCCCACCGGTCCGCCTGCTCGAAGTCCGCGGCCCGGACCGTTGGCGTGACGCGAGCGCGGACGATGGTCTCGATCATGGCCTGTCGGGTGGGCGCCGCGCTCATGCCTGCGCTCCTGCGGCGTCGAGAATCTCGTCGAGTCGGTCCATGAGTTGGATCTGTTCCTCCGGGCTCAGCGGGCGAGGATCGATGGCGAGCTGGCCGACGGCGGCCTTGTGGTCACGTACGTACATGGGCGGGGTGGACGCGGCGAGCTCACGCGCCACGGCGGTCGCGGTGGTTCCGGACTCTTCCCCGACGGTGAGCACCGCGCGGTAGATCTCGCGTCCGGCGTCGTCCTGCTCGATCTGTGCGGCGATTCCCGGGCGCCGGGCGATGTGGTCGACGATCTCGTGCATCCGGGTGCGTTGCACGTCAGGGTCCAGCCCGCCGCTCCCGGCGAGGAAGGTCTCGAGTGCGGTGATCAGACCCAGCACCTCTTCCTTGCCGACCTTCATCGGCCGGCCGATCCCCGCGCTCTGGGCGCGGACAGCGTGCATGAGCTCGGCGGAGCCGCACACCAGGCCGGAAGTCGGCCCACCGATGGCCTTGGTACCGCTGAAGACGACGGCGTCGGCACCCGAGGCGACCCACCGGCGCAGATCCTCTTCGGCAGCGGCGTCGACGATGACGGGGACACCGTGGGTTCTGCCCAGCTCGAGCATCTCGTCGAACGGCAGCATGCCCTTGTGCACGGTGTGGTGGGACTGCACGTAGACCAACGCCGCCGTCTCCGGCCCGATCGCACCCGCCACGTGGGCCGGATCGGTGCGGTTGACCGATCCGACCTCGACCGGCAGCCCGCCGCCCAGGGCGATCATCTGGGTCGCCGGCGCTCCCCAGTCGACCGCGTGTCCCTTCTGCAGGATCACCTCCCGTGGCCTGCCGACGTCGGCCGGAAGGCGCTGGAGGAGGGCCGTGTCTGCGCCGGCGATGAGGGCGGCGACGGTCTGCGCGATGGCGGCCGAGGCACTCGAGGTCACGGCGGCGTCGGCCGCACCGAGCAGGCGTGCGACGTGGCGTCCCGCGGACGCCATGAGATCCGAGAGGACGACGTGCTTGCCGGCGGCGTCCGCCATGGCGGCGACGACGTCTGCGGCCAGCACACTGCCGCCGAGCGCGGTCATCTTTCCGGATGCGTTGATGGCCGCTGTCAGGCCGATGTCGGCGTAGGTGGTCACGAGGATCCGCCCTTCTCACATGGATGCGTGCGGTTGCGCGGCGAGTTGTGGTCTCTCACGCCGGTTCGGGGATGCCGACGAACCCACCGACGGCCATGGCGCCGAGGATCGCTCCACCGACGATGGGCTTCTTCCACCAGTAGAAGAGGGCGGCTCCGATGAGCGCGCCGAGACCGACGGGGATCGAGGCGGTGCCGGCCGAGACGATGATCAACGGGCCGAGGTAACGCCCCGCCGAGTTGCCGGCCCCCATCATCACGTCGGCACCGAACGTCGAGCGAGCGCCCGAGGCGTTTACGGTGGCCCTTCGCACGGCGAAGATCAGCAGGCCCATGAGGAGCCCGACCGCGCCGCCGACAAGGAGGGCCAGCCAGAAGTGCTCCAGCGGCGCGGTGATCCCCACGGCCATGAGCATCGCCGGCACGCCGATCCCCACGCCGGTCTGGATCGACCCGCCGATGTCGAGGATGCCGACCATGGGGCCCTCGATGATGCGGGCGAGCATGAACCCGGCGCCGAACGCGGCCGCCGCCCCGTATCCGTTGCCGTCGAACCCTTGCTGGAGCAGGGCGGCGATGGCGATCTCGTTGAAGATGCCGGTGCCGTAGACGTAGAAGAGGTGCGTCCCGGCGAAGACGCCGGCGCACAGTGCGGCCGTGAAGAGGGGAAAGGCCAGCTCGGAGAGCCAGAACCCGCCCTGCCACGGCCGAAGCCGGGTGGTGCCGGAAGTGGTGCTGTCGAGAGCCACGTGTTCTCCGATCAGGGCATGGTGCCGGTGGCGCGGTGCAGATTCTCGAGCCACACCGGCACGTCGGCGCCGAGCTGGTTGAGGAAGGTGACGTCCACACCGCGGAGGAAACCGCTGCAGAGGAACAGCAGCACGACGGCGGTGACGATGGATCGGGTCACCCGGGACCATCCGAGATCGTCGAGTCCCTTGGCGATGACGATGCCGAGGACGATGCCGGGGACGGCGTTGCCGAACACGACGTGCGCCAACCCGCCGAGGACGGTGCCCCAGGCACCGGTGCGGCGCCCGGCGTCCATGGCCGCGAGCCAGAAGATGGCCGGCATTACCGGGTTGAGCAGCCACTCCGAGGCGGGGCCGAGCACGGCCGTGGCCACCGCCCGCAGGTCCTCGGGGATCGCTGCCGCCGTCGAGTTGAGGAACGCGACGAGCACCGCTCCGACGAGTGCGCCGAGCCACCCCATCCGGCGCGGGTTGTACAACGTGGACTCCAGGGACTTCTGCCGGATGAGACTGAGCGAGGCTGCCCAGTGCGGGATGATCCGGTGGTCGACGTCACCGGTGAGGGCACCGGCGCCGACCACGCTCGCCCAGGCGTTGAAAAAGAAGCCGAGACCGAAGGACCCGTGCGCGATCGGATCGTTCTCGCACGCGTTCAGCTCCCCCAGGGTGCGGAACGCTCCGGCGCCCTGGACCCTCGGTGCGTGGAACATGCGGGCCACACCGGCACCGGCACCGAACCCGCACAGGGCCCCGATGACCAGGGACTCGAGGAGGACGACCAGGAAGTCACTCATGGCTGCGCCTTTTCCGCGGGAGCGGTCATCGCATCTCCAGCAGGTGCTGGGTGGGGCTGAGCTGCTCCTCGACGCGCCGCCAGGAGGTGCGTTCCAGGTCGACGAAACGCACCTCGACGGTCACGGTTGCGGTGAGCCGGAAGGTCTCCCGTCGCCGCGCGAACATCAGCCCGAGGAATTTCTCGGTGCGTACCTGGCACACGGCGTCGCGGATCGCCAGATCCATCGGCTCGATGCGTAGACACGGTCCGGCCACCCGTGCACGTACCGCACCGGAGACTTGGCGGAAGATGTCTCCGAGCGCGCGTTCCTCGGTGTCGCCGGTACCGGTGAGCTCCAGATCGATTCGGGCGGTCCTCATGCGTGGGCACCAGCCCGGCGGACAAGCTCGGTGGCGATGCGGTGGCCCAGTTCATAGGTGTCGAGGAACCCGAACCCCAGGACGGTCTTCCCGGCCTGGACAGCGGTGACCCCGGCGTCGACCGACCGCATACCGAACTCGATGTCGTGCCCGTACTTCGACTTCGCGGTGACCGCCCCGGCGCCGCCGGATCCGCAGAAGCTGATACCGAGGTCCGCCTCCTCCTCGGCCATGACGTCACCGACGCGCATGTCTCCGGCGGGCCCGGGGATGAGTACCGCCCGCACGCCGGCCTCCTCGATACCGCGCGCGACCTCCTGCCCCTTACCGAGCCGATGTCCGACGACGATCGTGAGCTGTGGTGCTTCGTCCTGAGACATGTCTTCCTCCGTTGGTGTGTAGGACGAACCGGTCTAGGCGCTGAACCGCGCCACCTCGATGTGCGTGCTGAACAGGAAGCTCTCGCCGGCCTCGAGATCGGCTCCTCGGTCCTCGCAGAACGGCGCGAGGGCGCGGCGGACGGCGGCCATGACGTCCGGATCCGCTTCCGCGACGAGGTCCGCGTCGATGTCCGGCAACCGCTCCCCCGAGCGGATCCTGCGGACGAAGGCCAGGCTGTGCGCAGCCAGCGCCAGGTGCCGCTGCGCATCGAGCTCGATGTCCCATCGGGGAAGGATGCGCTCGATGCGCCGGACGACTTCCGCGGTCTCCTCCCGGTCCGCGGCGGTCAACTCCCTCTCGGCCGCAAGCGTGTCGAGCACCTCGTCCGTGGTCGACCTCATCGGCTCACCACTGCTTCGGTGACGGGACGCCCCGCGACGACGGCGCCGACGGGTTCCAGGACATGGTCGGTGTCGCGGGTCGCCCCCTCCGCGTCGACCAGCGTGACGCGCCGTTCGACGATCCGCAGCAGGCTCACGTCAGCGGTGGCCCCGGGAGCGAGCGAGCCGAGCCGCCCGGTCTCTGAGATGACGTCCGCGGCCGCCGAGGTGGTCGCCCGCACGATGTCGGAAAGCGGCAGGCCGACCGCCAGCATTTTCGTCATAGTCATCGCAAGGTGATGGACCGGACCGTCGAGGTTCCCGGCGTGAAGGTCGGTGCTGGCCAGTTGCGGGGCGAAGTCCTCGGCGATCGCATGCTCGACGGTCTCGAAGGAGAGGCTCGCGCTGCCGTGGCCGACGTCGAAGAGCACGCCACGTTCCCGCGCCCGGACCACGCCGCGGTGGAGGTACCCGGCATCGTCGAAGAGCCCCCCGGCCTTGCCGTGGAAGGCGTGCGTGATGACGTCGCCCGGGCGGAGCATGGCCGCGACCTCCACCAGCGTCGGGGGCTCGTTGCCGACGTGGACCATGACCGGTAGCCCGTGGGCGTCGGCGAGTTCGAGGGCGCGGGCGAGCCCAGCTGTGCCGGTGCCGCGTGTCACCGAGGAACTCATCCGCACCTTGATCCCACGCACGATCCGATCGCCGGCGTCCTCGGCGATCTGACTGGCCAGCAGCTGTGCGGTGGCCGGCGTGGCGACGGCGCTGAGGTCCGCGAGCTCGGACAGTCCGTCCACGAGGCCGGGCTCGGCGATGTTCAGCCACGACAGCACGCGGGTACGTGCGGGGGCGACGACGTCCTCGCGGAACCGCGCAAAGTCGCGGGCACCCGTGCTTCCCGCGTCGACGACCGTGGTGACGGCCTGATCCACACCCACGGTGTCCGGCGCCACGCCGAGCCCCGTGCCCGGGGCGAAGACGTGCGTGTGCAGATCGATCAGCCCCGGCAGCACCAGGCATCCCCGGGCGTCGACGACGGATGCTGTCCCGCCCGGTTCCGGCGGTGCGACGGATGGTCCGTCAGCACCGTCCCGGTCGATGACGGCCGAGATCCGCGTACCGGCCACGACGACGTCTGCCGGCCGCGGCGCGCCGGTGCCGTCGACGACCTGGCCGCCGCGTACCAGGATGGTGGCGGGATCGGCAGTGGTGAGCGACATGGAGGTCCGGGCTCCGTCCGGAAATCGTGCGCGTCGCGGGGCACATCCCCCGGTCGGTCGCACTCGTATGCTGGCAGAGTGCGTTCCACTGTACTGAATCCTGTTCCGTTGTCCAGAACTTTCCGACGAGGAATCGAGGTCGAGTGAACAAACCGAGTGCGTCGAAGCCCGGCAGCCCGCCACCGAGCGCCATCTCGAAGGCGCTACGGCTCCTCACCCTGCTCGCCCAAGCACCGGACGCTCTCGCCCTCCGGGAGGTCGCCGAGCAGGCCGGCGTGGCCAAGTCGAGTGCGCACCGGCTTCTCGGTGAGCTCATCGCGGAGGGGTACGTCGAGCCGGCCGGCCGGGGCACCTATCGCCCTGGTCCAGGCCTACGTGTCCTGGCCGCTGCTATGGAGGGGCACAGCGGGTTCGGTATCACCGCGGTTCTCGACGCACTGGCGGACCAGGTCCGGCACACCGTCTGCCTCGTGGTGCGCTCGGACAACCACGTGACGATCACGCACAAGGCGCAGCCGGACCTGCCGTACGCCATGACGGCGGACGTCGGCACGCAGCTGCCGCTGCACACCTCGGCCGCAGGACTGGCCATCCTCGCCCACCTCCCGGCGGGCGAGCCGACCGACGACGCCGAACTCCAGCAGGTCCGCAGGCACGGTTGGGCACTCGAGTACGGCACGAACGATCCGCTCACCTGCAGCGTCGCGGCGCCTGTGCTCGATCACGACGACGTGCCGGTCGCCGCGATCGCGGTCCTGACGCTGACCATCGCGACGACGCAGACTCAGTTGCGCCGTCTCGGACCCGCCGTCGTGGCGGCCGCGCGCGACGTCGCCAAGCGGCTCTGACTCGGCTAGAACATCCGCGTCGTGCCGGGCTCACGCAGCTCCGGTGCCGGGGTGTCGAAGACCTGGGCGAACCGGGCGTAGGCCTTGGTCAGGTGCCGGCGCATCGCTGCCTCGGCGGCGTCGGCGTCGCAGGCGTCGATCGCCTCCCAGATACGGGTGTGCTCGGCGAGAGTGACCGAGCCGTCGATGTCGGCGGCGTAGAGCCGGAAGGTGTGCAGGTGGGCGTGGGTCTGCTCGTAGGCCTCGCGGACGACGTCGTTGCCGAGCGCCGCGAGGATGAGGCCGTGGAAGCGGGTGTCGTGGTTGACGAGCTCGCGGGGCACGTCCGCCGCACCGGTCAGCAGGCCGGCGAAGCGGTCGAGCTCGGCGCGCAGCTCCGGCGACGGGTTGGCCAGCCGGTTGACCGCGACGGACCGCGCCGCCCACACGTCAACGAGCAGCCGGAACTCGAAGAGGTTCCGCAGGCCGTCCAGATCCAGCAGCGGCGTCGTCTGGTAGCCCTTGCCGGGCACCTTGACGATGAGCTTGTCCCCTTCGAGCTGCCGGACCGCCTCGCGGACCGGGGTCTGGGAGACCCCGAGATCCCGCGCGACGGCATCGATGTTGATCCGCTCCCCCGGCGCGATGCGGTTCTCCACGACGAGCGCCCGGAGCCGGTCGTAGACCTCTTCCGACGCCCGGCGCCGGGGCGCATGGTCCGAGTCGCTCATCGCGCCGGCCTCATTGCTCCGGTCGCAGCCGCAGGCCCTGCATGCCGCCGTCGACCGCCAGGACCGTCCCGGTGGTCGACCCGGCCAACGGCGAGGCCAGGTAGGCCACCGCGGCGGCGACCTCCTCGGGCGCGACGAGCCGGCCGTGCGGCTGCCGGGCCTCCAGCGCGGCCCGTTCCGCCGCCGGATCCGGTGCCTTCTCCAGCAGCCGTCCGATCCACGGGGTGTCCGCGGTGCCGGGATTGACGGCGTTGACGCGGATGCCCTCGCGCAGGTGGTCGGCGGCCATGGCGAGCGTCAGGGAGTAGATCGCCCCCTTGCTCGCGCTGTACAGCGCCCGCGCCGGCAGGCCCGCGGTGACCGCGATGGAACCGGTGTTGACGATCGCCGCGGACCGTGACCGGCGCAGGTAGGGCAACGCCGCGCGGCTGACCCGCACCGCCCCGAGAAGGTTGACGTCGAGGACGCGGCGCCACTCGTCGTCGTCGTTGTCCTCGATCGTGCCCTGGGCGCCCATGCCGGCGTTGTTGACGACGACGTCGATCCCGGCGAGCCGCTCGGCCACCTCGGCGACGGCGGCCCGCACCGCCGCGTCGTCGGTGACGTCACAGGTCAACGCCAGGTGCCCGGCCTCGGGCGGCACGGGCGAGATGTCACGGTCGAGGACCGCCACGGAGGCGCCCCGGCTGCTCAGCAACTCGGCCGTCGCCGCGCCGATGCCCGAGGCGCCGCCGGTGACGACGGCGACGAGACCGGTGAACTCCGCCATGACGGCCTCCCTCACGCCTGCTCGAAGACCTGCCGCTGGCGGCCCAGGCCCTCGATCTCGATCTCGACCACATCGCCGGCGCGCAGGTACGGGAATCTGCCCGAGAGCGCCACGCCCTCGGGGGTGCCCGTCATGATGACGTCCCCGGGCTCGAGCGCCATGTACTGGCTGAGGTGGTGGACGATCGTCTCCACGTCGAAGATGAGATCCGCCGTCGTCGAGTCCTGGCGCGGTTCGCCGTTGACCCAGCTGCGCAGCCGCAGGTTCGACGGGTCGATCTCGTCGGCCGGCACCAGCCACGGACCGAGCGGCGAGAAACCCGGGGCACACTTGCCCTTGGACCACTGTCCGCCGGAGACTTCGATCTGGAAGGCCCGCTCGGACAGGTCGTTCGCGGTCAGGTAGCCGGCGATGTGGCGGCCCGCGTCCTGCGGCGAATCGAGGTAGGAGACCCGGCTGCCGATGACCACGCCCAGCTCGACCTCCCAGTCCGTCTTCGTCGAGCCCTTGGGGATGTAGGCGACGTCGTCCGGACCGGCGACGGTGTTGGGCGTCTTGAGGAAAACCACGGGCTGCTCGGGCGGGGCAGCACCGGACTCGGCGGCGTGCGCGGCATAGTTCATGCCGATGCAGATCACCGCCGAGGGCCGGGCCACCGGGGTGCCGACGCGCTGACCGTCGAGCCGCGCGGCGGGCAGGTCGCCCGCCTCGAGCGCGGCGCGGACCTTCGCGATGCCGCCGTCGGCGAGAAAGGCTCCGTCGATGTCGGCGGTCAGCGGCGTGAGGTCCCAGGCCTGCTCGTCCTCGCCCACGGCCACGGGACGTTCGGCCCCGACGGCCCCGACCCGCATCAGCTTCATGCTCTGCTCCCTGTCTCGGTGGTGTCCCGGGCCACATCCTGCTGCCCGGCGGTCTGGAGGAGATAGCGCGTCAACGCCCGCACGCCGAAGGTCCACGGCGGGAGCTGCTCGGCGGCGCCGACCTCGTTGGTCAGTGTGCCCAGGTGCGGACTCGAGATCGAGACCCGGTCACCCGGCTTGTGCGTGAACCCCAGCCCCGGGGTGTCGCGGTCCTGGGTGGGGGCGAACAGCGTGCCGGTGAACAGCACGAACCCGTCCGGGTACTGGTGATGGTCTCCGCTGGCTGCCGCGATGAGCCGCTCGAAGCTGCGGCTGAGGCGGCCGACGTTGTTCTCGCCGTCGAGCTGGTACCCGTCCCGGCCCTCGACCCGCAGCGCGATCCGCTCGTCACGCAGATCGTCCAGCCGCAGATGCTCGTCGAAGAGCCGGACGAACGGGCCGAGCGCGGTCGAGGCGTTGTTGTCCTTTGCCATGCCGAGCAGCAGGGCACTGCGGCCCTCGACGTCGCGGAGGTTGACGTCGTTGCCGAGAGTGGCGCCGCGCGGCGTGCCTGCCGAGTCGACGACGAGCACGAGCTCCGGCTCCGGGTTGTTCCAGCTGGAGAAGGCCGGGATGCCGATACGGGTGCCGTACCCCACCGAGGAGAGCACCGGCCCCTTGGTGAAGACCTCGGGGTCGGGACCGAGGCCGACCTCGAGGTACTGGGACCACAGCCCCTGCTCGAGCAGCACCTCCTTGATCCGGGCCGACTCGTGCGAGCCGGGCTCGACGGAACCGATCCCGCCCTCGAACCCGGACAGCGAGGCCTCGACGGCCGCCCGGACCTCCGCAGCCCGGCTCGCGTCACCGGCGCAGCGTTCCTCGATGACCCGCTCGACCATGCTGTCCACGAAGGTGACGCCGCAGGCCTTGATGACCTGGAGGTCCACCGGGCTGAGCAGGCGCGGGACGGACAGGTCGTCCTCCGGGCGGCTGCCGTGCTCGAGCAGCTCACCCAGCCGCCACCGCGGGTTGTCCGCCGCCCGTACGGCCGCTGCCGGGTCGGCGGACTCCATGAGGTCGGCGACCGTGGGAGCCACGGCGAAGATGTCGTGGACGACGGCGTCGGAACCGTGACCGCGCACGGCCACCGGCCGCGGTCCGCCGGTCTCGGGGTCCCAGACCCGACCGACGAGCACGGCGCGCTCGACGTCGTCGGGCAGGAGGGCGGGTGAACTGGTCTCGCCGGTCATGCGGTCCTCTCGTCAGGGTTCTCGGCACGCTCCCAGACGCCGTCGACGCGGCGGGTGATGTGCCACGGGTTGTCGTCGGCGAGCGCCGGCGGCAGTTCGGAGGCGGGGAAGTCCTGGTAGGCGACGGGCCGCAGGAACCTCAGGACGGCGGCCGTGCCCACCGACGTGGTGCCAGGGGCCGTGGTGGCCGGGTACGGGCCGCCGTGCTGCTGCGCCCAGGAGACCGTCACGCCGGTCGGCCACCCGTTCCAGAGCACGCGGCCGGCCTTGTCGGTCAGCACGCGCACGAGCCCGGCGGTCCGGTCCCCGTCCTCGGCGTGCACGGTGGCGGTGAGCTGGCCCTCGAGCAGCGCGGCGAGCTCGGCGAGCTGCCCCTCGTCGTCGTAGCGGATGATCAGGCCGGCGGGGCCGAACATCTCCTGCTCGAGCAGCTCGGGATGGGCGCGGACCTCGTCGGCATCGGTGACCAGGACGGTCGGGGCCGGCGCCTCACCGGCGCCGCCGTCGACGACTGGCTCGACGCCGTCGGTCCCGGCCACCGTGCCGACCGCCTTCTCGAACCCCTCCGCCAGGCGCGGACTGAGCATCGGGAAGCGGGGGGCCTGGCCGAGTGCCTCGGTCAGGGTGGCCACGGCCTGCTCGTCGAGGTCGGGGACGAACAGCAGGCCCGGGTTGGTGCAGAACTGCCCCATGCCCAGGGTGAGGGAACCGGCGTAACCGGTGAGGATCTCCTCGCGCCGGGAGGACCAGGCCTGGCCGGTGACGAAGACGGGGTTGGTGCTGCCGAGCTCGCCGTAGAACGGGATGGGCTCGGGCCGGGCGTTGATCCGGTCCGCCAGGATGCGGCCGACGCGGGTGGAGCCGGTGAAGCCGACGGCCTTGACCAGCGGATGGTCGACCAGGGCTTCGGCGGCCTCCTGGCCGGTCACGGCCGCGAACAGGCCCTCGGGTGCGCCGGCGTCGGCGAGCGCAGCCGTGACGAGTTCGGCGGTGCGAGCGCCCAGCCGGGCGTGCGCCTCGTGGATCTTGTGCACCACGGCGCAGCCGGCGGCCAGCGCCGAGGCGGTGTCACCGCCCATGACGGAGAAGGCGAAGGGGAAGTTCGAGGCACCGAAGACGCCGACGACGCCGAGGGGGACGTTGACCCGGCGCAGGTCGGGCCGCGGACCCATCCCCCAGTCCGGGTCGGCATGGTCGATCGTGGCCTCGAGGTGGTGGCCGGCGGCGACCTCGTCGGCGAGCAGCCGGAGCTGGAAGGTGGTGCGCGTCAGCTCCCCGCGCAGCCGCCCGTCCGGCAGGTGCGTCTCCTCGCCGGCGAGACCGACGAGGTCGTCGGGGGCGCCGTCGAGCGTGTCGGCGACGGCGCGGAGCCAGTCCGCCCGCCGCGCGGGGGCGACGTCGCGGGCCTGCTGGTAGGCGGCGTTCGCCGCCTGGACCGTGGCGTCGAGCTCGGTCGGTGTGGTGGCAGTGGTCATCAGGAACTGCTCCTTCCGGTGACGGCGGCACGTTCGCCGACCTCGGCCCACCCGGAGCCGCCCGGGAACTCCCAGGCGTCGACGGAGGCGGCGTGCATCTCCGCCCCGATGCCTGGCCGCGAGGGGGCCAGGTAGCGACCCCGCTCGATGCGGACCGGGTCGGTGAAGTGCTCGTGCAGGTGGTCGACGAACTCGATGGCACGATCCTCCATCGATCCGGACACGGCCGCATAATCGAAGAAGGAGAAGTGCTGGACGAGCTCGCACAGGCCGACGCCGCCGGCGTGCGGGCAGACCGGGACACCGAACTTGGCCGCCAGCAACACGTTCGCGATGTTCTCGTTCGTGCCGGCCACGCGCGTGGAGTCGATCTGCATGACGTCGATCGCGCCGGCCTGGAGGAGCTGCTTGAACACGATGCGGTTCGCGACGGCCTCACCGGTGGCGACCTTGACGGGCGCCACGCCCCGGCGGATGTCGGCGTGGCCGAGGATGTCGTCGGTTGAGGTCGGCTCCTCGATCCAGTAGGGCTCGAACTCGGCGAGAGCGCCCACCCACTCGATGGCCTCGCCGACCTCCCAGCGCTGGTTGGCGTCGATGCCGATGCGGATGTCCGGGCCGACGGCTTCGCGGGCCAGCCGCATCCGGTGGCGGTCCTCCTCGAGGTCGCCCCCGACCTTGAGCTTGATCATGCCGAAACCGTCGGAGACCGCCTCCCGGCTGAGCCGGACGAGCTTGTCGTCGCTGTAGCCGAGCCATCCGGGCGTGGTCGTGTAGGCGGTGTAGCCGTTCGCCTCCAGCTCGGCGATGCGCTCGGCCTTGCCGGCCGCGCCCCGGCGGAGGACGTCCAGGGCCTCGTCCTCGGTCAGGGCGTTACGCAGATGCGTGAAGTCGACGGCGGCGACGAGCTCCTCGGGGCTCATCTCGGCGAGCAGGAGCCACAGCGGCTTGCCGGCACGGCGGGCCTTGAGGTCCCACAGCGCATTGAGCACGCCGCCGCAGGCCATCTGTTGCACGCCCTTCTCCGGGCCGAGCCAGCGCAGCTGGGAATCGTGGATGAGCAGCCGGGAGGCGGCGCCGAGATCGTCGAGCAACGCGTCGGTCTCCCGCCCGGTCAGCAGGGCGCCGTAGCTCTCCATGGCGGCACAGATGATCTCGTTGCCGCGGCCGCAGGTGAAGACGAGGCCGTAGCCCGTCTCGCCGTCGGAGGTGGTGACGGTGACGTACGAGGCGGAGTAGTCGGGGTCGACGTTGACGGCGTCGGACCCGTCCAGCTCCAGCGACGTCGGGAACCGGACGTCCCGGACGTCGACCGAGGCGATGCGCGACATGAGGTGAGTCTCCTTGGGGTCTGGGTCGGTGGTCTGGATCGCGGGGCGGCCGGGTCGGTTCAGCCGGCGAGGCCGAGCGCCGTCGGGAGCCACAGGCTGACGGACGGTACGAAGGTGACGAGCAGCAGCACGCCGACCATCAACAGGTAGAACGGCAGCACGCCCTTGATGACGGCGGGGACCGGCTGCTTGGTCACGGACGAGAGCACGAACAACACCAGCCCGACCGGTGGGGTGAGCAACCCGAGCAGCAGGTTGACGATGACGATCGCCGCGAAGTGCAGTGGGTGCACCCCGAAGGTCTCCGCCACCGGCGCGAGGACGGGGACGAGAATGAGGATGGCGGCGGTGGGCTCGAGGACGGCGCCGACGACGAACAGCAGGACGTTGACGAGGATGAGGAACACGACGGTGTAGGTCGTGAGGTCGATCATCGTCTCTGCGGCCAGCTGCGGCGCCCGCTCGCGCGCGAGCACCCAGCCGAACAGGGCGGCGGAGGCCACGATCAGCAGCACCGATCCGGTGGTCTCCACGCTCTGGACGAGGGTCCGGTACAGCTTGCTCCAGGTGAGCTGCCGGTAAGCGAGAGCCAGGAGGAACACGTAGAGCACGCCCACGGCCGACGCCTCGGTGGGGGTGGCGACGCCGCCGAGGATGCCTCCCAGGATGACGACGGCGGCCCCGACCGCGGGCAGCGCGGCCAGCAGGGCCTTGGCCCGGACCGGCCACGATGTCCGCTCCCCGCGCAGGTCACTGCGGTGGCGCAGCAACCACCACACGGTCAGGCACAGCGCCACCACGAGCAGGGCGGCGGGGACGATGCCGACCACGAACAGCGCACCGACGGACAGTCCGGCCGTCACGGCGTACATGATCGCCGGGATGGACGGCGGGATCATCGGCGCGATGAGGGAGGAGGCCCCGGTGACTCCGAGCGCGAAGGGGGTGGGGTACCCGCGCTTGATCATCTGCGGCACCTGCACCCGTCCCATGGCGGCGGCGTCGGCGATCGCGGCCCCGGACATCCAGGAGAAGCCGAAGCTCGTCGCCACGTTGACGTAGCCGAGGCTGCCGCGGATGTGCCCGAGGAAGGCGACGGCGGCGTCGTAGACGCGGTCGGTGATGCCGGAGGCGTTGGCGAGGTTGCCGAGCAGGATGAACATCGGCACGGCGAGGATGGGGAAGCTGTTGACCCCGGAAAGCGTCTGCTGGACGGCCACGCCGAGGCCGACGCCCGGGTCGAGCGCCACGTATGCGAGGGACGGGATGAGGAGCGCGAACGCCACCGGCACCCGGAGCAGGAGCAGGACCAGCAGCGCGACCACCATGACGGCAAGGGTCATCTCAGGCCCCCTCCCGTTCGGCGGACTCCATCGCGCCGGGCACGTCCTCGGGGCGGCGGAGGTTGTGCACCGCGTTGCCCGCGCCGTGCAGCACCACCAGAGCGAAGCCGAGGGCTCCCGCCCCGTAGACGACGGCCATGGGCAGGCCGGTGGCGGGCGCGCGCAGGCCGGTCGAGTCGGCGGCGAAGGCGGCCCCGGCCACGGCGAGCGCACCAGCCGCGACGACGACCGCGACGTTCGCGAACGTGTCGACCACGGCACCGGCGCGTCTGCCGAGCCGGGCGAGCAGGAGGTCGACGGAGATGTGCAGGCGTTCGGCGGTGCAGTAGCCGGCGGCGACGAACGCGAGCCAGACGAGCAGGAACCGGGCCAGCTCCTCGGTCCAGGACAGCGGGTCTCCGAGGACGTAGCGGGTGAACACCTGCAGCAGGATCACCGTGAACGTCGCCACCAGGAGGACGACGGCGACGCCGCGTTCGACGGCGATCAGGCCGCGGTGGAACCGGCCGGTCACGAGCCCTCCACGATGTCGCGGTAGGTCTCGCCCCACGGCACCCGGCCGGGCAGCTCGTCCCGGACCTGCTCCGCGAACGCCTCGCGGTCGACGTCGTCGTTGATCTCGATGCTGCCGTCCTCGCGCCAGGCCTCGAGCGTCTCCTCCTCCGCACTGACGATGCACTCGCGCACGGCGTCGGCGGAGGTCGTCATGGCCTCGTCCCAGGCGCTGCGCTGGTCCTCGGTGAGCTGGTCGAGCATCGCGTCGCTGGTGACGATCTGCACCGACTGCACGCTGTGACCGGTGAGGTTGATGTAGTCCTGCACCTCGTTGAGCCGGAAGGAGTCGATGGTGGGAATCGGGTTCTCCTGCGCGTCGATGGTGCCCTGCTGGAGCGCCGTGTAGACCTCGTCCAGCGCCATCGGCGTGGCGGTGCCGCCCATGGTGTCGATGTTCGTCAGGTACAGGGGCGCGTCCGGCGTGCGCAGCTTGAGGCCGGCGAGGTCCTCCGGTGTGTTGACCGGCGTGTTCGAGGTGACGTGGCGGGTGCCGTAGTACCAGCTCGTCTCCACCTTCAGCCCGGACTCCTCGTAGAGCCCGGCCCAGATGTCCTGGACGACGTCGGAGTCGATGGTCTCGGTGAACTCCTCGACGTCGTCGAAGATGTAGCCGCCGTCGAGCACGGCTGCGTCCTCGTACCACACGCCGAGGAAGGACGGGCCCGCGACCGCGATGTCGAGGCTGCCGGCGCTCACCTGCTCGAGCAGTTCGGCCTCGCTGCCGAGCTGGGCGGCGGGGAAGCTCTCGATCGTCACGCCGCTGCCCTCGAGGGCGTCCTGGATGGCCGGCACGCCGCACGTCTCGACCGGGTGGTTCGGGTCGTAGACGTGCGCGAACCGGAAGGTGAGATCGTCGGCGCCTGCCTGGGCCTCCTCGGCCTCCTCGGGGTCGACCTGCCCGCCGACGCAGGCGGTCAGGGCGGTGGCGCTGAGCACTCCGGTGGCGGCGACGAGCACGGGCCGCGAGATCCGGGGACGGGTCATGGTGTTCTCCTTCGAACGGTCGGGGAGGGACCGGGTCGATCGACGGTTGTCAGTCGGCGGGGTCGGGAATGAGGTCGTCAGGCAGTCCGAGCGAGCCGAGCAGGTCCTCGAGCTGACCGACGGTCGAGGACGCCAGCGGCACCGTCTCGCGGTTCCGGCCGGTGTTGGCGTGCTCCAGGTCGCCCGGTGCGAAGGCCTGCTGGCCGGGGGCGGCCGCGCCGCGGATGCGCTGCTGGAGCTCGGCGACCCGGTGCTCGGTGTGCTCGCGGGAGGTGAAGGCCGCCGTGTCGAGCGCGAGCACCAGGTGCCCGGTGTTCATCTGCGAGGCGTTGTTCGCCCAGATGTCCTCGGTCTGGAAGGCGTAGTTCGCCGTCGTCAGCGAGGCGGAGAACGCCTCCAGCAGCACGGCGATCGCCGAACCCTTCGGGCCACCGAACGGCAACAGCGCCCCGGCGAGCGCGGACTCGGCGTCCGTGGTGGGACGGCCGGTGGCGTCGACGGCCCAGCCGGCAGGAATCTCACGCCCCTCGTTCCGGGCGGCGACGACCTTTCCGTACGCGCCGGCGCTGGTCGCCATGTCCGCCGTCAGGGCGGCGCCGTCGCTGCTGGGCGCGGCGAGGGTGAGCGGGTTGGTGCCCAGGATCTTCTCGACCCCGCCGAACGGCGTGACGGACGGGCCGGTGGTCGAGGTGACCACGCCGATCATGCCGCGCGCCGCGAGCCGGTCCGTCCAGTAGGCGCCAGCGCCGTAGTGGGTGCTGTGCTGGACGGCGACGACGCCGGCGCCGTGCTCGGCGGCCAGGTCGGCCACACGGTCGGTCGCAGCCGCCATGGCCACCTGGCCGAGCCCGGAGTCCGCGTCCAGGACGGCGGTGGCGCCCTGCGTGCGGATCCAGCGCAGCTCGGGGCGCGGCCGGATCCCGCCGGCCCGGATGGCGGCGACGTACAGCGGCAGGCGGAGGAGGCCGTGCGAGGCGATGCCGCGGCGGTCGGCCTCGACGAGGGCCTCGGCGGTGAGGCGTGCCTCGTCGACGGGCACGTCGACGGCCTGCAGGGCCTGCGAGCCCAGGTCCGTGAGCGACTCGACCGGGTACGTCCTGTCCATGTGTCACCTCGCTGTGCGCAGCCTGGCAGGTTGCCGAGGCCGTCCTATAGGAACTCGCGCCAGCGTATATTCCTTGTCCTGAGCGTGCCAACCCGTCGGTTCGCGAGGGCGCTACCGTGTTGCGGGCCGCACCGGCTCGACCGCGAGGAGGAGGACAGATGCACGGCGACCAGGGTCAGCTCGACGCCGAGATCCCCGACCAGCACGCCGCACTGCTCGACCGGCTGGCCGAACTCCGCCTGGTGCCCGTCGTCGCGGTCGAGGACGCCGCCGACGCCGTCCCGCTCGCGCGCGGGCTCCTCGCCGGCGGACTCCCGGTGGCGGAGGTGACGTTCCGGACACCGGCCGCCGCCGAGGCGATCCGCGCCATGGTGGCGGAGGGCCTACGCACGGACGACGGTCACGAGCTGCTCGTCGGCGCCGGCACGGTGGTCAGCCCCGAGCAGGTCGACGCCGCGGTCGAGGCGGGAGCGCGGTTCGTCGTGTCCCCGGGCCTGAGCCGTGAGGTGGTGGAGCGGTGTCGCGCGCACGGCGTGCTGGCGCTGCCCGGCACCGCGACGGCGAGCGAGGTCCAGGCCGCGCTCGCCATGGGCCTGCGCACGGTGAAGTTCTTCCCGGCCGAGGCATCCGGGGGTGCGGCCGCGATCAAGGCGCTCTCCGCACCCTTCCCCCAGATGCGTTTCGTCCCGACCGGCGGCGTCAACGAGAGCAACGTGAGCGACTACCTGTCCCTGCCGGCCGTGGTCGCGGCGGGTGGGTCGTGGATGGTTCCGGCCGACGCCGTGCGAGCGCGGGAGACCGCGCGGATCGAGTCGTTGACGGCGGCGGCCGTCGCCGCCGCGGCGGAGGCACGGTGATGACGACGGCGGACGGCGCGAATGCCCGCCCCACCCCGGAGGTGCTGTGCATCGGGGAGACCATGGCGATGGTCACTCCGGCCGACGCCCGGCCGGTCGCCGGTGCGGAGATGTTCACCATCACCCCCGGCGGTGCGGAGTCGAACCTCGCGCAGTACCTGGCGGAGATGGGCCTGGCCACGGCGTGGGTCTCCGCCCTGGGGGCCGACCCGCTCGGTGACCGGATCCTCGCCGCGCTGGAGGCCACCGGCATCGACACCCGGTGGGTGAGCCGCGATCCGGAGGCGAACACCGCCGTCTACGTCAAAGACCCGGGAGCCGGCGTCTACTACTACCGGCGCGGATCCGCCGCCTCCCGCCTCGGTCCGGAGCATGTAGCCGGGTGGCCGGTGCGGACCGCGCGCTGGGTCCACGTCTCGGGCATCACACCGGCCCTGTCACCGTCCTGTCGCGCCCTGCTGCCGGCGGTGCTCGACGCGGCCGCGCACAGCGGCGCCGGGGTCTCCTTCGACGTCAACTACCGGCCCGCCCTGTGGCCGGCCGAGGAGGCCGCCAGGACGCTGCGGCCGCTCGCCGATCGTGCGGACGTGGTGCTCGTCGGCCGCGACGAGGCGGAGACCCTGTGGCAAACCCCGGCCGCGGAGGACATCGCCGCACTGTTCCCGGGCGCCGGGCGGGTGGTGGTCAAGGACGGCGATGTCGAGGCGGTCGAGGTGGATCGCACGGCCGGGGCGGGCGGCGAGATCCTCACGCGCCTGCCGGCCCGCCGCGTCGACGTGGTCGAGCCGGTCGGCGCCGGTGACGCGTTCGGTGCCGGCTACCTCATCGCGCTACTGCGCGGCGACGCCGCCACCGACCGCCTGGCGATGGGCCACTCGCTGGCCGCCTGGGTCCTCGGCTCTCCGCACGACAACCGGCCCGGTCACGGTCCGCACGTGCGGGACTGAGACCGCCGACGGCCCCTCCTCGTGAGGATGTGGTCTCCGCGGAGGGAACCCGCCGGCGGCACTCGGACCGTGGCTCGGCACGCGCCGGTCAGGTCACGCCGGGCCGCACGCCCCGATCATGGTTCCCGGGATCCGGGCATGGCCGTGCAGGCCCGCCCGGTCGATCTCGATGTCCTGACCCTTGTGGCAGATGCTGATCACGGGCGGAACCGTGACCGTCAGGTCGACCTCGTGGGAGGTGTGGAACCCGTCGTCGACATGCACGGTGAGTGAGTACTCCGAGACGCGCGGTTCGAGCTCGCGCGGGTCGACGCTCAGCTCGCCGGTGCCGGAGTCGATGGTGAACGCCTCAGCGCCCGTACCGCCGGTGATCTCCCACGTGAAGGTACGCAGGTCCGCCCGGCCGATCTCCGAGGCCCAGTCGTCCGCCTCGACGGTGCCGACGTGATTCGCCACGCCGTCGCCGAGGACGAACTCCTGGCCCTGCCGGACGACCGGCGCGATCCCGCGGACGTAGTCGAACAGCCAGCGTGCGGCCGGCCGGAGCTCGTCCTCGGCATCGACGATCGCGGCGCCCTGATCGTTCCTCCAGTGGTAGGGCTCGCGCCAACCCCACAGCGTGATCCCCTCGACGCCCGGATGCTCCCAGAAGGCGGGGAAGACCCGCCGGTAGTCCGCGAGCTGGACCTCGTCACCGGGCACCCCGTCACGCTCGACGCCGTCGAGGTCCAGTTCGGTGATCTGGATCGGCAGGCCGGTCGCCGCGAGCCGGTCGAGGTTCGCCGTATGGACCGCCATGTCCTCCTCCGGCGCCCAATCGCGCCGCCACACGGTGGGGCCGGGGACGCCCTCGGTGGTCACGTGTGCGTGTCCCTGGAGGCCGATCCCGTCGACGAGGTCCTCCTCCTGCAGCACCTCGATGATCTCCAGGTAGTCCGACGTCGCCTCCGGCGAGTTCGTGATCAGCACGTCGTTGATCATGAGCTTGGTGTCCGGGAAGTACTCGCGGGCGAGGCGGAACGCGTTGAGGATCCAGTCCCATCCGGTGCCGTCGGTGCCGTTGTAGCCACCGAGGGCCTGCAGGTAGTCGCCGGCGTCCTCGCACAGGTCGCCCTCGTTCTTCGGATCGGCACAGTCCGGCGGGTCCCAGGTGGGCTCGTTGACCACCTCGAGCCATTCGATGTCCGGATAGCGTTCGGCGACCGCGGCGAACCAGTCCTCGATCTCGGCCAGTTGCTCCTCGGGCTCGAGGTCTTTCATCCACGTGGGCTGCTGGTTGCCCCAGAGGAGGTTGTGGAATCGGAACGGCATATCGTTCTGCTGGGCGAACGCGTAGATCTCGTCGAGTTGCTCCCACCGTCTGGGGGCCGCACGCGTGGCACCGGCCACGACGCCCCACTTGCCGGCGTTCTCCGGCGCGACCTGATTGAAGAGGTCGGGGAACATCGGATGGTCGAACTGACTGACGCTACCGAGGAACTTGTCCTCGCCGTAGATGGGGAACGCCTCGGATCCCGCCTCGGATCCCGCACCGTCAGCCGGCTCCGGGTCGGCCCCGGCCGGGGCCGCCGTCCCACCCACGAGCAACGCCATGGCGGCCATCGCCATGGGAAGTCGTCGTGCCATTCGGAACATCGTTGTTTCCTCTCTGGTTCGCGCCGCGGTCGATACCTCGCCGGGCGATCGAGGGCGCGCCGTCCCACGGCGCACGACGTCTGACGCGCCTGGCGCCGCCCCGAGACCGTCAACGCCTCGGGCTCGGGCGGGCCGACAACCGGCTCGCTCCGCCCGTGGTCGCCATCGCCCGACTGTGACGCTAGTCACGTCTATACGAAAGAGTCAATCGGATATACGTCGGGTCCGGGAACACGGGCCTCGCGGACGCCGACCCCGTTCTGATATCCGACGGGGTGGTGAGGCTATAGCATGTAGCGGCCTGGCACCGTCCAGGGACCCTGCAAGGAGGCAGAGTTGGCGCGAATCCGCGCGGCGCTCCTCCACCCACCGGTACAGACCGAGGAGTGAGGACGAAGATGAGGACGCACACCCGCCCCCGGAGGATGACGTGGCTCGGAACGTCGTTCGCCGCCACCAGTCTGCTCATCGCGAGCTGCAGCGGAGACTTCGGCGGCGAGGCCGCTGCCGGCGATGATGAGGGAGGTGGCGAGGAGACGGCGCAGGACAGCGGTGAGCCGGAGCTGTCGCCGCCGCCGGAGATCGACTGCGAGGTTCTCGACGGAGATGACCTCGCCGAGCACACCATCAAGTTCGGCATCGGTCTCGCCGAGGACTCTCCGCAAGGACGCGCCGTCCAGTACTTCGGCGACTACCTCTCCGAGTGCACCGACGGACGGCTGACGGTCGACCTGTTCCCGGACAGCCAGGTCGGGGATGACCTGGAGATGATGAGTGGACTGCGCAGCGGCACGCTCGAGATGACGTATCCGTCGACGTCGCCCGCGGTCTCGTTCGTGCCCGAGCTCGGCGTCTTCGACCTGCCCTTCCTCGTCCCGGACACCGACGCCGCGGACCGGATCTTCGACAGCGAGGTCGGCGACGAGATGCTCGCCGAGTTCGAGGGGTCCGGCATGCTCGCGCTCGCCTGGGGCGAGAACGGGTTCCGCCAGGTGACGAACAACGACGGCCCGATCGAGAGCCCCGAGGACGTGCAGGGCCTGGATGTCCGGGTCATGGAGAACGAGATCCAGGTGACGATCTGGGAGCAGCTCGGTGCCAACCCGACGACGATGGCCTTCGGCGAGGTCTTCAGCGCCCTCGAGCAGGGAGTGGTCTCCGGCCAGGAGAACCCGTGGGTCACCAACTACACCTCCAACTTCTGGGAGGTCCAGGACTACGGGTCCGAGACCCGGCACGTGTACACGCCGTTCCTGTTCATGATCGGCGAAGAGTTCTACAACGGCCTGGACCCGGCGTACCAGGACCTCATTCAGGAGGCGTCCGACGCCACGAGCGAATATCAGCGTCAGGTCGCACGCGAGATGGACTCCTGGGCGCGTGACCAGTTCGAGGCGAGCGGGGCCGAGGTCAACGTCCTCGACGAGGACCAACTCGACGCCTTCCGCGAGGCCACCGCGCCGGTCTATGACCGGTGGGCGCCGCAGATCGGTGAGGAGCTGATCGACGAGGTTCGTTCCGTCGCCGAGGGCGAGTGATGTCCTCCTCGCCCCAGCGTTCGGCGGGGTCTGCGTTCTCCGGGGACCCCGCCGCAGACGACCGCGCGGAGGGAGCTGACGCCCGCTCGGAGCACGGACCGGTCCGCCAGCGCGATCTGCCGAGGCTTTTCCGGTACGGCGACCTGCTGATCAACGCGCTCCTCGCGGCGCTGCTCGCGCTGATGCTCGTGGTGGTGGGGGCGAACATCTTCGGCCGCTACGTCCTCAGCAGCTCGATCGCCTGGTCGGACGAGGCGGCCCGGGCGATGTTCGTCTGGCTGATCTTCCTCGGGGCCGCGCTCGCACACTTTCGGCAAGAGCACATTGCGGTCGCCTACTTCGTGGAGAAGGCACCGAAGCCGGTGCAACTCATGGCGGCCGCGGTGCGGGAGATCGTCGTCCTGGCGATTCTCGGCGTCCTGCTGTGGGGAGCGCTGCTGGTGATGGGCACCACCTTCGGCGCCACCGCGCTGCTGCGAGTGCCGTTCAACCTCATCAATGCGGCCGTTCCGGTCGCGGCGGCCCTCATGATGCTCATGTCCCTCTACCGCCTCGTGCGGCTCGCGACCACGCGGGAGGTGTGAGGGTGCTCTGGGTGTTCCTGGGGATCCTGCTCGCCGGGATCCTCATCGGGCTGCCGATCTCCTTCTCGCTGGGGTTGGCCGCCGTCGCCATGATGTTCCTGATGGACGTCAGCGCCGCTGTCGTCGTCGAACAGGCGATCCGCGGCGTCAACAGCTTCCCGCTGCTTGCCATCCCGTTCTTCATCCTCGTCGGCGAGATCATGACCCACGGTGGCCTGGCGCGCCGACTCGTCGAGCTCGCACAGGCGATCGTCGGGTTCGTCCCCGGCGGGCTGGGTCAGGTCAACGTCGCGGCCTCGATGTTCTTCGGCGGGATCAGCGGCTCGGCCGTCGCGGACACCTCGGCCGTCGGCGGCATGATGATCCCGGCGATGAAGCGTCAGGGTTACACCGGCAACCTCGCGACGGCGATCACCGTGTCCTCGTCCGTGATTGGCCTACTGATCCCGCCGTCGATCCCGTTGATCCTGTACGGGATCGTCACCGAGACCTCGATCTCGAGGCTGTTCATCGCCGGTCTGATCCCCGGCGTCCTGGTAGGCGTCGCGCTCATGGTGGCGACCGGGGTGGTGGCCCTGCGTGCGAGTCACGACATGCGCCAGTCGTTCCGCGTCACGGGGTTGTTGACCGCGTTGCGCCGTGCGGCCTGGACGCTGCTGCTACCGGTGATCGTGGTCGGCGGCATCCTCGGCGGGGTCTTCACCCCCACCGAGGCCGCCGTCGTCTCGGCGTTCTACGCGCTGTTCGTCGCGATGGTGATCTATCGCGAGCTCAAGCCACGGGCACTCGTCGGGATGCTCATCCGGACGGCGCGGACCACCGGCATGGTGCTGTTCATGCTGGCGATGGCCATGATCGTCGCCTGGCTGCTGACCACGGCCCGCGTGCCGCAGGAGCTCGTCGAGACGGCCAGCGGGGTCTCCACGAATCCCTACGTCATCCTCGGCGTCATGGTCGTGCTCCTCGTCGCGGTCGGCGTTGTCATGGACCTGACCCCGGCGATGCTGATCCTCGCGCCGATCATGACCCCCGTCGTCGCCGCCGTCGGAGTCGACCCGGTCTACTTCGGTGTGCTGATGTCGTTCGTTCTCGGGATCGGGCTGGTGACGCCGCCCGTCGGCACGGTGCTCTACGTCGGCTGCGGCGTCGGCGGGGTCCGGATGGAAGGGCTCGTCCGTGCGCTCATCCCGTTCTACGTGACGCTCCTCGCGGTGGTGGCCGTCCTCATCCTGTTCCCGCAGGCGGTGCTGTGGCTTCCCGGCACGATGGGCTGACGTCGCCCCCCGCCCGCGCTCAGTACGTGTAGTCCTCGCCGCGAACCCAGTCGGGGAACTCCCAGTCCGAGCGGTCGACCGCGACACCGCTCGTCCCTGCGCTCGCGATGGCGCTGTCCAGGCTGTCGGAGAACGCGTCGTTGAGCTGGCGCAGCTGGCCGCGCAGGTCCGTGATGTCACCACCGAGATAGCCCTGGATGATGTCGCCCAGGTGCGGGGCGACCGGCATGGTGTTCGCCAGCGCGTGGGCCACGTCCGGATTGCGTACCTGCGGTTCGGGAGCGCGGAACACCCGGCGGGAGAAATCTTCCGCCAACCACGCGTAGGGCTCGATGACGTCGGCGTCGGCGACGATGTCGAGGTTGAGTGGTGGCTGGTCCATGGCCTCGGCCAGGCTCGCCTGGTACTCGTCGGTCGTGAAGGAGTCGGCGAGCCGGCTGGCCAGGTCGGGGTTCGGCGTCGTGCCGCCGATGAACCAGGTCGGAGCCGGCGCCCCGCGCGTGATGACGAGGTCCTCCCCCTCGGGCGTGAGTTCGCCGGCCACCGCCATCTTCGGCAGGAACGCCTCGTTGAGGTTGCGCACTCCGCCCGGCGCCCACGGGCCGTCGATGAAGAAGCCGATGTTGCCCGCGGCCCAGCGTCCGCGGGCGTCGGGGATCTGCAGTGAGGCGGTCCCCGGTAGCAGCCACCCGTTCTGCGAGATCTCCTTCAGCAGTTCGATCGCATTGAGGTAGGCGTCGTGGTCGTACTGGTACTCGCCGGTGTCGTACCGCAGTCCTTCGTATCCGGGGAAGCCACCGGCCTGGGCCAGGTCGTCCACCTGCTCGCGCATGCGGTCCGCGTTGCCCATGGCAAGAGTGAGCGGGGCGTACCGGCCGTCACGGGCGATCGCCCGCAGCGCCTCCCGGAACTCGTCGTAGCTGTGCGGCGGGCCGAATCCGACCTCCTCGGCGATGTCCGCGTTGTACCAGGTGCACGCCCAGTACTGCCTGTCGGTGAGCACCGGGAGGCCGTACAGCGCGCCGTCCAGCATCGAGACGCCCTCGACCAGCGTGCCCTCGGGCAACCGGGCGCGAGCCTCGTCCGACAGGTCGATGGCATGCAGCCACCCGGCTTCGACCAGAGCGGACAGCGGCAGGCCCAGGATGTTGGAGAACACGTCCGGCATCTGGCTGCTCTGGTTGGCCAGCTGCAGCGCCTCCGTCGCCTGCGCGGGTTCGTTGTAGGTGTACTCGATCGGCTTCCCGAGGCGCTGCCCCTCGTCCTGCGCCCACTGCACGTGCAGGTCCTGCAGCCCCCCGAAGTGGTCCCACCACAGCAGCTCGCGGCGTCGCTCGTCGGCGCCGGCATCACCCGAGCACGCGGCCAGCCCGCCGGCCACCGTGAGGGCTCCGAGTCCACCGAGAAACCGTCGGCGTGACAGTGTCATGGGCCTTCCCCTCCCGAAAGCTGCGCCTCGATCGCCGGTCATGACTTCACCGCGCCGGCGATGCCTTCGACGAAGTACTTCTGCATGAACGCGAACAGCACGACGATCGGCACCAGCGAGATCACTCCTGCCGCCGCCATGCCCGACCAGTCGGTCGAGTTCTCACCGACGAAGGCCTGCATCCCGACGCTGACCGTGCGCAGGTCCGGATTGCTGAACGAGAACACCAGCGGGAGTAGGAAGGCGTTCCAGGTGAACAAGAAGGTCAGGATCGAGACCGTCGCCGTCACCGGCATGGACAGCGGCAGCATGATCCTTGCGAACGTGCGCGCGAACCCGGCGCCGTCGACGATCGCCGCCTCCTCGAGCTCGTTCGGCAGGCCGCGGAAGTAGCCGGCGTAGATGAGGATCGACGCGACGTTCGAGGCACCGGCCAGCGCCAGGATCATGCCCATGTGGCTCTGCAGCAGGCCGAGCTGCATCGACAGTTTCACCACCGGGATGATCGTGTAACCGGTCGGCACGAACAGCGTGGCCAGCAGGATGCCGAGGATGAGCCGCGAGCCCGGGAAACGGTAGCGGCCGAGCACGTAGCCCGCCAGGGCGCACCGGACCACGACGATGACGGTGGTGGCCACGGTGATGATCACGGTGTTGAGCAGGTACGTGTTGAAGCTGCCGTCCACCCATGCCCGCCGGTAGTTCTCCCACACCGGCGACTCCGGGATCAGGCTCAGCCCGCCCGCGAAGATCTCGGCCGGAGACTTCAACGAGGCGGAGACCATCCAGATGAAGGGGAACACCCACAGCAGGACGACGGCGACAAGCACGGCCACGAGCAGCCACCAGCCCACGCGCCGGGTCCGTGCCGAGCGTGTCGCCACGGCGACGGAATGGCTCACGAGTCGACTCCCTTCCGCATCCGGCGCGAGACGGACATCCCCCACAGCTGCAGAGCGACGACGATCAGCACGAGCACACCGAAGAGAACGGCGGCGGCCGACGCGAATCCGAGTTGGGGGATCGTGGCCGCGAATGCCCATCGGTAGATGTAGATCTCGATGATCTCGGTGCTGTAGAAGGGGCCACCGGCCGTCATGGTCTGCATCAGATCGAAGGCGTGGAAGCAGTCCTCGATGGTCAGCACCGAGATGATCAGGAGAAAGGGCAGCAACATCGGCAGGGTGATGTACCGGAAGATCTGGAAGCCACGCGCCCCGTCGATCCGGGCCGCCTCGTACAGATCCCGGGGGATCGTCTGCAGGGCCGCCAGCCAATAGATCATCGTGATCCCGAAGAACTTCCAGACATAGACCACGGCGGCCGTCGCCAGTGCCGTCCCGGAGTCCCCCAGCAGGTCGATCGGCCCCAGGCCGAGGAACCGCGCGACGGCGGCGGTCGGCCCGTTCGCCGGGTCGAAGACGAACCGCATGACCACACCGACGATCGCCGTCGTCGTCACCACCGGCAGGAAGAACGCGGTGCGGAAGAAGCCCGAGAACGGCAACCGCGGCGAATTGAGCAGGATCGCGATGAAGAATGCGCCGAAGACCCGCAGCGGCGCGACGATGAGCATGAACACGACGGTGATGCGCACCGCGGACCAGAACAGGGGATCGGAGACGACCGCCTGGAAATTGCTGATGCCGACGAAGGTCTGGTCGTCGTTGAAGCCGTTCCATTCCACGAGCGAGTACCAGTAGCTCGCCACGATCGGGTAGAGCGTGTACAGGCCGTAGAGGACGATCGTCGGAAGCAGGAACGCGTAGATCCACAGGTTCCGGCGACGTAGCCGCTTGCGGTAGCCCGGACGCGTGACGGCCGCGGACGTCGGGTCCGGGCGGGTCGGGGCGTCTATGACAGCTGAGCTCGTCATCGAGCTGCCTCCTGGTCAGCGAATCTGGCTGAGGGCGAAGGTGTTCGGGTCGTTCCCGGTGCGGTTGCCGCGCTCGAGAGCGTCGAGGGCACGGATCTGATCGGGGTCCAGCGCGAAGCCGGTCAGGTCCGCGTTGCTCGCCATCCGCGTGGTCGAGACACTCTTGGGGATCACCACGTGGCCCTTGTGCAGGTGCCAGCGGAGGATGACCTGTGCCGGGGTGACCGACAACTCTGCTGCGATCCGCCCGACCGTCTCGTCCTGGAGGTCGGCCGCCTGGCCGAGCGGTGAATACGCCTCGACGACGACACCGTGCTCACGGCACCACGCCGTGACGTCTCGCTGCTGGAAGGTCGGATGCACCTCGACCTGGTTCACCGCGGGCAACTGCTCGGCGAATCCGGCCAGCTCCTCGAGGTGGTGCGGCAGGAAGTTCGAGACGCCGACGGCGCGGACGGCCTGCTCACGATGCAGGCGCTCGAGGGCGCGCCAGCTCTCCTGCCAGAGCCCGGCGGCCGGGTTCGGCCAGTGGATGAGGTACAGATCGAGCGCGTCGACACCCAGACGCCGGCAGCTGTCCTCGTACGCTCGGCGCGCGGTGTCCAGGCCCTGATCGCCGTTGCGCAGTTTCGAGGTGACGAACAGTTCCTCGCGCGGGATCCCGGAGGCCCGGATCGCGGCACCGACACCGGTCTCGTTGACGTACGCCGCGGCCGTGTCGATGTGCCGGTAGCCGATCTCCAGTGCCCGTTCGACGACGTCCTGCGCCTCGTCCGGCGGAACCTGGAACACCCCTAGCCCGACCTGCGGGATCGCCACGTCACCCGGCAGCATGACCCGGAAGTCGACGGTGCCCGCGCTCATGAGAGCGGCTCCAGGACGAGCAGGGACACGGACGGGAGCGGAAGCCGGACCCTGAGGTCCACGGCACCGTCCGACGCCGTGACCGTCCGCGACGGCTCGTACTCCTCAAGGCCCTGCCGGGACCGGATCAGCGCCAGTTCCTCCTCGCTGGGCACCTGTGGGGACCCGAGCCGCTTCCAGACCGTGTGGGCGTTCGAGTGCTCCGCGTCGATGCGCAGGTGGCGCAGCCGGTACCGACCCGTGAGGCCGGCGACGCTCACCGTCACGTCGGCGTCGACGTCGTCCGAGCGGTACTGGTCGTCGGTGTGGCGCCAGACGAGGACGGACACGGCGCCGTCGTCCGAGCGCGCCGCAAGGGTGTCGACCTCCTCGGCCATGCTGGCCCCCGAGGTGTCGTCCAGCGGCGGGATCTCCTGAGCGGCGTCGGAGACGGCGCCCACACGCGTCCGGCCGAGGTGCGCGAGGGCGCGGTACCCGTTGAGCAGCGGCTTCTCGACGCCGCCGGCGGTGAGGAAGGCGCGAGTTCCCTCGAAGTAGCGTTCGGCCTCGAAGTAGAAGCTCCATGACGTCGCCTCGGCGACGCGGGCGGGTTCGCTGTCGTTCACGTCGAGCAACTTCTTCATGAGCTTGACCTGGAAGACCGGGTAGTACTCGGTGTTCTGGAAGCCGAAGTTGGCGTTGTCGTAGGCGCTGTAGTGCGCGGGGACGCCGGCGTCGCACTCGTCGACGATGGCGGGCAGGTCCCGGTATTCGGCGAACTCGCCCATCACGCGCAGCATTCGCCGGACCTCGAAGAGCATCTTGGTGCTCGAGGGACTCTGCTGCTCCGGTGCCTCACCGCCGGTGGGCCCGTACACCCGCCACGGCGTGAACGCCGACCCCTTCGTATGGAAGGAGACGAAGTCGAGCGGGTCGCCGTGGTCCCGGGCGTGCTGCAGGAAACCGCGCAGGAACTCCACACCGGCGCCGGTCACCGCCGGGCCGCCGACCTTCGCCGCGGGCATGGCGTCGCGTACCGCGGCAGCCGTGACGGAGTAGAGCTCGTAGAACTGCTGCGGCGTACCGCGCCAGTAGAAGATGTCCGGCTCGTTCCACAACTCCCACAGCCACGTGCCGACCTCGTCGTCGCCGTAGCGCTCCCGGCAGTGGCGCACGTGGGCGCGGACCAGATCGCCCCACCGCTCGTAGTCGCGCGGCGGATACGCCCACGCGCCGGCCTCGTAGTTGCTGTAGACGGTCGGGCTGGGGGTCACGGTCAGCTCGGCCGCCTCCTCCGGCAGGAGATCGCGGGGCGTGAAGGCGAGCTCGACGAGCACATGGTGGCCGGCCTCGACGATCGCGTCGTAGGCCTGGTCGACCATCGTGAAGTCGTAGGCGGGCTGACCGTCCGGACCCTCGTGGTAGACGTTCCCGTTGCCCCAGTGCGGGATCGCGAATCCGCTGCCCGAGCAGAAGACGTAGTGCGGACGCACGTGGAACCCGGTCGAGGTCATCTCACCGAAGGTGCCGAGCAACCGGCGTCCGGTCGGTGTGTACGTCCAGTTGAACTCGTCGTAGCCGATCGACTCCCACAGCCTGGTGAGCTCACCCAGGTCAGCGCCGGCGTCCACGCGGACGTGGGCCGTCCGCACGTGCGGTGCCGTCGGATCGCTCGGAGCATTCTTCGGGAACGGCGATTCGTCGATGCCGATCCCGGGGTTGACGTCGCTTCCTACGCTCACGACCTCGTGCGCCTCTCGTCCTCGGTGACAGTGCAGGCGACGCTAGTGGGGCCGATTGCAGATTGTCAACGATATATGCTCTGCAATCCGTTGCCGCGATTGCCGTGCCGCGAGCTGCCCGGGGCGGCACCATGGGGATGAGCACCGACCGAGCACAGGGCCCGAGCGCGGCCCGAAGGAGCCGACGCATGACACTCGACGCCCTCCCGCCACGCACGTCGCTGAGCGACTACGTGGTCCGCGTGCTGCGCGCGAAGATGGCGACCGGAGAGCTCCGGCCCGGCGAGCACCTGCGCGAGGCCGACCTCGCCCAGCAGCTCGACGTCAGCCGGGGCCCGGTCCGAGAGGCCCTAGCACTGCTCGAGGCCGAGGGCCAGGTCGAGATCAAGCGCCACCGGGGAGCGTTCGTCAGCGTCCTGACCCGGCAGGACGTCGAGGAGGTGCACACGCTGCGGGCCGCGATCGAGGCGCTGGCCGGCGAACGCGCCACCACCCGGCTGACGGCGGACCACGTCGCCGAGATGGACCACGTCCTCGATGCGATGAAGCAGACGTCGGGGACCGTCGAGCCGCAGGAGGCGGCACGTCTGGACCTCGCCTTCCACGACGTCATCTACGAGGCGGCGGACCACGCGCGCCTGCGCCGGGTGTGGACGTCGATACGCAGCCAGGTCTCGTTCTTCCTCATCACGCGCAACATCAACTTCCCCGACTTCCCGACGGTCGGCTATCCCGAGCATCACGAGCTGCGGACCGTGCTCGCTTCCGGCGATCCCGCCGCCGCGCGGGTGGCCGTCGAGAAGCACATGAGCGGCGCCTACTCCCGGCTGCGCCAGCTCGAGCTTCCCGAACGCTGAGCCGGGGTGTCGTGCCTACGCGGCGACGGCGTAGACCACCCAGCTCAGCGCGAACGCCATGAATCCGATAGCGGTGCCGATGACGGACCACGTCTTGAGGGTGGTCACGGTGTCGAACCCGCAGAAGCGGCCGATGAGCCAGAATCCGGAGTCGTTGACGTGCGAGAAGGTGATCGAACCCGCGGTGATCGCCACGACGATCGCCGCCAGCCCCACGCCCGACAGGCCCAGGTCGGCCACGGCCGGCGCCATGATCGAGCCGGAGGTCGTCGCGGCGACCGTCGCCGATCCCTGCGCCACGCGGAACGCGATCGCGACGAGGAATCCGGCGAGGATGACCGGCAGCCCCATGGCGTCGAGGCTCTCGGCGAACATCGAGCCGATCCCGGTCTCGGTCAGCACACTGCCGAAGGCGCCACCGGCACCGGTGATGAGGATGATGGAGCAGACCGGCGCCAGAGCCTTGTCCACCAGGTCCTCCAGCACACCGCCGAGGGACCGTCCGCGGCGGGGCCGGACGTAGAGCAGGTACATCGCGGCCATGGCCGAGATCAGCAGCGCGATCGGGGTCGCGCCGATCAGCTCGGAGAGGCGGTAGAAGACGTTCTCATCCCCCACCGAACCGGTCTCGTTCATCGTGCTGAGCAGCGTGTTGAAGAAGATGAGGATCAGCGGTAGCAGCAGGCACAGCACGACCGTGCCGAAACCGGGACGCTCGCTCTCCTCGGTGACCTCCGGCTCACCGAGCAGGTTCGGCACCGGGAGGTTCGGGTACCGGCGGGAGATGACCAGGCTGAGTCGGTAGCCGGCGAGGTACCACGTCGGAAGCCCGACCAGCAGGGCGACGAAGACGACCAGCCCGATGTCGGCCCCCATGACGGTCGCGGCCGCCGTCGGGCCAGGATGCGGCGGGGTCAGGGCGTGCATCATGAGGAACGCGCCGATGGACGGCAGTACATAGAGCATGAACGAGCCGCCCAGGCGCCGTGCCACCGTGTAGATGATCGGCAGCATGACGATGAAGCCGGCGTCGAGGAAGATCGGGAAGGCGTAGAACAGCGACGCCACCGCGAGCGCCAGGGGCGCGCGCCGTTCCCCGAAGGTGGCGAGCATCTTGTCCGAGAGGACCTGTGCGCCGCCGGAGACCTCGACAAGCCGGCCGAGCACCGCCCCGAAGCCGACCAGGAGCGCCACGCTGCCCACCGTCGAGGAGAACCCGTCGACGACGACCGTGACCACGTCCGCGACGTCGATCCCGGCCGCCAGCGCCGTCACGAGACTGACGACGGTGAGGGCGAAGAACGCGTGCAGACGGACCTTGATGATGAGGAAGAGCAGGACCGCGATCGCGGCGACCGCGATGGCGACGAGTGCGCCGGCGGGCCGTTCGGCCAGCGTGACGCTGTCCTCGGCGGACAGAAGGATGCCGTTCATGATTCACCTTTGAGGGCGTGGGTGTGGACCCGCCCGCCGGATGCCCGGCACCCGGACGCACTGCGGCGCCGCGACGCGGCGTGGCAGGACGACCGGAGCGACCGGAGCTCGGCGGGCGGGTGGGGCGGGGTCAGGCGCTGGGCTTGCCCTTCGGGGCCGGGCCGAGCTCACGGAGCAGGTCACTCATCCGCTTGTACGCCCGGTTGCGGTACGCGATGAGCTCGGCCTTGGTCTCGTCGTCGAAGTCGCCGGTGATGCCCTTGCCGTTCTTGACGCCCTTACGGTCGGCGGCGACGGCGTCGGAGATCATCTGCGGGGTGGACAGGCGCTCGCCGAAGGCCTCCTCGAACGTACGGAAGCAGTTCTCGTACACGTCCAGGCCGGCCTGGTCGGCGATGGCGAACGGGCCGAAGAATCCGAGCCGGAACCCGAACGTGGTCCGCACGATCGTGTCCACGTCCTCAACGGTGGCCACGCCCTCCTCGACGACGGAGGTCGCCTCCTTCAGCAGCGCGTACTGCAGACGGTTGAGGACCATGCCCGGGGTGTCGGCGACCTGAGCACCCTCCCGACCCGCACGAGCCAGCAGGTCCTTGACCGCCTCGACGACGTCCGGCGTCGTCGCCTCACCGGCGACCAGCTCCACGCCGGGGATGAACGGCGCCGGGTTGGAGAAGTGGACGGTGAGGAACCGCTCCGGGTTCGTCACCGCCGGGGCCAGCACATGCACCGGGATGGTGGAGGTGTTGGTGCCGATGATGGCGTCCGGGCGGGCGTGCTTGCAGATCTCGGCGAGGACGTTCTGCTTGACGTCGGGCCGCTCGAAAACGGCCTCCTCGATGAAGTCGACGTCGGCGACGGCCTCGGCGAGCGTGCGGCCCGCCGTGAGGTTGCCGCGGATCTTCTCGGTCGAGCCGGGCTCGTACAGGCCCTGGTCCTCGAAGTCCTGCGCCTCGGCCAGCAGGCGCTCGAGCCCCTTGACGGAGGCCTCGACGTCGACGTCGACGATCTCGACGTGGAAGTCGGCCAGTGCGAGGCTCTGGGCGATCCCGCCGCCCATGTACCCGGCACCGACAATGGTGACGGTGGAGATGGTCCTGCTCATTCGTGGCTCCTCGGTCCGCCGGCTGTGCCGGCCTGGATGTCTCGGTGCGGGCCCGTGCCTCAGCGCAGGGCGGAGGTCAGCACCTGGCGGATGTAGTCCTTGTTCTCGGCGCACACGCCGATGGAGTCGCTGCCGTAGTGCTCGCAGCAGAACGGGCCGGAGTAACCGAGCTCGAGCGCGCGGCGGATCACGGCACGGTAGTTGATGACGCCGTACTTCAACGGCATCGGCGCCGACGCGTACGAACCGGTACGGGGATCCTCGTCGCGCATGTAGTTCTTGATGTGCCAGAAGTTCGAGTGCGGGAGGACCTTCTCGAACATCTCCTGGTACGGCGGCATCGGCCGGTGCAGCCGGATGAGGTTGCCGAGGTCGGGGTTGAGGCCGACGGCGGGGTGGGCGACGTCGGTGACGAACTCGACGGCGTCGTCGGGCGTGCCGACGTAGGTGTCCTCGTACATCTCGAGGCTGAGCTGGATGCCGTTCCGCTGCGCATGCTCGCCGAGCTCGCGGGTGCGCTCGATGGCGAGCGGTCGCAGCTCCGGGTCGTCCACGTGGCCGTCGACCAGCCAGAACCACAGGGCCTTCTGCTGCTCGGGCGTCACGGCCTGCATGAAGCCGGTGTTGACCACCGTGGCACCGAACTCGGGCGCGAGGTCGATGAGGCGGTGCGCGGTACGCAGGTTCTCCTCACCGTGCTCGACGTCGACGACGCTGTTGCGCGTCATGGAGATCGAGGAGACGGCCAGGCCCTCGTCGGCCAGGACCGCCTGGAACTCCTTGACGCGGGCGTCGGACAGCTTGCCCAGGGGGACCCAGGCGTCGGTGGGGTCGATGTGGTCGAAGCCGAGCTCGCGCACCTGGCGCATCTGAGCGGCCCACACGGAGGCCGGCGCTTCCGCGATGGGGGTGCCGTCCGGGGCGGTGGGGCCGAACGGCAGCATGTTGCAGGCGATCGGCCAGCTCTCTGCGGTGAACATCCACGTCCTTCGTCTCAGTCGGTTGCCTATACGATATTGGCTCGGGGCGAGCGTACGTCAACGTGGGCGCCGACCGGTCACCGCGGGCACAAACTCCGCCGCGCGTGTGTTATGCCGGTCGGGGTCTCGGCGCCCGCGCCGCCGGCGGCCCGCTACCGTCGGAACCGAACCGAGCACGGCAGGCACGAACCGTCCGGGCGCGACGGGCACCGGCCGACGATGACCGAGGAACGAGCGAGCGATGACCTACCTGATCAACACCGCCACCGAGTTCGCCACCGACGCCCTGCGCGGGTTCGTCGCGGCCCACCCGCAGTACGTGAGCGCCGTGCACGGCGGCGTCGTGCGTTCCACCGAGACGCCCGCGGGCCAGCCGGCGCTGGTCATCGGTGGCGGGTCCGGCCACTACCCCGCCTTCGCCGGGTGGGTCGGCCCGGGCATCGGGCACGGCGCACCGTGCGGGAACATCTTCTCCTCGCCGTCGTCCTCCCAGGTGTACTCCGTGGCCCGCAACGCCGAGAACGGCGGCGGGGTGATCCTCGGCTTCGGCAACTACGCCGGCGACGTCCTGCATTTCGGTGCCGCTGCGGAGAAGCTGCGCGCGGAGGGCATCGACGTCCGCATCGTCAAGGTCAGCGACGACATCGCCTCGAACAGCCCGGACAACCACCGGGAGCGGCGGGGCATCGCTGGTGACCTGCCGGTCTTCAAGATCGCCGGTGCCGCCATCGAGGCCGGCGCCGACATCGACGAGGCGGAGCGCGTGGCCTGGAAGGCGAACGACGCGACCCGGTCCTTCGGCCTCGCATTCGACGGTTGCACGCTGCCCGGCGCCGACGAGCCGCTGTTCCACGTCACCGGCGGCCAGATGGCGATCGGTCTGGGGATCCACGGCGAGCCCGGGGTCCGGGACGTGCCGATGGGACGTGCGGACGAGGTCGCCGACCTGCTGGTCGACGGAATCATGGAAGACGCCCCGCAAGACCGGTCCGGCCGGGTCGCCGTCCTGCTCAACGGGTTGGGGACGGTGAAGTACGAGGAGCTGTTCGTCGTCTACGGTCGGGTTGCCGAACGCCTCGAGCAGGCGGGCCTGACCCCCGTGGTGCCAGAGGTCGGTGAGTTCGTCACCAGCCTCGATATGGCCGGCCTGTCCCTCACGCTGGTCTTCCTCGACGACGAGCTCGAGAAGTACTGGCTCGCACCGGCGGACACCCCCGCATACCGGCGCAGCCCTGAGTCCCTCGTTCCCGGACAACGGAGAGAGCGTACGAGCATCTGGGAGGCCGGCGAGGACGAGGTCCCGGACGCCGGCGCAGACTCGCGCGAGCTCGCCGGGAAGCTCCAGGGCGTCCTGGAGCTGTTCGAGAAGGTCTGCAGCGATCAGGAGGACGAGCTCGGGCGCATCGACGCGGTGGCCGGAGACGGGGACCACGGCCAGGGCATGGTGTACGGCTCGCACGGTGCCGTCCAGGCCGGACGCGCGGCGCTTGAGCGGGGCGCCGGAGCCCGCACGCTGCTGGTCCACGCCGGGACCGCGTGGTCCGAATCGGCCGGTGGCACGTCCGGCGCCCTGTGGGGCGCCGCGCTCACGGCGGCCGGCGGAGCCCTGGACGACGACGGCGGAGCCGACGACGCGCGTCAGGTCGTCGCGATCGTGGCTGCGGTCGAGGCGGTGCGCCGCCTCGGCGGGGCCGAGGTCGGCGACAAGACGATGATCGACGCGGCCACGCCGTTCGCGCAGACCCTGCAGACGGAGTTCGACCGGTCCGGTGACCTGCCCGCCTCCCTCGCCGCCGCAGCGGCGGCCGCGCGCGAGGGCGCCGAGAAGACGAAGGAGCTGACCGCCCGCCTCGGCCGCTCCCGCGTACTGGGCGAGAAGAGCCTCGGCACGCCCGACCCGGGCGCGCTGTCCTTCTCGCTGCTCATGACCGCGCTCGCCGAGCATCTCGGCGACCACTGACCACGAGGAACGAGGAGAGATCCACCATGGGACTACGCATCGTCGTCGGCGGTGACAACGCCGGCTTCAACTACAAGGAGGCCCTCAAGCAGGACCTCGAGAAGGACGAGCGGGTCGAGGAGGTGACCGACGTCGGGGTCGTCGGCACCGACGACGGCACCTACTACCCGAATGTCGCCATCGCCGCGGCGGAGAAAGTCGCAGCCGGTGAGGCGGACCGCGCCCTGCTCATCTGCGGCACCGGACTCGGCGTCGCCATCTCCGCCAACAAGGTCAAGGGCGTGCGCGCGGTGACCGCTCACGACATCTACTCCGTGCAGCGCTCGGTGCTGTCCAACAACGCCCAGGTGCTGTGCATGGGTGAGCGCGTGGTGGGCCTCGAGCTCGCGCGCACACTCGTCAAGGAATGGCTCGGCCTGGAGTTCGACCCGACCTCGTCCTCCGGCCCCAAGGTCGACGCCATCTGCGCCTACGAGGGCATCTGAGGCGTGCCGGAGGGAACGGCGACCTCCCGGCCGGTCTGGATCGGCACGAGCTGGAAGATGAACAAGACCCTGGCCGAGGCCAGGGAGTGGACGGCCGGCGTCCTGGCGACGTTGGCCGAACGGCCGGAATTGATGAGCGGCATCCAGCCGTTCGTCATCCCGCCGCTGACCGCCCTGACCACCGTCCGGGAGTTGCTCGGCGAGAACTCACCGGTCCTGCTCGGGGCGCAGAACGCACACTGGGAGGATGCCGGTGCGTGGACCGGCGAGGTCTCGGTCCCGCAGGCCGCCGACGCCGGAGCGCAGCTGATCGAGATCGGTCACTCGGAGCGCCGTGAACACTTCGGCGAGACGGTGGAAACCACCCGGTTGAAGGTCGCCGCGACGCTCCGGCACGACCTGACTCCGCTGCTGTGCATCGGTGAACCGCTCGAGGTTCACGACGCCGGCGGTTCGGCCGGATTCATCCTCGATCAGGTCCGCGGCGCCGTCGACGGCCTGCCGGAGGAGCAGCTGGGGCGGATCCTGCTCGCGTACGAGCCGATCTGGGCCATCGGCGAGCAAGGGCGCCCGGCGACCCCCGCCGACCTCGCGGACCCGGTCGCCGCCCTGCAGGCCGAGTTCGGCGCCTCCGTCCGTGCCGTGCTGTACGGCGGCTCGGTCAACACCGACAACGCCGCCGACCTGCTGGCCATCCCCGGCATCGACGGACTGTTCGTCGGCCGCACCGCGTGGGAGCTCGACGGCTTCCGCCGTCTCCTCGAGATCGCCGCGGCCTGACCCGCCCCGCCCGGGCGCGAGTCGTCACTTGTGTGCCGAGTCGTCAGTCACGTGCCGGTATCTCGACGTCAAGATATGACAAGTCGGCACAGGAATGACAACTCGGCACATAGATGACCACTCGGCGCATGGGTGGGCGGGTGGTCGGACGGCGCGCTCATGCGCCTCAGAACATGTGCTTGCCGCCGTCGATCCGGAACGTCTCACCCGTGAGGTAGCCGGCGTTCGCGGACAACAGGAAGGCGATGAGCGCCGCAACCTCCTGCGGCTTGCCCACTCGGCCGGCCGGGATGCCGGCAGACATCTCGGCCTTGCGCTCCTCGGTCAGCGTGCCGCCCATGATGTCGGTGTCGATGGGGCCGGGCGCGACGGCGTTGACCGTGATGCCGTCCGGACCCAACTCCCGCGCCGCCCCGCGGGTCAGGCCCAGCACGGCCGCCTTCGCCGCGGCGTACCCGCCCTTCGAGAACGTGCCGCCGCCGTCGAAGGCGGTGATCGACGAAGTGTTGACGATCCGGCCGACCCCGGCGGCACGCATCCGTGGCGCCGCCCCGCGGAGCATGAGAAACGATCCGGTCGCGCTGACCGCCATGACCCGGTTCCACTCCTCGAGGCTCTGGTCCGCCAGGGGTGTCGGAGAGGGGACGCCGGCCAGGTTGACCAGGCCGACCACGGGTGGCAGATCGGCCTCGTCGACGGCCTGATAGATGCGGCGGACCGACTCCTCATCGGTCACGTCCGCCGGGATGTCGACGGCGGTGTGCCCCGCGGCCACCAGTTCCTCTCGCACCTGTCGTAGTCCGTCCGCGTCACGGTCCACCAGAGCGAGGGCCCACCCCTCGGCCGCGAGCGTGCGGGCAACCTCGCGCCCGATACCCCGGAGACCGCCGGCTCCGGTGACGACGGCGGTGCGTGCGTGCGGGAATTCGGTGGCAGCCAACCTCTACTCCTGGGTTCGTGCGGCGTCGGACGTCGTCGTACATCCTATAGGGGACGCGTGGCGTCACCCTGCTGGGCCCGGGCCTGGCCCGGTCACCCGGAAGTGCGCGAGCTCCGCGGTCACCGCCGGACCTCCCCGGTGGGACCGATTGACCAGTCGGCACACAATTGACGAATCGGCACGTCAATGACCAGTCGGCACATGAGTGACGAGTCGCGGACTGGGGTGGGTTCAGGGGGTGGGCTCACCCTCGGGTGCGTCACTGAGGGTCCGCTCACGCACGGCAAGGATGTGGCTCTCGACGGCCTGCGCCACACCATCGGGCTCGCCCCGGTCGATCGCGGTCAGGATGCGCTCGTGCTCGGCGACGGCCAGCTCGGCGTCGTCGTGCTGCTGCTCGATGAACTGGCGCAGTCGCTGCCCGTGGATGGAGATGTGCCGGGCCATCTCGATGAAGAACGGGTTGCCGGTCGCGGCGAAGACCGCGTCGTGGAAGTCGCGGTCGGCGGTGAGGTAGTCGCTCACGGCACGCACCGACTGGTCGCCCTCGCCCGCCCGTCGCAAGGTCGCCGCGTGGCGCCGCTGACGGTCGAGGATCTCGCGCAGCTGCGGGACGAGCTCCTCGCGTCCGGCGACGGCGTGCCTGCCCGCACCGACCTCGACCACCAGGCGCGCGTCGAACAACTGCCGGATCTGCTCGCGGGACATCGGCGGCGCGACCTTGTATCCGCGCAGCGCGGTACGCGTCACCAGCCCGGTGGACTCGAGCTGGACCAGCGCCTCACGCACCGGCGTCGGCGAGACGCCGAGGCGTGCGGCGAGGGGCTCGATGCCCAGCGATTCGCCCGCCCGGAAGTGGCCGTCCACCAACATTCCCAAGACGGCGTCGTAGACCTCGTCGCGTAGCACCCGGCGCTCGGGACGGAGCACCGGCGAGAGGGCGGGACTGTGTGACATAGGGCAAGCCTACGTGTCTGGGTTTCACACGTACGCAACAGTTGCGTGATGCTATCGGCCTGACGATCCGCCCGTTCGCCCTCCCGGAGGCTCCCATGACCCGCCCCATCCGCACCACGGTCGCCCTCGCCGGCGCCGTCGCTCTGCTGTCCGCCTGTAACAGTGGCGGCGACGGCGGCGGCAACGACGCCGGAGGTGAGGGAGCCGAGTTCGACCTCGTCTCTCCCGGCACGCTGACCGCCTGCTCGGACGTGCCCTACCCGCCCTTCGAGGTCGAGGACCCGGAGGCCCCCAGCGGCTACAGCGGCTTCGACATCGACATGCTCCAGGCGGTCGCCGATAACCTCGGCCTCGATCTCGCCGTCCAGGACACCGGCTTCGACGCCCTCCAGTCCGGCACGGCGCTCGCCGCCGGTCAGTGCGACATCGGCGCCTCGGCCATCACCATCACGCCGGAGCGCGAGCAGAACCTCGACTTCACCGACCCGTACTACGACTCCCTGCAGTCGCTCCTCGTCCCCGCGGACTCCGACATCGAGAGCATCGACGACCTGGCCGGTCGCACGGTCGGCGTCCAGCAGGGCACCACGGGTCAGACGTACGCCGAGGAGAACGCCCCCGAGGATGCCGAACTCCTCGAGCTGCCCTCCGACGGCGAATTGTGGCCCGCCCTGCAGGCCGGCCAGATCGACGCCATCCTGCAGGACCTGCCGGTCAATCAGCAGCACGTGCGCGACGACGAGGCCTACGAGGTCGTCGAGGAGTACCAGACCGACGAGCAGTACGGTTTCGCGGTCGCCAAGGATCTCAACCCCGAGCTTGTCGACGCGGTCAACGCCGAACTCGCGGCCCTGCGCGAGGACGGCACGTACGACGAGATCTACGACACGTACTTCACCACCGACTGATCGAGAGCTGAGCGATGCGCAGGTCTACCAGGCAGCGGCTCGTCCGCTGGGTGATGTACGCGATCTTCGTGATCGCCGTCGTCCTCGTCATCGTCTCCGCGGACTGGGCCCGCCTCCAGCAGCAGTTCTTCGACCCGGCCCTCGCGGCCGAGCAGTTCCCGGAGATCATCACGATCGCGCTGAAGAACACCCTGCTGTTCACGGTGATCGCCTTCGCCGGCGGCCTCGTGCTCGGGGTGCTCATGGCGCTGATGAAGCTGTCCTCCATCGGCCCGTACCGCTGGTTCGCGACAGCGTACATCGAGCTGTTCCGTGGCCTGCCGGCACTGCTCACGATCTTCGCGTTCGCGTTCATCCTGCCGATCGCCTTCGGTGTCCGCCTGCCCGGCGGCGCTGTCGGCGCGGGCCTGCTCGGGCTTGTCGCGGTCGCCTCGGCGTACATGGCCGAGGTGATCCGGGCCGGCATCCAGGCCGTCCCCAAGGGGCAGACCGAGGCGGCGCGGACCCTCGGCATGTCTCCGGCGAAGACGATGCTCTGGGTGGTCCTCCCGCAGGGTTTCCGGATCACGATCCCGCCCATGACCAACGAGTTCGTCCTGCTGCTCAAGGACACCTCCCTGGTCTACATCGCCGGGTCGACGGTGATGACCAAGGAGCTGACGACGTTCGCCCGGGACAGTGCGACGACGAACGCCAACGGCACCACGCTGGTCATGGCGGCGATGCTGTACCTGCTGGTCACGGTTCCCCTGACCCGGCTGGTGGCCGTACTCGAGCGGAAGATGGCGAGGGCCCGATGAGTTCCGACCTGACCACCCGCGCCGCGGACACGCCCGCGCCGGGAACCCCCGCGATCGAGATCCGAGACCTGCACAAGAGCTTCGGCGACGTCGAGGTGCTCAAGGGCATCGACCTGGTGATCCGGCAGGGCGAGGTGGTGTGCGTCGTCGGACCGTCCGGGTCCGGCAAATCCACCCTGCTACGCTCGGTCAACCTGCTCGAGGAGCCGACCGGAGGCCAGATCCTCATCGAGGGCGTCGACATCCTCGACCCGGACGTCGACATCGACCGCGTCCGCACCCGCATCGGCATGGTGTTCCAACAGTTCAACCTGTTCCCGCACATGACCGTGCTGCGCAATCTCACCATCGCGCAGGAGAAGGTGCTGGGCCGCCGCACCACCGAGGCGCGGAAGGTCGCCCAGGAGATGCTCGATCGCGTCGGGCTGGGCGAGCGCGGGTCCGCCTACCCTTCGCACCTCTCCGGCGGTCAGCAGCAGCGTGTCGCCATCGCGCGATCGCTCTGCATGAACCCGGACATGATGCTCTTCGACGAGCCCACCTCGGCGCTCGACCCCGAGCTCGTCGGCGAGGTCCTGCAGGTGATGCAGGACCTCGCCAAAGAGGGCATGACGATGATGGTGGTCACCCACGAGATGGGCTTCGCCCGCGAGGTGGGCGACCGACTGCTGTTCATGGACGGCGGCGTGATCGTCGAGGAGGGGGTCCCGGCCGACGTACTGGCCCGTCCGCGCCACGAGCGGACGCAGGCGTTCCTGTCGAAGGTCCTGTGAGCCGGTCCGCCGTCAGCGGGCGGCTGCCGTCGCCCGCCCGGTCAGCGCCGCAGCCGTCTCGGTGACGACCTCCTCCCACGGCGTCGCCTCGACACCGAAGACGTCGGTGGTCTCGGCGGCGTCGAGGACGTACGGCCGGTCCCACTGGTACAGCAGCTCGCCGATCTCCCGCATCAGCGGCACGAACGGGTAGGTCATCCGCAGCAGCGGGCGCGGGACCCGGAGCATCCGCACCCGGCGAGCACCGGCTGCCGATGCGACGTCGGCGACCACCTCGCGCACGGTGCGGGTCGGCGGCGAGGGCACGTGCCACGCCTCGCCCCAGGCACGCTCGTCGACCGCGACGGCGGCGAGGGTCCGCGCGACGTCGGGGACGTAAGTGAAGGTGTGCCGCACATCCGGCGGCCCGAAGGTGAGCACCGGCCGGCCGCGGACCGCCTGACTGGCATAGAGCATCGCCATACTGTTCATCGGTTCGATCGCGCCGACGTAGTCCGACGCACGGACCTCCGTCACCCGCACGGAACCGGCACGCTGACGAGCCATCGCGTCGGCCCACATCCGGGCACGGAGCCGCCCCTTGTGATCGGTGGCGGCGAGCGGCAGGTCACGGGTGATCGGTCCGGGTACGGGCCCGTAGCCGTAGAGGTTCCCGGTGATCGCCAGCACCGCGCCGGTCGTCTCCGCAGCCTGGAGGATCGAGGCCGCCAGCGGCGGCCAGTGCTCCTCCCAGCTGGTGTAGGAGCGCGGGTTGGCGCAGTTGTACAGGGCGACGGCGCCGCGCGCCTGAGCGGTCAGGCTGGCCGGATCGGCGGCGTCCGCCTGCACCCGGGTGACCCCCGGGCGGTCCGGTCCCCGCCCGGAGCGGGTGACGACGCGAACGTCGTGCCCCTCGTCGGCGAGCAGATGGGCCAGGGCGGTCCCTACGGGACCGGCGCCGACGATGACGTGCAAAGACATGGGGACCTCCGAAGGAGTGGCGGATACACCGAGTGGCGAGAACGCTGTTCGTGTTCGTGATCAGCGTTTCACCCGGCGTCGTCCACGTCAAGAACACTGATCACGTTGCGTATCGGTGATCTGCTCATGTGGCACACTCGGCCGCATGCCTGGGATCCGCGAACGCGTCCGTGCCGAACTCGTCGCCGAGATCGTCGAGGTCGCCCGGCGGCATCTGGGCGAGCGGGGCGCCGCCGGGTTGTCGGTGCGCGCGGTGACCCGCGAGCTCGGCATGGCGCCGTCGGCGGTCTACCGGTACTTCCCGAACCGCGATGCGCTCCTGACGGCGCTCATCGTCTCCGCGTACGAGGGGCTCGGCGCGGCCGCGCGCGAGGCGGAGTCCGGTGTCGACCGTGAGGATCATCTAGGCCGCTGGCACGCCGTCTTCCGCGCGGTCCGCGCGTGGGCGCTGACCCATCGGCACGAGTACGCCCTCATCTACGGCACACCGGTACCCGGGTACGTGGCTCCGGAGGACACCGTCGGGCCGGCGGCCCAGGTGACGCTCCTCCTGGCCGGCATCGTGACCGACGCCGCCGTCGGGCCGGGACTGGCTGAGCACGAGTCCGTGCCGGTGCCGCAAACCCTGCAGTCCGACGTCGATGCTCGGATCGCCGACGTGGTCCGGACGATGGCGCCGGAGCAGACCGCATCGCTGCGCGCCCTTCGTCCCGACACGGTGCTCGGCGTCATCGACGCGTGGTCCGCCCTGTTCGGCGCCGTCAGCTTCGAGCTCTTCGGGCACTACCACCGGGTCATCGAGGCGCGCGAGGCCCACATCGAGCACCTCGCACGCACCACCGCCCGGACTGTCGGCCTCCCGGGCGCCTGACCCCCGCGCCCGCTCGACGTGCGGGACGGCCGTGGCGGGGTCACACTGACTGGTACCCGCGGGCGGGCATGAGCACAGCCGCCCGTTCCGACGAGAGGAGCCGGACACATGGGTATCGGCGCTGGAATCTTCCTCCTTGTGGTCGGCGCGATCCTCAGCTTCGCCGTCGCCGACCGTATCGAAGGGGTCGACCTCATCATGGTCGGCTACATCTGCATGGGCGCGGGCGTGCTCGCCCTGATCATCGCGCTGATCGTCAACGCGCAGCGTTCCCGCACCCGCCACACCGAACGCGTGGAGCGGCGAGCGGACCCCCGCGAGGACGTCTGAGGCCACGCTCCGCCACGACCTGCGGCGGTGGCGGCGGTGGGCCACCCCATGCCGATAGCGTGGTCCTCATGGGACTGTCCCGAGCCGTCAGCGCCGCCGAGGACGCGATCAACCGCCGCAGCGTCGTCTACCTGCGCCGGCGCGGCTGGCGCCCACGCATCATCGGCCTGACCGGCTACGGCTCGGTGCGCAGCCTGCACGTCCTCGGCCGGGTCATCATGGCGCACCCGCACGCCGAGGACGACGACGGCGAGAACGGCGACCAGGCGCCCGAGCGGCCCATCGGGCCGCTGGACGTCGCGGCGGAGGCCCAGCGTGGCTGGCGCTCGTTCTTCACGGCGCAGGTCGGCTTCCTGCCGGTCACGGTGCGGGCCGGTGGCCAGACGCTGCGCACGACGACGGACCGCGGCGGCTACATCGACGTCATGGTCCGTGACCACGGCCTCGAGCCCGGGTGGCACGAGGTCCAGATCGAGGCGGTCGCAGCGCAGCCGGTGACGGCCACGGTGCTCGTCGTCGACCCGAACGTGCGCACCGGCATCGTCTCCGACATCGACGACACGATCATGGTCACGATGCTGCCGCGCATGTTCATCGCGGCGTGGAACACCTTCGTGCGCCACACCAGCACCCGCAAGCCCGTCCCCGGCATGGCCCGGCTGTACCGGTCACTGCTCGAAGGCCACCGGGACGCACCGATCTTCTACCTCTCCACCGGCGCCTGGAACACCGCGCCGACGCTGCGCCGCTTCATGCGCACCCACGGCTACCCCGAGGGGCCGATGCTGCTGACGGACTGGGGGCCGACCCCGACCGGACTGTTCCGCTCCGGCATCGAGCACAAGCGGATCCAGCTGCGCAACCTCATCATCACCTTCCCGGAGATCCGGTGGATCCTCGTCGGTGACGACGGGCAGCATGACCCGGTGATCTACGACGAGTTGGCCCGGGAGCATCCGCGGCACATCGCGGCGATCGCGATCCGCCAGCTCTCCCCCACCGAGCAGGTCCTCGCGCACGGCACCCCGGAGGCCATCGAGCACCCGCCGGCGATGCGCAACGCCACGGCCGAGCACGGTGTGCCGACCGTCCAGGGGCGCGACGGCAACGCTCTGGCCACGCTCCTGCCCGAGGTGGTGGCCGAACGCCGGGAGGCGCTCAGCACACCCCGCTGACCCGGCGAGAACCGCAGAATTCTGCGGGAAAGGGTTGCCTTTCCTTCGTTGTGAGGGCGCCGCCACGAGCCTACATTTAACGGTATGGGCAGCCTCGCCATCGGCCGGTCCGGTCCTGCGGCGGCAGGGCCGACCTCCTCCGGCCCGGAGCGGCCCGCGCGGCGCGCCGGAGGGATCGAGCAGCGTCTCAACGCGCTCCGGGCCGGCGTGCTCGGGGCGAACGACGGCATCGTCTCGGTTGCCGCCGTCGTGGTCGGTGTCGCCGGGGCGACGACGCAGACCGGTCCGATCGCCACGGCGGGCCTGGCCGCGGCACTCGGCGGCGCCGTGTCCATGGCGCTGGGCGAGTACGTCTCGGTCAGCAGCCAGCGCGACAGCGAGCGGCACCTCATCGCCGTCCGGAAGCAGGCGCTGCGCGAGGACCCCGAGGGTCAGGTGCGCGAGCTCGCGGCGATGTACGAAGCCCGCGGCCTCTCCCCCGCGACCGCGCGTCAGGTGGCGGACGAGGAGACACGGACGGGTGCGTTGGCGGCCCATGTCCGGGCCCGGCACCACATCGATCTCGACGACGTCGCGAGCCCGTGGCACGCGGCCTTCGCCTCGTTCGGGTCGTTCGTCCTCGGGGCGCTGCTCCCGCTCGTCGCGATCCTCCTGCCGCCGGCACACGTCCGCGTGCCGGTGACGTTCGTGGCGACGCTGGTGGCGCTGGCACTGACCGGTGCGATCGCCGCCGGGATCGGAGGCGGCAGCCGGCGGCACGCCGCACTGCGCGTGGTGCTCGGCGGCGCGCTGGCGCTGGCGGTGACGTACGCCGCCGGTGTGCTGCTCGGCGTCAGCGGCGTCGTCTGATCCGCCGCGACGTCAGCGGATGGTCACGGCGCGGTCGAACCACGTCAGCACGACCTCGGACCCGAACGGCCACAGTCCCGACAGCGCCTTGACCGGATCGGTGGCCAGCGCCGTCGGGTCGACCGCGAAGGCCGGCGTGCCCGGGAGCTGGAAGCCGTGCGAGATCGGTTTGGCCGGTGCGTCCTCGGGCAGGCCGCCGAGTCGGCGGGCGAGGTCGAGACCGGCCTCCAATCCGCCGAGCTCGTCCACCAGGCCGACCTCGGCGGCGTCGCTCCCGCTCCAGATCCGGCCGCGCCCGAGGCTGTCGACGCGGTCCGGCTCCAGGCCACGGCCGGTGGCCACGCGGTCGACGAAGCGGCCGTAGACGTCGTTCATCATCTGCTCGGCCCAGGTGCGGTCGGCGTCGGAGAAGGGACGGTGAGGACTGGCGAAGAGTGCGCTCTCGCGCCCCACGGCCTCCGGCCGTAGGCCGTGGGCGTCGTCGAAGCCGCTCAGCACCGGTTTGCCGACGACGACGCCGATGCTGCCGGTGATCGTGTAGGGGTCGGCGACCACGCGGTCGGCCTGGGCGGCGACGTAGTAGCCGCCGGAGGCAGCGACCGGGCCCATCACGGCGACGACCGGCGTCGTCGCCCGGGCGACCGCCCGGCAGATCAGGTCGGAGGCGACGGCGGATCCGCCGGGCGAGTCGACGTACAGGACGATGGCCTTGACGTCCTCGTCCCGGTCCGCCTTCCGCAGGGCCGCCACGACGGTGTCCGAGCCGGCCTGCTGTCCGGGCGTGAACGGCAGCGTCGGCATCCCGCGCGATCGGCCGGTGACGATCGGCCCGACGACCGGGACGACGGCGACCTCGCCCTTGGCGTCCTTGCCACCACGGCCGCGCAGGCCGAGCCCGCGCTTGAGGCCGAACGTGCCCGGCAGAGCGAGCTCGAGTGCCCGCTGCCAGTCGCCGTCGACGACGGTGCAGATCTCGTCGTCGTAGGCGACGCGGGTGAGCAGTCCGGCGTCGAGCAGCTGGCGGGCGCTGACATGGTTCGCGTCCGGCACGCCGGCGGCGCCGCGAGGTTCGGCGACGTCGGCCGACCAGCGCGCTTCGGCGGATTCGAGGTAGGCGGTCAGCTGCTCGCGGTTCTTCTCGTCCATGCCGGACTCGGAGAACGGTGTCAGCGCCGCCTTGTACTCACCGATCCGCAGGTTTTCGAACGTGATCCCGTGCCGGTCGAGGAAGGCGCCGAAGAAGAGCTGCTCGGCGGCGAAACCGGGCAACTGGACCTCGGCCGACTCCGGGGCGAGGACTTCGTCCAGGCCGGCGGTCACGAGCAGAGACCGCATGCTGACCTGCGGCAGGTAACCGACCACGCGCTTGCGCGCCGACAGCCGGGCGAGGGAGTGTCCGATCGTGTGCGCGGTGGCGAGGTCGCCCTCGAAGCGGCCGACGCGCACCAGGACGCCGCGCACCCACTCGGCCTCCCCCAGGCGGCGCAACCGGTCTGTCAGGCCCTCGAGGGAGTCGGCCTGGCGCAGCAGCGTCTGGATCGGATCGGCGGAGCGGTAGGCGTGGTAGGGCCCGTGCAGATCGAGCACCACCCAGTCCGGGCGCGTGGAGTCCTTGTCGACGGCGAGGCGGAACCTGTCGAGGAGTTTCATCCTTCGAGCGTAGAGGCGGTCCGGGGGTGGCACGCAGTGATGTGCCGGAGAGGATCCGGGTTCCCCTCCGGCACATCAACGTCGGCCGGGCGCAGCTGGCGCCCGGCCCGGTCATCGGGTCAGCCGAGCATGTCCCGGCACTGCGCGTAGGCCGGGTGGTGGGCGTAGCGGTTACCCGGCTGAGCCTGGCCCAGGGTCTGCTGCAGCGTGCAGTAGGCGGGCTTGCGCTCGAGGTCCTCGGTCCACGGGGTTGCCGAGCCCTGGCCCTCGAAGGTGTGCGGGACCCAGGAGTAGAGATCGCTCGCGCCCCACAACGTGAACGACTCGCAGCTCGGCGCCTCCAGGCACGAGGTGAGCACGAACTCGTAGAACTCGTTCTGCTCGGCCACCTGCTCCGGGGTCGGGGCGCCGTCAGCGGGCAGCTCCATCCGCACGTCGAGCTCGGTGATGGCCGTGGTGAGGCCGAGGTCGCCGAACCGCTCGATGTTCTGCGGAAGGCTCGTGTCGTAGCCGTACATCGTCCCGAGGTGGGCCTGCATCCCCATGCCGTGGATCGGGACGTCGTCGGCGAGCAGGTCCTGGACGAGCGCGTAGTAGGCGTCGGCCTTCGCGTTGAGCCCCTCGACGTTGTAGTCGTTGAGGAACAGCTCGGCCTCCGGGTCGGCCTCGTGGGCCCAGCGGAACGCGTCGGCGATGATGCCGGGGCCGAGCTCGCGGATCCAGATGTTCTCCTCCGTCCGAAGGTTGCCCGAGTCGTCGAAGATCTCGTTGGCGACCTCCCACTGGTCGATCTGGCCGGCGTAACGCCCCACGACCGTCGTGATGTGCTCCCGGAGGATCTCGCGCAGCTCGGCGGCGGTGTAGTCCCCCTCCTCGAGCCACGCCGGGTTCTGGCTGTGCCAGACCAGCGTGTGACCACGGACGTCCTGGCCGTTCTCCTCGGCGAAGGCGACGATGTCGTCGGCGGCCTCGAAGTCGTAGACATCCGGCTCGGGGTGGATGTAGTCCCACTTCATCTGGTTCTCGGGCGTCAGCGAGGTGAACTCACTGGCGAGCAGGTCGCGGTAGGCCTCGTCCTCGGAGAACGGCGGCGGATAGTCCTGGTCGAGATGGTGCCCGCCGCCTGCGACGGCGCCTCCGATCTCGAGGCCCTCGGGCGCCAGCCAGGCGAGGCTGTCCTGCTTCGCCAGCCCAGGCGGGAGATCCTGTCCCGGTGGCGCGGCGGCCGCCGGTGCGCCGACGGCCAGGGCGCCGACCGCCAGACCGACCGCGCAGAGCAGTCGCGTTCCCGTTGTCGTCCTCATGTCGCGTTCCTTCCGTGCCCGAGGTCCTTCTCGGGCGGTCCGGGGACGCCGGTCCGCCTGTCGGCGGGCTCCGTCGCCCGATTGTCCGATGCCGCAACAAATACGACCGTATGGAGCCGATCTGGGCCGGGCAAGACCGGTGCGTCCGGAACAATTTCGCAGCGGCTCGGCGCGGACAGCGGTGCCGGCGCGCGGGTGAGCGGGAGACTGCCGTCATGCCGACCGGTCGTGAACGGGTGCGAGGGATCCGCGTCCCGGTTCCCGTGCTGGTGGCCGTGCTGGTCACCGCAGCCGCCGCCGTGTGGGCGTCGTGGACCGAGGCCGAGTACTACAGCGCACGATCCGTGCCCGGCTCGTGGCAGTACCCCATCCAGGCCGCACTCGGACTGCCGTATGCGGTGGCGGGCGGCCTCGTCCTGCGCCGCCGGCCGCGGGACGCGGTCGGGTGGACGCTGCTGGCGGTGGGGCTGACGATGCAGCTCGCTCGGGCGGAGACGGCGCAGGCCCTCGGACGTGGGGCGGCCGGCGGTGACTCGTGGGCCGACCGGCCGCTCGGACTGCCGCTGACGGCGCTCGCCGTCGCCACGGTGCTGTGCGCGATCGGCCTGATCCCAGTCCTCACCGCCGGCGCCGCGCGTCCGGGGCGGGTGCGGCTCGGCCGCGGCGCCATGCTGGTCCTGGTCACGGGCGCACTACTGCTGACCGCCAGCGTGGTGGATACGGCGATCCGGGGCGCCGGCGCACTCGAGCTGGCTGGGACGCCCGCGGCACGGCCGGCGTGGATGGTGTGGGTACCGCTGGTGCTTTACCTCGCCGGGGCGGTGACCTGCTGGGCGGTGCTGGTCGCCGCGATGCGCGGTTCCGCACGCCGTCCCGTGGCGCTCGTCCTGCTGGCAGGCGCGGTGGTTCTGGTGACCTCCGCGCTCTCGGGCGGTCTCATCCGGATGCTCGGACTCACACTCGCGCCGTTCCTGGTGATGCTCGCCCGGACCAGGACGCCGCCGCGAGCGAACGGCTGAGAGCGGCGCGTCGCCGTGGCGATGTCGGCACTCCGCGCAACCATGGTGCGGACGGCACAGGCACGAACCAGGCAAGCCACCCGCGGAAAGGAGTTGGCATGGCGATCACCGCGGCGGAGATCGAGTCCGACGTCGACCCGTACGCGGACCTCACGGTGTGGTGCACGGAGGTCGGCGGTCCGGCCGAGGTACTCGACGGGTTCTGCGCGACGTGCGGCGCACACGATCACGAGGTCTTCTGACGGACTCGCCGCGGCGCCGCAGATCCGGGCGCCGAAGGTCTCAGGCGCTGTAGCTGCCGACGAAGTAGGCCGGCCAGTACCAGTACTCCGGCCAGACCTCGAGCGTGAGGTCGCCCGGTTCGGTGACCTCGTAGCCGACGGAGAAGGTCGTCTCCTCGCCCGGCGGGAGGGTCGTGTCAGGCGGCCCGGTCAGGCCCGCCTCGGGGTCGAGGTACTCGTCGGAGGCGTTGCTGCTTCCGCTGTACATGGAGACCAGCACGGCGGCATTGACGTCCTGCGAGGTGCCGTTGATGATCGTCACGTCGAAGACGACGACCTCGCTGTCCGGGGCGTCGCTCGACGGCGGCGGGGTCGTCGACTCACCGGAGTCCGGGACGCGGTCCGGCGCGTCACTCTGTCCCTCGCCGGACCCGTCCTCAGTCCCGTCGGGATCACCGGTGCCGTCGGTGTCCTCAGTGCCGTCCTCGTCCGTCGGCGAGGGCGATGTCGACGTGTTCGTGGTGGTGAAGCCGGACGGTTCCGCGCTCCCCAGGCCGCGCGGTGCGGAGACGGTGACGGCGAGGCCGTTGTCCCACTGGTACGTGCTCCCGAACCCGACGGGGTTGTCCGGGCCGGTGATCTCCTCGTCCTCCACGGAGCCGCTGCTTCCGCCGCCGTCGTCCTCCTCCGTGGGCCCGTCGATGCTCGGGTCCTCGGGGGTCGGCTCCTGGTTCGACGGCGGTTCGGTTCTCGGCGGGTCCTGCGGCGAGTCGTCGTCGGTCGGTTCATCGGTCGGCAGCGGGTCGCGCGTTCCCGACGGCTCATCCGGGTCGCCGCTCTCGTCCGAGGGTTCTTCCGTCGACGGGTCTTCGGTGGTGGGGTCCTCGGTGCCGCCGCTGGGGCCGTCGTCGTCGGGCTGCGCGGTCGGCGACTCCGAGGACGGCGGCGCGTCCGTGGACGGGCCGGCCCCGTCCTCCGGGTCGGTCCTGCAGGCGGCGAGGAGCATGGTGGCCGAGACCGCGAGGGCGACGGCGCCGGCCAGGCTCCGGGCTGAGCGCATGCCACGAGAGTACGGGGCGTTCCCGCCCGATTTCACTAGGTCATGTGTCACAGAACGGTCGCAGCGGCCGTCACATCGTCATGCCGCCGTCGATGACCAGGACCGATCCGGTCATGAACGCCGCCTCGGACGAGGCCGCATAGGCGACGGCGCCGGCGATCTCCTCCGGCGTGCCCAGCCGGCCCATCGGCTGACGACCGACGAACTGCGCCTCCATGGCAGCCGGATCGGGCGCCTGGTCGATCTTCGCCTGCAACGCCGGGGTCAACGTCGTACCGGGGCAGACGCAGTTCACCCGAACCCCCTCACCGACATGGTCCGTGGCCATCGACTTCGTCAGGGCCACCACCGCTCCCTTCGAGGCGGCATAGACCGCGCGGTCCACGTGCCCCTTCAACGCCGCCACCGACCCGACGTTGACGATCACCCCACCCGTCTCGCGCAGGGCCGGGAGCGCGGCGCGGGCCATGAGGACGGTGCCCTTGACGTTGACGGTGAGCATGGCGTCGATGTCCGCCTCGCTCGTCGTCTCCACGGTGCCCGGTGCGGCGAGGCCGGCGTTGTTCACCAGGACGTCCAGGCGGCCGAAGCTGGTCAGCGCCGTCCGCACCGCAGCCCGCGCGGTGGCCGAGTCACCGACGTCACCGGTCGCGAGAACGGCGCGGCCGCCGCCGGCGGTGATGCGCTCGACCGTCTCGCGGCCGCGTCCCGACCGGTCCGTGGCACCCACGACGACGGACGCGCCGCGGCGTGCGAACAGTTCCGCGGCCGCTCGCCCGATGCCGGCTCCGGCGCCGGTGACGAGCACGGCCCTTCCGGTGAAGTCCACATCTCCCCCTGCGGGTCAGTAGATGAGTTCGGGCAGCCACGTCGTCGTCTCCGGCACGAGAATGACGACGACGATGAGGGTGACCAGCGCGAGCCACAGGTAGACGGACTGGCGCAGGTAGGTGGGCACGTCGGTGCGGAACATCTGGCAGACGACGAGCATGACGATGCCGATCGGCGGCGTGAGCAGCCCGAGGGTGAGCGTGAGCACCATGACGATCCCGAAGTGGATCGGGTCCAGGCCGGCCATCTCCGCGACCGGCACCAGCATGGTGGTCAGCAGCAGGATGAGCACCGTCGAGTCCATGAACATCCCGGCCACCAGCAGCGCGATGACGAGGATGAGCAGCACGAGCGTGGGGTTCTCGGAGATGCCCAGCAGGGCGTCCATGATGGTCTGCGGCACGCGATCCCAGGTCAGCGCGTAGCCCCATCCGCCGGAGAGTGCGATGAGCAGCATGATCATGCCGACGTCGGTCACGGTGTTGCTCAGTGCCCGGCTGAGCCGGGCCCAACTGAGCTCCCGGTAGAAGAGCACCCCGACAACGAGGGCATAGGCCACGGCGAACGCACCGGCCTCGGACGGGGTGAAGAACCCGAACCGGAGGCCCAGGATCAGGATGACGGGGAAGAGCAGCGCCCAGGTGGAGCGCAGCCCGGCCCGCAGCACGTGCGCGACCGACGCCCGCTCGGCGCGTTCACGCGGGTATCCGTAGCGACGTGCCGTGAGGGCGACCGCCACCATGAGCAGGACGGTCATCAGCACACCGGGGACGATGCCCGCGACGAACAGCCGGCCGATGGAGACCTCGCCGAGCGTCCCGTACAGGATCAGGCCCGTGCCGGGCGGCACCATGGTGGTGATGATCGCCGAGGTGCCGATGACACCGGCGGCGAAGCCGGGCGCATAGCTCCGTTCCCGCATCGCAGGGCCGAGGACCCGGCCGAACATCGTGGCGTCGCCGATGGCCGAGCTGGTGACACCGCCCATCATGAACGAGGACACCACGCTCACGTGGCCGAGTCCTGCGCGCATGTGCCCGGTGAGCGCGGAGGCGAAGTCCAGCAGCCGTCGGGTCAGCCCCGTCTCGTTGAGGCAGTTCCCCGCGAAGATGAACAGCGGGATCGCGAGGATGGCGAAGTTCTGTGTCTGGGTGACAGCCACCTGCGCCGGGATCGAGATGTCCAGGTTCTGCGTGAGGAAGAACAGGAAGCCGGAGATGCCGATCGCGAACGCCACCGGCATACCGAGGGCGACCAGCACGAGGAAGACGACGAGGACCAGCGTCACGACCGGCCCTCCCCGCCGTGGCGCAGCGTGCGGAGCTGGTCCGCCAGCTTGTGCGCTGTCGTGTACAGCATGAGGGCGCAGCCGACCGGCACCGCGATGGTGACCCAGGTGTAGCTCAGCGCCGGAATGCCGTCGAAGCTGCGGTCCGCGGCGTCGATGGCGAGCGTGTATCCGGTGATGACGACGGCGATGAGGAAGAGTCCGATGAGCACCGTGTTCAGCGCCGCGACCGCCGCCTGCACCCGGACCGGGAGCCGCTCGACCACGGCGCCGATGCTGACCATCCGGTTCCGCCGCCAGGTCACGTCGGCCCCGACGAACACCGCCCAGGCGAAGGTGAACGTGGCGAGGTCGACGGTCCAGTTCATCGGACTGCCGATGGTGCGGGCGACGGCGGAGGTCAGCACGAGCACGGTCATCGCCACGATGCAGAGCTGGGCGAAGCGGAGCTCGACGCGGCCGAGCCAGTGGTAGAACCGGCTGCCGGCCTGTTCGGCCGGTTCCTCGTGGTCGTCGGCCGGCTGCGGCCTACCGTCGTCGTCCGGATGGCCGGCGTCCTCGGGCCGGTCGGTCATCCCTTGCCGATCTCCTGCCAGATCTGGTCCCGGACCTCGGTGAGCCCGAGGCGCTCGTAGGCGGCGTCTCCGGCCTCGCGGAAGGCCTCGACGTCCGGGTCCTCGTTGATCGTCATGCCGGCGTCGGCCAGCTCCTGGCGGATGTCCGCGACCTGATCCTCCATGGTCTGCGAGGTCTCCATGCCGGCGCGGTCGGCCTCTTCGACCAGCGCCTGCTGGTAGTCCTGCGGCAACGAGTCGAACCACTCGGCGCTGACGACCTCGAAGTTGATGAGCAGGATGTGACCGGTCTCCGTCGCGTGGTCGGTGACCTCCTGCAGACTGCCCGCCGGGATGTTGGCGTAGACCAGCTCTGCGCCGTCGATCGCTCCCTGCTGCAGCCCCGAGTAGACCTCACCGAAGTCCATGGCGACCGGCTCGGCGCCAAGTGCGCGGACGGACTCCTGCCAGATCGGTGCGCCGGGCGTCCGGATCCGCAGTCCGTTCAGGTCCTCGGGGGTGTTGATCTCGCGGTTGGTGAAGAAGTGGCGGTGGGTCTGCACCCAGTTGAAGGAGATGACCTTCAAGCCTTCCTCCTCGAGCGCCTCGAGGTGAGTCTGCAACGTCTCGCTGTCGGCGAGTGACTCGACCTCCTCGAGGTTGTCGACGAAGTACGGGCCGTTGACGACGGCGAGCTCCTCGACGTACTGACCCAGCCGTGCGGCGTCGGTGTTCTGACCGATGTTCGCTCCGCCCTGGATCTGCTCGATGATGTCCTCCTCCACGCCGAGTTCGGCGGCGGGGTAGACCTCGATCGTCAGGCCGCCGTCGGTGCGCTCCTCGACCGCCTGCGCCCAGTTCTCGAAGCCCTCGTGGAACGGCTCGCTCTCGGCCAGCACGTGATTGAACCGCAGGGTGTACTCGTCCCCACCTCCCGGTCCCCCGTTCCCACATGCGGCGACGAGGGTCGCCGCCCCGATCGTGCCGATAGATAGCACCATTCGTGACCTGCGGCGCTGCATGATCAGTAGCCCTTTCTGGATGCCTGGCGCGCGCGTGCGACCTGCGAGATGGCGGGAGCTAGCCATTTAGCACCCGCGTAGCTGTCGAAGCACGCGCGCGGTCGACGTGACGGTCGTCTGTGGCCACACATCGTGCCATTGCCACCACCGGCACACAAGTATTCCCATTTGGGTTACGGCAGGACGAACTCCGCACGCACGCGCGCGACGAGGAGCCGGGAGTAGATCTCCGCAGCCTCGGGCATGTGCTCCTCGATGGCGCGGGCCGTGGTCCGGTGGTGGTCGAGGACCTCGGCGACGGGCACATCCGGCGACAGGCCGAGTCGCGTGCGACCCACCATCACCGCCTTGACCACCTGGTCGAGGGCGGCCAGCATCTCGTTCCCGCTGGCGCGGAGCATCGTCTGATGGAACTCGACGTCCGTGCGCAGATACTCCTCGCTCTGCCCCAGTCCCCGCTCCCCCAGAGTGTGCAGCCGATCGGCCAGTTCGACGAGGTGGCGGCGCTCGGCGCCGGAGGCGTGGACCGCCGCCGACCGTGCGGCCGTGGGCTCCACGGCGACCCGCAGGTCGAGCAGGGAACGCAGCTGTGCGTCGCGCCCAGGGCCGGCCAGGCGCCACTCGATCACCTGAGGGCTGAGCACGTTCCAACGCGAGGCGTCCGCGACGATCAGGCCGACCCGACGACGCGCCTCGACCATCCCGAGCGATTCGAGCAGCCGCATCGCCTCCCGGGCGACGGTGCGCGAGACGCCGAACTCCTTCTCGAGCCCGGCCAGGTTGACCACGCTCCCGGCCGGCAGCTCACCGCCGGCCACCCGGCGCCCCAGGGTGTCGGCGACGCGATGGTGCAGCGGGCTCGCCGGCATCGTTGCTCCTCCTGGCCGGATCGTCGGGACTCGCCGGGACTCTACGCCGTCGTCATGCGCTGCCATCATCGAACCCATGGACCCAGACCTGACCGAGGGGGGCACCGCGAGCGCCCCTGGTGCCGAGGCGCCGAGCCGGGTGGACCAGTGGCAGTCCCGGACCGAGTGGCCGCTCGCCGGCGCCGCCCTCCTCTTCCTCGCCGCCTACGCGCTGCCGATCATGGAGCCGGGTATCCCAGCGTGGTTGGGCAACGTCTGCACCGTGGTGGCGGGCCTGGTGTGGGTGCTCTTCGCGGTCGACTACGCAGTGCGGGTCCATCTGGCCGAGCGCCGGCGCGAGTACGTGCGCAAGCACCTCTTCGACTTGGCGATCATCGTGCTGCCGCTGCTGCGGCCGCTGCAGCTCCTGCGCCTGGTGACTCTGCTGACGATCCTCAACCGCGCGGGCTCGCACCAACTGCGCGGCCGGGTGGTCACCTACCTCGCCGGCGGGACGATCCTGCTCGTGCTGTGCGGCGGACTGGCGATCACCGACGCGGAACGCGGGCATCCGGAGGCGACCATCCAGTCCGTCGGGGACGGGCTGTGGTGGGCCGTGGTGACGATGACGACGGTCGGTTACGGAGACGCCTATCCGGTGACGGGCACCGGCCGGGCGATCGCCGTCGCCCTCATGTTCGGCGGGATCGCCCTGCTCGGTGTGGTGACGGCGACCTTCGCCTCCTGGCTGGTGGAGAAGGTCTCCGAGCTGACCGACGAGGACCAGGCGGCGACGCGCAAGCAGGTGGACGCACTCGCCGCCGAGGTGCGCGCGCTGCGCGAGGAGCTGCGGTCGGCGCGCAGCGACTGACGCCGGCCGGCCGTCAGATCCGCCCACGCACCGGTGTGCGCTCGGCCGTGTCGCCGTCATCGGGCATGGTCATCTCCGCGCGCACGCCCAGCAGACGCACCTCTCGGTCCGGGGCGAGGCGGCGGGTCAGGGCGAGCACGGCGTCGAGGACATCGGCGCGTTCGGCCGTCGGTGCCGGAAGCTTCTTCCCGATCGTCCGCGTCTCGAACGGGGCGTACCGGACCTTGAGATGGACGCGGAAGACCGGGCGGCCCTCCGCGGCCGTGTCGTCGAGCACCTGGTCGGTCAGGGCGCGGACCGCGCGGTCGACCTCCTCCGGCGTGGTGAGGTTCTGCTGGTACGTGGTCTCCCGGCTGTGGCTGCGGGCGACCCAGGGCGTGTCGTCGACGACGGCGGGGCCGCGACCGTGCGCGAGGTCCCGGTACCACTGGCCCATCCGCGGCCCGAACTCGGCCACGAGGTCCGCGACCGGGGCCGCGGCAAGCTCGGTGACAGTAGTGATCCCGCGCGCCGCAAGCCGCTTGGACACCTTGGATCCGACGCCCCACAACGCCCGCGTGGGGCGCGCCGCCATGACCTCGAACCAGTTGTCCTCGGTGAGCACGAAGACGCCACGCGGCTTGCCGAAGTCGGTGGCCATCTTCGCCCGCACCTTGTTGTCGCCGACGCCGATCGAGCAGTGCAGCCGCGTCCGGTCGAGCACGTGGGCCTGGACGTCCCGAGCGAGCTCCTCCGGTTCGGCGGTGGACACACCCAGGAACGCCTCATCCCAGCCGAGGATCTCGACGACAGCGCCCTCGATCTCCCGCAACGCCGTCATCACCTCGTCACTGGCGCGCTCGTAGACAGCGAAGTCGACCGGCAGGAAGACGGCGTCCTCCGGCGCCTTGCGAGCCGCGATGCGCAGCGGCATACCGGAGCGGATTCCGTACTCCCTCGCCTCGTAGGACGCGGTGGAGACGACGGCCCGCTCGCTGGGGTCACCGCGGCCACCGACGATGACCGGCCGTCCCGCCAGCTCGGGACGGCGCAGCACCTCGACGGCGGCGAGGAACTGGTCGAGGTCCACGTGCAGCACCCAGGCACGAGCGGCCGCGCTCATAGCCGAAGTCTCGCGGGTTCGGGCCGACCTGTCATGCGTCTGATCCGGAACTTGACGATAACGATTATCACTACGTACGGTTCAGGCTCACCGCGCGGTGCGTCCGATCCGTCCCCTCCCCGAGGAGTTCATCGCTCATGTCCCTGCTCAGCCGGCGTCCCGCCCTTGCGGTCGGGTCTCTCGCCGTCGCTCTCACCCTTGCCGCGTGCGGCAGCCCAGAATCCGGTTCCGACGACGCCGAGGAGGCGGGCGCGGGCACCGAGAACGCGGCCGACGAATCCGCGGGTGAAGAGTCGGGTGAAGAGTCCGGCGGCGAGGAGGTCGAAGTCGCCACGCTCGACCCGCGCATCGTCCTGACGTACGACGGCGGCGTCATGACCCTGGACACCGGGAACGGTGAGGTGGTCGACGACGTCGAGCTCGAGGGGTACCTGCGTGTCAACCAGGCCGGAGACGGTCGGCACGTGCTGGTGACCACCCCGGACGGGTTCCAGGCGTACGACTCGGGACTGTCCGCCGTCGCGCACGGAGACCACTACCACTACTACGAGTCCGATCCATCGCTGACGAACCTCGTCTTCCCGGCCGACCACGCCGGCCACGTCGTCACGCACGACGGCGTCACCGCGCTGTTCGCCGACGGCACCGGCGAGGTCACCTTCTTCGATCCGGCCGACCTCGCGGAAGGGGAGGCCACCGACGCCGGCGATCTCATCGCCGACACGTGGACGGCACCAGAGGCGCACCACGGCGTGGCGGTGCCGCTGCACGATCGGCTCGTCGTCACCGACGGCAACGAGGACTCCCGCTCGGGCGTCCGCATGCTCGACGCCGACCGTGAGGAGGTCACCGCCACCGACGACTGCCCCGGCGTGCACGGCGAGGCCGCGGCGGCCGACGACCGGGTGGTCTTCGGCTGTGAGAACGGTCCGGTGGTCCTCGACGGCGAGGAGTTCGTCAAGGTGCCGGTGCAGGACGAGTACGCCCGCAGCGGCAATCTCTTCGGCACCCCGGACTCCCCCATCGTGCTCGGGGACTACAAGGTCGACGCGGACGCCGAGCTGGAGCGTCCGGAGCGGATCGCCCTGATCGACAGCGGTGACGCGTCGCTCGAACTGGTCGATCTCGGCGCGAGCTACTCGTTCCGCTCCCTGGCCCGCGGCCCGGAGGGCGAGGCTCTTGTCCTGACCACCGACGGCGCGCTGCGCGTGATCGACGAGGAGACCGGCGAGGAGACCGCCTCCATCCCGGTCGTCGAGGAGTGGGAGGAGCCGGTGGAGTGGCAGGAGGCTCGCCCGGCCGTCCGGGTCGCCGACTCCATCGCCTACGTCACCGAGCCGGCGACCGACCAGGTCCACGCCGTCGACCTCAGCGCCGGCGAGGTGGTGCAGAGCTACGACCTCCCACACACGCCTGACGAGCTCGCCGTGAGCACCGGGTTCCCGCCCGAGGAGCACGGTGAGGACGGCGGCCACGAGGGGCACGACCACGGCGAGGAGGGTCACGAGGGGCACGACCACGGCGAGGAAGACCACGCCGAGGAGGACCACGACCACTGATCCGGACGGTCGAGACCTGAGGACCTGACGCTCCATCGAGCCCCCGGTTGCGCTGCACAGAGCACACCGGGGGCTCGATCGCGTCGTGCGGGACTCTTCCGGGCGGCGCGGCCCGCGGGCATCACCCGAACAGCACCGCTGGCCCGTCGAGCTGGCCGAGCCACGCACTGGCCCCGATCACCGCCGCCACGACGGCGGCGGCCGTGGCCACCATCAGCCAGTCGGCCCGCGTCACCCGCACCGGCCGCCAGGTGGATCGCGGGCTGAGGCCGAGGCCGCGGGCCTCCAGCGCCTGCGCCATCCGTTCGCCCTTGCGCACCGAGACCACGAGCAGCGCGAAGACCACCCCGGCCAGGTGCCGCGGGCCGCGTGGGACAGGGGCACCGCGGTTGCCGGGGTCTTCGCGGTGGCCGGGGACCCGTGCGCCACGACCTTCGCCCGTTCGGACGGCGTGCGCCGCCCGGATGGTCGCCCACTCACGGGGCATCTCCTGCAGCATGCGATAACCGGCCAGGACGGCGTACGTCAGGCGCGGGCCGAGGCGGACGTTCTGGTGCAGGCTCGTCATGAGGGCGACGCCGTCGGTGGAGAGCAGGAACCCGACGGCGAGCACGCCGATGAGCAACGTGCGGATCGCGAGCGCGGCGCCGATCTCGAGACCCTCGGCCGTCACGCGCAGCGGTCCGGCCTGCCACAGCACCGTCCCGGGGCGGGTCAGCACGTTCACCACGAGGATGCCGACGGCGAAAAGCGCGAACGGGATGTGCGCCAGCGCCAGGGTCCGCGCGGGCGCCCGGACCGATGCGGCCACGGCCGCCAGCGCGAGGACGTAGAGCACGGCGGGCGTGACCGGGTCCAGCAGGAAGACCGCCACCAGGGAGACCGCGGTCAGCAGGCCGAGCTTGACGGCCGGGTTGCGACGCGCCAGCGGTGAGTCGACGTGGATCGAGGTGGCACCTGTCTCGGCGCTCATCGCCGCACCGAAGGCGTCATCGGCTGCTCTCGGCGGGGCACCGCATCGTCGAGTCGGGTCAACACGGTCCTGAGTCGATGCGGGTGGTGGCTGACCAGCCAGGACACCAGCGCCGGGAGCCGCAGGCCGGCGCGGGCAAGGGCCGTCTCATCGCCGAGGACCTCGGCCGTGGTGCCGTCGGCGAGCAGGCCGCCGGGCCCGAGGAGGACGACGCGGGTCGCAAGCCCGGCGACTGTTCGCAGGTCGTGACTGACCAGGACGACGGCGCCGCCGCTGCCGGCGACCTCGCGGAGCGTGGCCGCGGTGGCGATCGTGTCGCGGCGGTCGAGGCCGAGCGTGGGCTCGTCGGCGAGCAGGACCGGGCGGTCGTGCGCGAGCATGGCGGCCAGGCTCAGGCGCCGTTTCTCCCCGCCGGAGAGGCGGAAGGGGTTCTGGTCCGCCAGGTGGGTGAGGCGGTGCCGGCGCAGCTGGCGCTCGACGATCCGGTCCGTGTCCTCGTCGGTGCCGGTCGTCAGCCCGTGCGCGATCTCGCCACGCACGGTGTTCGCGACGAACTGGTGCTCGGCGTTCTGGAACACCATGCCGGGCCGTGGCCCGTCGACCGTGCCCGACCGTGGCGGCAGGAGGCCGGCGAGCGTGAGCAGCAGCGTCGACTTCCCGACGCCGTTCGCGCCGAGGATCGCGACCACCTCACGGGCGTGCACCTCGAGGTCGACCCCGGTGAGCAGCGCCGGCGGCCGGGGATCCTTCCGGCGTCGTCGCGGCGACGGACGTGCGACGGCGAGGTCCCGGGCGGCCAGCAGCGGCACGCCAGGCGCTCCCGCTGAAGCGTCGCCATGCGCTCCCGCTGGAGCGCGGTTCGCCCCGTGCGGTGACACGTCAGGTCCTGCACAGGATTGACGAGTCGGCACATCATTGACGAGTCGCGGACCGGGGGAGGTCACCAGCGAGTCCAGGTAGGCGACGTTCTCGGGGTGGGCGAGCCCGCCGTCGGCACCGGTCAGCGCCTGCAGCTCGGCGTCCAGCGGTAGCCAGCATCCCGCGGCGTGCAGGTCCCTCGCACAGTCGCGCAGCACAACGTCGGTCGGCCCGTCGGCGATGACCCGTCCGGTCTCGTCGAGCGCCAGCGCGCGGCCGGGCAGACCCGTGGTGCCCGCGCCCCCGGCCCATTCGTCCAGCCGGTGCTCGACCAGCATCACGGCCGGCCGGTAGGTCTCCACAGCCCGGCCGAGTGCCTCGCGGACTGCCGCGACGCCGTCGGGATCGAGCATCGAGGTCGGTTCGTCCAGCAGTAGGACGTCCGGTTCGGTGACCAGTGCGGCCGCGAGCGCGACACGCTGGGACTCCCCGCCGGAGAGGGCTGCGGTGGCGCGCGTGCGCAGGTGCGCGGCGCCGGCCGCCTGGAGCGCCGCGCCGATCCGCCCGTCGATCGCCGCCGGCTCGACCGCGTGGTTCTCCAACGGCAGGGCGAGCTCCTGCTCGACCACGGGCAGGCACACGGACGAGGAGGGGTCCTGGGCGACCATGCCCAGGTGCCGGGAGCGTTCGACCACGGTGGTCTCCTCCGTCGTCGTCCCGGCCACGGTCACCTCGCCGGCGAGCTCAGCGTGGACGGTGTGCGGAACGACCCCGGTGATCGTGTGCACCAGCGTGGACTTGCCGGAACCCGACGCACCGAGAATCACCACCTGCTCGCCCGGGCTGAGCCGCAGGGTGAGGTCGGTCAGGACCGGCTCGTCCCGCCGCGGGAAGGAGACCGTGACGCCGACCAGGTCGACGACGTCAGGCGGTGGCGTGGTCCTCATGACCGCGCGGCGGCGCGCCCGATGGCGAAGTTGTCGACGACGCCGGTCCGGGCCAGCGCGTCGACGATCACCTTGGCGAGCAGGCCGCCGAGGACGACGCCGGAGACGCACTGCATCACCAGTCGCAGGGCGAAGATGTCCTGCCCGTACCACCCGGAGCGGAACGCGGTGAAGAAGAAGACCAGGCCCGCGCCGAGGAGGCCGGAGAGGGCGAAGACGCCCCAGCCGTAGCGCCGGTAGCGGGTCAGAGCGAAGGCGAGTTCGCTGCCGAAGCCCTGGATCGCCGCAGAGATGATGAGCGTGGGCCCGACGGGCGAGCCGAGGAAGACCACCTCGATCACCGAGGCGAGGATCTCGGCGGCGATGCCGGCACCGGGGCGCCGGATGATCGCGATCGCGATCGGGGCGACGAGCAACCAGCCACCGAGCAGGAGATGCTGGGAGAGATCGCCAGCGGGCCCCATGAGGACCGCCAGACCGTTCCAGGCCTGGACGAGCACCCAGTAGACGAACCCGAAGACGACGCCGAGGACGACCATGAGCACGAGGTCGCGCATGGTCCAGGCCGGACGCCGGGACAGACGCGGGCCGGAGGTGTCGGTGCGCATCGCCGTCAGCCCTCCGCCTGCGAGGGCGAGCCCACCGAGATCGTCAGGTGCGTGACCACGTGCGGGACGTGTGCGCCGACTTGCGACCAGGCGTCGACCGCCGTCGCGACCACCTCGGAGACGTCACCGGTGAGCTTGGTCGCGTAGTGGTTCGGGCTCGCGCCGGTCCCTCGCCGGTGCGCCGCGGCGATGGCCTCCTCGATGTGGGTCATGTGGTCGTCCGGGTCGCCACCGTCGAGCAGCGGGTACAGCGACCACTGTGCAGCGGCCGCGATGCCGGTCGCTTCGAGCTCGACGGGCGCCGGGTCCGGCAGGCCGGTCACGGACAGGTCACACGCCAGCTCGCCGGGGCAGCCCCGCGAGAACAGCGCGTGCGCCACCACGTGCCCGCCGCCGGACCGGCGCGAGGCGGCGGCGAGGACGGCGGTCAGGTAGTCCGCGAGTCGCTGCTCGGCCGGCGCCTCTTGCGCACCGACATAGGTGCTGACCTCATCGGTCTCCAGGACGAGGCCGTGGGCCAACCCGGCCTCCTCGACGTCGGCCAGCGCACCGAGGATGACGTCGACGAAGGCATCGGTGTGCGGATGGATGCTGAACCTCATGCCGATCCCGAGCTCGGCCGGGGTAGCTCCCGGCCGGCGGCCACGGGTGGTCGACACGCTCGAGGACCGGTCCGACGGCGCGGTCGGTTCGGTCGGTGGCGTCGCGTCAGTCTGTGTGGTCATCACGGTCCCTCTTCTCGGGCCCGCGGGTACGTCGAGACTCGCCGTCGCAGGCGACGGCGGGTGCCCTGCTCCCTACGCCGGTGCGAACCGGATCAGGTGTACGGGTCTGCGGACGTTCCGCACTCTCAGCGCCTTCTCGGCGCTCCCCGGGGGTCACGTCGAACTTAGCCACACGGCAGGCGACTGTCCACACGGCTCGGATCCCGGACCGGCGCACCGATGACTGACCCACCGCTCGGACGTCTATCACTGTGACGGGCCGAACGGCGGCCCCCACGAGAAAGGTCGGATCGATGATCCTCACCAGTCACTTCATCACGCTCGACGGCGTGGTCCAGGCTCCGGAAGACTGGCACGCGTCCTTCGCGTCGGACGAGCAGTACGACGTCATGCGCAGCCAGCTGGCTCGCCTCGACGGCCACCTCATCGGACGGCGCACATACGACGAGTTCGCCGCCTACTGGCCACACCAGGACGGGGAGGTCCCGTTGGCCGACGAGACGAACAGCCTGCACAAGTTCGTGGTGTCCTCGACCGCCGAAGTCGGCTACCAACCGGCCGAGGTCATCGCCGCCGACGCGCGCACCGCCGTCGCCGAGGTCGAGCGCCGTGGCCTGACGGTCGGCGTGTACGGCGCCACCCGCCTGACCCGGGCACTCCTGTCCATCGACGCCGTCGACGAGATGCAGTTCTATCTCGACCCGGTCGTTCTCGGCACGGGTGAGCGGCTCTTCGACGCCGGCGTCGGCCAATCGCGATTGGTCCTCGGAGCTGCTCGCGAGCTGCCGCACGGCGTGATGCACCTGACCTACCGGAGGTCGGCGTGACAGGCCCCGGGAAGAAGACGGGGCGCCGCGAGGCGCTCGAGGCCGAACTCGCCCGGCAACGGCCGCGGCTGAGGCTGCACTGCTACCAGATGGTCGGCAACCTCGACGACGCCGACGACCTCACTCAGGAGACGGCGTTACGGGCCTGGCGTGGTTGGCAGACCTATCGAGGCAACTCGTCCCTGACCACCTGGCTGTACCAGATCGCGTCCCACGCCTGCCTCGACCATCTACGGCGCCGGGCGCGGGAACGCCGTCCCCACGTCCCGGCGTCGGACTTCCCGAGCGTCCCGGCCCAGGTAGCCGTTCCGTGGCTGCAGCCCTACACGGATGAGGCGGTCGGCCTGGCCGCCGGCACTGCGGAGCGGGCGCCCGGACCCGAGGACCGGACGCTCGCGCGTGAGACCGTCCGCCTCACCTTCGTCGCCGCGGTCCAGTTCCTCCCGCCACGCCAGCGTGTGGCCTTGTTGTTGCGGGACGGACTCGACTGGCCGGTGCACCGGTGTGCCGAGACGCTGGAGACATCACCGGCGGCGGTCAACAGCGCCGTGCAGCGTGCCCGCGCGAGGATGCGGGACGTGCTCGGGGTCGATCCGGACCGATGGGACGCCGGCGAGCGTGCCGGACCGCTGGTGGAGGAGTACATCGCGGCGATCGAGTCGGCCGACGACGCACGCATCGCCCGGCTGCTGCACACCGAGGTCCAGGTCAGTCACGCCCCGTGGGCGGGCGGGAACATGACCGACGACGTCGTCTGGTACGGCGGTGTGGACACTGTCCTCGACGGGTGGGCACCGATTCTGCACACCGACGACGCACCCGAGATGATCCTGCGGCCGGTGGCCCTGAACGGCGACGTCGGGATCGCCTCGTGGATCCGCGGGCGGGGGGCACGCGAATGGGAGACGTTCTCCCTGAACGCTTTGCGTGTCCGGGACGGACGCGTCCTGGAGATCTCGACCTTCGGTGCGGAGTTGTTCGCCAGGCTCGGCCTGCCGCCGATCCCGCCAAAAATGGGGTGGCGCCAGGCGTCACGTCCCCGTTAATGTGCGAGCGCCCTGTTGTCGAGGTCTGGAGTGACCGGTGGAGCTTGCGTTCGCTGCCGCGCCCACGCGCTGACCCGGCGACGCCCCACCTCAGGGCTGCAGTCCCGCGCACCGACTTCTCGGTCGCGCCCGGTGTCAGTGCTCCGCACACACCGGAAGGACTCCTATGTCTACGTTGACCTTCGACCGCGTCTCGTTCCGCTGGCCGGACGGTACCCCTGCGCTGACCGACGTGAGCGGGAGTTTCGGCCACCGCCGCACCGGACTGGTGGGCCGGAACGGCTCGGGCAAGACCACGCTGCTGCGGCTGGCCGCCGGCGAACTCACGCCGACGTCCGGACACGTCTGCCGGGACGGGGCCGTGGCCTACCTGCCCCAAACACTGACCCTGGACGTGACCCGGCCGGTGCCGGAGCTGCTCGGGATCGCCGCACCGCTCGCCGCGGTCCGTGCCATCGAATCCGGTGAGGTCGACCCGGCGCTCTTCGACGCCGTCGGGGACCACTGGGACATCGAGGCCCGTGCCCGGGCGGCGCTGGCCGAGGCCGGACTGCCCGAGGACGCGCTGGACCGCGCCGTCGGGACGCTCTCCGGTGGCGAGGTGGTGCTGGCGGCCGTCACCGGCATGCGGCTGCGGCGCGCGCCCCTCACGCTGTTGGACGAGCCGACGAACAACCTCGATCGCGACTCGCGCGAGCGCCTCTACGGCATGGTGCGCACATGGCGCGGAGCGCTCGTGGTCGTCAGTCACGATGTCACGCTGCTCGACCTGATGGATGAGACGGTCGAGCTTTACGACAACGAGCTGACCGTCTTCGGCGGGCCGTACTCGGCCTGGCGTTCCTGGCTCGAGACCGAACAGGCCGCGGCGGCGCAGGCCGAGCGGGACGCCGCCAAGGCCCTGCGGAAGGAGAAGCGGCAACGGATCGAGGCCGAGACGAAGCTGGCCCGACGGCAGCGGTATGCGAGAACGGACTACGAGAACAAACGCCGGCCGCGCATCATCATGAAGCTGCGGGACCGTGAGGCCCAGGTCTCAGCGGGCAAGCTTCGCGGGGAGGTGCGGCAGAAGGAGTCCGCCGCGCGGTCCGCGTTGGAGGCGGCCGAGCGCCGAGTCCGCGAGGACACGTCGGTCACGATCGACCTGCCCGACCCGGGCGTGCCTGCGGGCCGGCAGATCGCGACGGTGGGCGACGGCGTGCGGTCGTGGGTCGTCCAAGGTCTCGAGGTCGTGGCGCTCACCGGACCCAACGGCGGCGGCAAGACCACGCTGCTGCGCCGGCTGATCGGCGCGCCGGCACCCGAGGGGCTGCTCCCGGGATTCCGCCACGAGCTCCACGTGCCGCACGTCGGCTACCTGCCGCAGCGGGTGGACGACCTCGACGACGACGCCTCGGTGCTGGACAACGTCCGGCACGCCGCGCCGGACACTCCGGAGGGGCAGCTGCGCAACCGGCTGGCCCGGTTCCACCTCCGCGGCGGCACTGTAGGTCACCGGCTCGGCAGCCTCTCGGGGGGTGAGCGATTCCGGGTGGCGTTGGCGCGCCTGCTTCTGGCGGAGCCACCGCCCCAGGTACTCGTGCTGGACGAGCCGACGAACAACCTCGATCTGGAGACCGTCGACCAACTGGTCGGTGCCGTGAACGCCTACCGCGGGGCAGTCCTCGTCGTCAGCCACGACGAGACGTTCCTCCGGCGTCTGGATCCGGACCTGGTGCTGGAGTTGCGCGAGGGAGAACTGAACGAACGCGACCTGCACGTGGACTCGCCGGGCCACCAGGGCGGCGACGAGTGAGTCGGCACCGGCACCCACTTCCCTAGATCGCACGGTCGTACTATTTTGTCACCGTGTCCAAGGGAGCCGCCACGCGGCACGGCATTCTGGTGCACGGGGTCGAGGCGGCCTACCGCGTCGGCCTCGGCGGCCTGACCATCGGCGAGCTCGCCCGCGCCACCGGGATGAGCAAGTCCGGTCTCTTCGCGCACTTCCGTTCCAAGGAGTCCCTCCAGCTCGAGGTCCTCGGGCAGGCGCGGGAGAAGTTCGTCTCCGCGGTCATCCGCCCCGCGCTGGCGACGCGGCGCGGCGAGCCGCGGGTGCGCGAGCTCTTCGAGCGGTGGCTCGACTGCGCCCTGCGCCGGGACCCGGGCGGCTGTCTCTTCGTGAAGGCCGCCACCGAGCTCGACGAGCAGACCGGCCCGGTGCGGGACCAGCTCGCCCAGGACCACCGCGATCTGTACGACTCGATCGCGCAGATGTTCCGCACCGGGATCGCCGAGGGGCACTTCCGCTCCGACGCCGACCCGGACCAGTTCGCCTTCGATCTCGACGGTCTCATGCTCGCCAGCTACCACTGGACTCGGCTGCTCGGCGATCCGACGGCCGAGCGGCGCGCCCGGTGCAGCTTCGAGGCGCTCCTCGATTCGATACGCGCCTGAGAGGACCAGATGACGACGATGCACCCCGGCCGTACCCAGACGCGCACGATCGTTCGTGCTTTTGTGCCGACGATCCAGCTCGCGGCGATCCGTGCGGGCTTCGCCGTGCTCGAGCCGGTGGCGCCGAGGGCTGCGTCATGGTGGGCGTTGCGGCTGTGGACCACGCTTCCGCGGAACGGGGGACGACGGCGCGACGAACGTCCGCACCCGGGAACGGCGTCCGCGGTTTCGGTCGACGGCCGCACCGTGGTCGTCGAGACCTGGGGCGAAGGGCCGCCCGTCTATCTCGTTCACGGGTGGGGTGGCTGGCGCGGTCAGCTCGGCAGGTTCGTCGACCCGTTCGTCCGCGCGGGCCGGACGGTCGTCGCCTTCGACGCACCGGGCCACGGCTCGTCGGACCCCGGCGGCCTGGGACCAGGCCGCGGCAATGCCCTGGAACTGGCGCGTTCGCTCGCCGCGGTCTCGGCGGTGCACGGGGAACCCGAAGCCGTGATCGCGCACTCGTTGGGCTGTGCCACCTCGGTGGTGGCGTTGCGGGACGGACTGGGTGTCGGCCGGCTGGTGTGTGTCGCGCCGTCGGTGGACGCCATGGTCTCGGTCAGCGGCACCGCGCAGCTGCTGGGCTTCGGCCGGCGGACCACTGCGGCGCTGATCGATCGCATCGAGAACCTGGCGGGGCGGCCGCTGAGCGACTTCGACCCGTCGACCTACGGCGATGTCCCACCGACGCTCATCGTGCACGACCGCCGTGACAAGGAGGTCCCGTACGAGCAGGCCGAGCGCCTGGCCCGTGCCTGGCCCTCGGCAGACCTCGTCACCACCGACGGGCTCGGCCACCAGCGGATCCTGCGCGACCAGAGCGTGATCGAGCGGGTCGTGGAGTTCGTGGCCGGGTAAGGGACGGGCGTCGCAGACGCAGAGGGCTAACGCTCGACGCCCACGATCAGTCCGTCGTCGTCGATATACAGCGCCAGGCCGTCGAGACCGAGCCGGTCGAGCTCCCACGACCCGCACATCTCGGTGAACCCGTCCAGCGACTCCACGCTCTCGGTGAGGACGACGGCCTGGAACCCAGGTGCCTCGAGCTGCGGCCGGCGCAGATGCGTCTGCGCCGAGTAGGTGAAGACCTCTAACACACCGGGTCCGGACGCGTGCAGATACGTGATGCGGAAACCCCGCGAGTCCTGCGGTTGCTCGAGCGCCCCCGCTGGGCGAAATCCCAGCGGGCGATACCGCTCGCCAGCAGCCTGCGCGTCGGCGACCGTGAGGGCGACGTGGTCGAAACGTGGCCGTTCCGGCGGGCCGAGCGCCCGCTCCGCCGCAACGGCCTCGGCGTCGAGCACGTCGCTGTACTGCACGTCACCCTCGACGAGTTCGAGGAGTGTGCCGTCCGGGTCGTAGAAGAACGTGATCCGCACGCCACCGACGGCGTCCAGCGGCTTGAGATGGAACGGCACGCCGGCATCCGCCAGGCGCTCGGCGTACGGATCCACCCGGTCGACCTTCAGTCCGATGTGACGGAACCCGCGTTGCAGATCGTCCGGATCCCATGTCGACGCCTTGCCGCGTGCGCCGAGCGCACGCAGGTGCAGCGTCGCGGTCACGAGATCGAGATCGGCGCCGTGCCTCGTTGCCTCCCCGATCAGACGCGCATCGAGCAGATCCCGGTAGAACGCGACCGCGCGCTCGACGTCGAGTGTGTTGACGACAACGGACCTGACCGCCATGGTCTCCTCCCGTACCCGTACGTGATGGGGTGCACACGATTCGGGCACGGTACCGCCCGCGGTTCGGCAGCGGTGAGCGCGACCGCCTCAGCGGTGCTCCTTGCCGAAGTCTGCGGTGTGCAGTGCGCTGCGAGCGCGCCAGCGGGCCACGACGTCGCGTAGTCGCTCGCGTGCTTGGCCGGCCTCGGACCCGGCCGGGGCGTCCCAGAGTGTGTGCTCCTCGAACGGGTCGGCATGCAAGTCGAAGAGCTGCCCGTCGTCGGAGTCGACGAACTCGACGTACTTCCACCGATCGTCCCGGACCATCGTCATCAGCTCGGTACCGGTCAGGATCATGTCCCTGGCGTGCTCGGAGAAGACGTGGTCACGGCCGGCCCACTGCGCACCGCGCAGCGCGGGCACCAGAGACTCGGCCTCCATCCAGCCGGGGACGTCGAGACCGGCCAGCTCGAGCACCGTGGGACCGAGATCCATCATCGCCGTCAGGCCGTCGAGCTGCCGGTCCGCGGCGATGCCGGGGCCCCAGACGATGGCCGGGACACGCACGGACGGGTCGTACATCGTCCACTTTTGGCTGTGCCCGTGATCGCCGAGGCAGTCGCCATGGTCGGATGTGAAGATGATGACGGTGTTGTCCAGGACACCACGTCGCTCGAGCGCATCGATGACCAGACCCATCTGTTCGTCGATCTGGCTGACCTCGGCGTAGTAATGGCGTCGCTGACGCCGCGCCGCCTCCTCGCTCGACATCGGTTGATGCACCACGGAGTCGTGGTCGTTCTCCTCATGGTGCTGGCGCAACTCGTGGAGCGCCGCCGGCTGGCGCGCGAGGTCCTCCTCGGAGCGGACGGGCAGCGGCACATCCCGGTCCTGGTACGCCTCGAGATGGCGGCTGACCGGATCGTAGGGCGGATGCGGCCCGGGGAAACCGATCTGCAGGAAGAACGGCTCGTCGCCGGGGTAGGTCTCCAGCCACCACCGGGCATGCCCCGCGACGAAGTTGTTCGAGTGCAACTCCTCGGGCAGCTCCCACTCGAACGCCCCGAGCCGGTCACGGTAGTCAGCACGTTTGCGGTGCTCCGTGCGCGTGGGCTTGGTGTACCCGTGGCTCCACAACGCCTTGTCCCACTGGTCGTGGAAGAACGGCACGTTCGGATGGTCCCGGTCCTTGTTCTCCACCACGGTCCGCTCGTGGAACCCGAGCGGCGTCTCCCACGGGTGAGTGTGCATCTTGCCGACGTTCACGCAGTGATACCCGGACCGTGCGAGCGCCTCCACCCACGAGTGACGCCAGAGCTCTTCGTTCCTCAGGACGCCGAGCGAATGCGGGTACAGGCCCGTGAACAAGCTCGCCCGCGACGGCGAGCACGACGGCGCCGAGACGTAGGTGCGTGTGAACGTCGTGCCCTCGCGGACCAGTCGGTCCAGGTTCGGGGTGTCGACGTGGTCGAACCCGAGCGCGTTGATCGTGTCGAACCGCTGCTGGTCGGTGATGACGAAGACGATGTTCGGACGTCGGTCGGTCTCCGCTGATGCGGCCTGTTGCACGGGTGAGTACTCCATTTCCAGGGGAACGGTTTCCAAGTTGATCGGTCGACGCCGCGCGGTCAACGCGTCGGGACGGGCTCGGAGTCGGTCAGGGTGTTGCGGAAGGTTTCGCGGTGGACGAGCAGGCAGACCAGGCTCACTGCGCAGACGACGGCCAGATAGATGGCCACCGGCCAGTAGGACTGCGAGAAGGCTGCGGCGAGCGCCGTCGCGATCGCCGGCGTCGGTGCACCGCCGAGCAGGGCCGAGCTCTGGTAGGCCACGCCGATGCCCGTGTAGCGGGTGCTCGTGCTGAACATCTCGGCGAACAAGGTGCCCTGAATGGCGAACATGCAGCCGGTGCCGACCGCGAGCATGAGTACGATCATCAGCCAGGCGAGAGGGACGTTGCCGCTCTCCAGCGCCGGGAAGTAGGCGAACCCGAGCGTGCCGCAGACCACGATGCCGAACATGTATACGGGCCGGCGTCCGATCCGGTCCGAGAGCGCACCGACGAACGGGATGACGGCGATCTCGACGGCGGATGCCACGACGAAGCCGTTGAGCATGACGTGCTCGGGCATGCCGAGGTGGGTCGTGGCGAACGCGATGCCGAAGACGTTGATGACGTTGAAGGTCACCGCGTCGGCCATCCGGGCACCGATCGCGAGCACGACGTTCTTCGGATGACCACGCAGCAGCGCCATCAGCGGCATCCGCTCGGTGGTGGACCGGTCCGCCTGGAACGCCTCCGTCTCCGGGAGCGCCTTACGGATGTAGATCGCCACCACGAGGAAAAGGCCGCTGAGCAGGAACGGCACGCGCCATCCCCACGAGTACAGGCTCCCCTCGGGCAACGTCTGGACCACGGCGAAGATGCCGGTCGCGGCGAGGAGCCCCAGCGGCGTCCCGAGCTGGTGGACGCTGCCCATGATGCCGCGGCGACCGGTCGGCGCGTTCTCGAGTGCGACAAGCGCGCCGCCGCCGAACTCCCCGCCGATGCCCAGGCCCTGGACGAGACGAAGCAGCACGAGCAGGACCGCCGCCCAGGGACCGAGCGAGCCGTAGGTCGGCAGCAGGCCGACCAGGAAGGTGCATCCGCCCATCAGCAGGACCGTGATGAGCAGCATCCGGCGCCTGCCCACGCGATCACCGAAGTGGCCGAAGAGGACGGCGCCGATGGGCCGCGCCACAAAGCCGGCGGCGAACGTTCCGAATGACTCGATCATCCCCGCCGTCGTGGAGGAGTTCGGGAAGAACAGGGTCGGAAAGACCAGCCCGGCAGCGATGCCGAAGAGATAGAAGTCGTACCACTCGAGAAAGGACCCGGACATGGCCGCGGTGAGTGCCTGACGCGGCTTGGTGCGGGTGATGCCTTGCGGTTGTGCTGACACCATCGTCTCCTGACGCTCATCTGAGAGTTCGTGGAACTCATCTGAGCGCGACGGTAGAGTGGCAACCCTGGCGCGGTCAACCCCGTGCCGGATGATCGTGTCCGTCGGCTCGGGAGGTCTCATGGCGAGCACGTCGGTGCCGGAGGACGGCGCGGCCGGCCGGGACACAGGCGAGACGACGGCGCAGATGCTGACCGTGGCGCGGCGGTACTACTGGGAGGACCAGTCGAAGGTCGGGATCGCACGCGACCTGGGACTCAGCCGTTTCCAGGTCGCTCGGTTGCTGCAGGAAGCCCGCCGCACCGGCCTGGTCCGCATCGAGATCGGGTCCCCCGGTCACATCGATGACGGCCTCTCACGTCAGCTGGCCGAGGAGCTCCACGTCGAACGCGCCGTCGTCGTCGAATCCCATCCGACCTCGGCGCAGACGACGTTCGACCTGCTCGGATCGGCTCTCGCGAAGGAATTGGAACGCGTCGTGACCGTCGACGCCACGGTCGGGATCGCGTGGAGCCGCGCGATGCCGGCCATGGCACGCACGCTGCGCCGTCTCGACCGCTGCACGGTCGTGCAGGTCTCCGGCGCCGTCTATCCGCCGGCCGGGCTCCCCGGATCGGTGGAGGTCACACGGGATGTCGCCGCAGCAGCGGGCGGCACGGCGCACATCCTCTACGCGCCGCTGGTGGTACCCGACGCCGAGACAGCGGCCGGCCTCCGCCGTCAGCCGGAGATCGCGGCCACCCTGGCCGAGGCCGACGACCTCGACGTCGCCGTGCTGTCCGTCGGTGCCTGGCACGCGGGGGCGTCCGCGGTGTATGAGCTGCTGAGCGAACGCCAGCACGACGAACTCGCCCAGCACGACATCCACGGCGAGGTCTCCGGCCGGCTGCTCGATGCCGCCGGCGAGCCCGTGGTCAGTCCGCTCGACGACCGCGTCATCGGCGCCACGCTCGACCAGCTGCGCCGGGCACGCCGACGCATCACGACGGCCAGCGGCGCCGACCGGCGCGAGGCCACCCTCGCCGTCGTGCGCGCGGGCCTGGCACAGACGCTGATCGTGGACAGCGAGCTGGCCGAGGCCCTGCTCCGGTAGTCAGGCGCGACGCCTGACGGGGGAACGACGAACGTTCCGAGGTCGCGCTCCGGCCCGCTGTGCCGCACTCGCGCACGTCAAGCCTCAGACCCTCCGGTCGGACCGATCCAGTCCCGCCAGCTGCCGGGCCAGGGCGCGCTGGAAGGCCGGGAGCCGGCCGACCAGGGAGAGGGCGGCATTGCGCACCGGCCGCGCCGCGCCGGGCACCGTGGCCAGCGACGTGAGCCGTCCGGCGAGGCGGATGACCTGGCGAGCCTTGGGCAGCTGGACCTCCGAGTAGGTGTCGAGCGCCGCGTCCGAGTCACCATCCAGCACGCGGGCGAGGGCTTCGCCGAGATGGACGGCGTCGTCGAGGCCAAGGTTCATACCCTGACCACCGGCGGGCGAGTGGACGTGGGAGGCGTCGCCCGCGAGCAGGATCCGCCCGGCGCGGAAGGACTCGGCAAGCCGTTCGTGCACTCGAAATCGGGAGCCCCAGACCACCTCCTGGACCACCGCGGGCCACCGCTTCGGACCGCGAACATCGAGCAGGCGCTGGACGAAAGGGACGTCGGGATGCTCGGGCGCCTCGGAGACAGCGGCCACGACCCGGTGCAGTCCGTCGGGCAGAGGGGCGAGAACGAGCGTCCCGGCCGGCGAGAAGTAGAGGATGACGTCTCGGCCAGGCACACCGGAGCTGAGCCTGATGTCGGCAAGGCTGAACGACTGCGATGCCGTATCTCCGCTGAAGCTGATGCCGGACTGCTCGCGCACCGTGCTGTGCATCCCGTCGGCGCCGACGACGTACTCCGCCCGGATGCGGCGCCCGCCATCCAGGATGGCGAGGACCCCGTCGACCTCCTGGTCGAGTCGGTCGACGGCGACGGGCCGGACCACATCGCCCCCGAGCTCCCGGAGCCGAGCGAGCAGGTAGGCCTCGGTGTCCGCCTGCGAGAGCATCAGGGCGTACGGGTAGTCGGTGGGGAGGGTCGTGAACGGCGCCGGGATCAGGATCGCGTCCCGGTCACGAACGGTGAACCGGGGCGTGTGGACCCCGCGGTCGACCATCTGCCGAACCACGCCGTACGGACTGAGCAGCTCAAGGGTGCGCGGATGCACCACCGCAGCGCGGGAGGTGTTCGCCGCCTCGGCCTGTGCATCGACGACGGTGACCGCGTGGCCGTGATGACGCAGTACGACGGCGGTGGCCAGCCCCACCGGGCCAGCTCCGACGACCAGGACGCGGGTGGTCGAGGGCAGCATGGGCGGTTCCTTCCGAAGTCAACGCGTGTTGACCTCAGTCGATCATCACCTGACGGACAAGTCAACAGCTGTTGACTAACATCGAGACATGAGACGCTCCGCCGCCGAGACCACGCAGCTGATCCGCGCCTCCGCCCGCGAGCGGTTCGCCCGCGACGGATACGACGGCACGACGATCCGCGCCATCGCGCAGGACGTCGGGATCGACCCAGCCCTGGTCATGCGCCGCGTCGGATCGAAGGAAGCGCTGTTCGCCGACGTCGTCGACCTCGACCTGCGACTGCCTGACCTGTCCCGCGTGCCGGCTGAGGAGATCGGAGCCGTGCTCGCCGCGCACTTCCTGGATCGCTGGGAAGGGGAGGATGAGCTGCTGACGATCCTGCTGCGCTCGGCGGCCACCACACCGGCGGCCGCCGACCGGCTCCGCGCCATCTTCGCCGACCAGGTGGTCGGGGCCATGCAGAAGCTCGGACTCGATCGGTCCGACGCGACGTACCGGGCAGGTCTGGTCGCGACCCAGATGCTAGGCCTGGGGATGTGCCGCTACATCCTCCAACTCCCCCCGGTCGTCGACATGGAGCGCGACCAGGTGGTCGGCACCGTCGGACCGACGCTGCAGCGCTACCTCATCGCGTGAGCTGGGTGCGCCGTACCTCCCAGATCGCGCCGAGCTCGGCCATGGTTGTCCGGTCGAGCTCGACGCGTGCGGCCGCAGGCCGGGGCACTGACCGTCAGTCGACGACGGCCGGCGTCGTCATCACGCGAGCGCCCTCGACCTCGCGCACCTGACCAGTGATCGCGAAGTCCGCCATCGTCCGCAGGTCGCCGGCGGACCGGCCGGCACCGAGGGTGAAGCTGCCGGGCTCGACGATCCGCCGCTGGTCGATGCCGGTGAACGACGTCCGCTCGGCGTGCAGCCGGAAGGTCACGCGCCGGGTCTGCCCGGGCTCGAGCGTGAGGCGCTGGTAACCCACGAGCTCACGGACGGGGCGGGTCACCTGGGCCACATGGTCGCTGAGGTAGAGCTGGACCACCTCGTCGGTGGTGCGCTCGCCGGTGTTGGTCACCGCAACAGTGGCCTCCACGGCGGCGTCGGTCGCGATCTCCGTGGCGGACAGGCTCAACTCTCCGTACTCGAGCGTGGTGTAGCTCAACCCGTGGCCGAACGGGTACAGCGGTGTCGGGTCGAGGTTCGAGACGCCGTCGGACCGCTGCCCCAGCTTCGGGGCCAGGTAGGTGCTCGGCTGCCCGCCCGCGTGCGCGGGCACGCCGACGGGCAGCCGTCCGGAGGGATTGATGCGGCCGGAGAGCACGCCGGCGATCGCGGCGCCACCCTCCTCACCGGGGAAGAAGGCCTGGACGACGGCGCGGCACCGGTCGGCGTAGTCGCCAAGGGCGTAGGGGCGTCCCGAGACCACGACGAGCACCACCGGCGTCCCGGTCCCCAGAACGGCCTCGACGAGCTCGGCCTGCGAGCCGGGCAGGGTGAGATCCTCCACGTCGCACCCTTCGCCGGAGGTCCCGCGGCCGAACAGCGAGGCCAGGTCGCCCACGGTCACGACGGCGACGTCGCTGCGCCTGGCCAGGTCGACCGCGGCCTCGATGCCGCTGGGGTCCGGCTCCAGGATGGGGCAGCCGAGCTGGTGCTCGACGTCGGCCTGAGGCCATTCGCGCCGCAACGAGTCCAGCAGCGTCGGGATCTCGACGCCGTTCTCCTCCGAGCCCATCCGCCCCATGATGTGGTTCGGGAAGGAGTAGCACCCGAGGAAGGTGCGCGCCTCGATCGCCGAGGGACCGATGACGGCGACGCTCTTCCCCGCCGTCTCCAGCGGAAGCGTGCCGTCGTTGTCGAGCAGGATCACGGACTTCTCCGCGATCTCGGCGGCCAGTGCGCGGTTCGCCGGAGAGTCGAGCTCGGCGTGGTTCTCGTCGCCGTCGTGCTCCCAGGCACCATCGAGCAGACCGAGCTCGACCTTCTGAGTCAGGACGCGGCGCACGGCCACATCGAGCACGCTCTCCTCGAGTCGGCCGTCGCGCACCAGGTCCGGCAGGTGCCGGAAGCCGCCGGTCATCGGCAGCTCGACGTCCAGGCCGGCGGACAGGGCGAGCCGTGCGGCGTCCGTCAGATCCGCGGCCACCTGGTGCATGAGCTCGAGGAAGTTCACCGACCAGTAGTCGGAGACGACCGTGCCGTCGAAGCCCCACCGCTCGCGCAGCAGCTCGGTGAGCAGCCGGCGGGAGGCGGCCGGCGCCTCGCCGTCGACGTCGGCGTAGGAGTTCATCACCGACCGCACGCCGCCCTCGCGGACGGCCATCTCGAACGGCGGCAGCACGACGTCGGCGAACTCGCGCGGACCCATCGGCACGGGCGCGTGGTTGCGTGCCGCCCGCGAGGCCGAGTACCCGGCGAAGTGCTTGAGCGTGGCGATGATCCCGGCGTCCTGCATGCCGCGCACGTAGGCGGTGCCCACGGTGGCGACGAGGTACGGATCCTCGCCGATGGTCTCCTCCACGCGCCCCCAGCGGTAGTCGCGGACCACGTCCAGCACCGGTGCGAGACCCTGGTGGACACCGACAGCGCGCATGTCGGACCCGATGGCGTTCCCCATCCGGGCGATCAGCTCGGGCTCGAAGGTGGCGCCCCAGGACAGCGGCACCGGGAAGCAGGTGGCGCCGAGGGCGGTGAAGCCGGCGAGGCACTCCTCGTGCACCACGGCCGCGATGTTGAACCGCGAGGCCTCCGCGACCTGGCGCTGCATCTCCCGCAGGGCGGGTACGCCGTCGGGCACCGTCAACGGACCGGACCCGTAGAACCGGGTGAGTTGACCGAGCCCGTGCTCGATCGCCTCGGGGAAGGTGACGGCGGCGCTGGTCATCGCGTTCTGCATGGGCGCGACGTCGCCCCCGTTGAGCGGGTCCTGGGCCCAGAAGCTACCGAGCTGGGCGGCCTTCTCCTCCAGCGTCATGCCCGAGAGCACGGCCTCGACACGGTCGGCCACGCTCGTGCCGGGATCGTCCTGGGAGTCCCGGGTCGCGGTGGTTGTGGCGGCGCCGTCGTCGGTCATCGATTGCCTCCGGTGTCGGGTTCGGTTTTCGTCATCGAATCGGTTCTTCGGTCGGGTGAGCGGTATGCGGCTCCTCGCCCCCGCGCTACTTGCCGAATCCTGCCGTCAGGCCGCTGACGAGCTGGCGCCGGCCCACGATGTAAGCCGCGAAGATCGGCAGCACCGAGAGCGTGACGGCCGCCAGGACGGCGGGCACGTTGGTCGAGAACTCACCCTGATAGGACCAGAGCGAGAGCGGCAGCACGCGCACCTCGGAGCTCTGCGTGAGCACGAGCGGGAACAGGAAGCCGTTCCACACCTGCAGCGCCTGGTAGATCCCGACGGTCATCAACGCCGGCCGGGACAGCGGCAGCACGAGGGTGACCAGCATCCGCCACTCCCCTGCGCCGTCGACCCGCATGGACTCGAAGAGCTCCCCGGGGATGTCGCGGACGAAGTTGACGGTGATGAGCACACTGATCGGGATGCCGAACGCGATGTACGGCAGGATCAGCCCCCACACGGTGTCGTACACACCGAGCTCGACGATCAGGTAGTAGACGGGGATGATCGTCGCCTGCAGCGGGATCGCGATGCCCAGCAGGATGAGCTGCAGCGTGTGGCGGGCCAGCCGAGTCCCCGACCGTACGAGGTAGTACGAGGCCATCAGGGAGACGGCGAGGATGACGACGACCGCGATGATCGTCACCAGCAGGCTGTTGCCGAGGTAGAGCAGGAAGTCGTTCTCGAGCACGATCCGGTACGGCTCGAGCGACGGGTTCGACGGGATCGAGAGCGGGTTCTCGTTGTAGTAGTCCTCCTGCGGCCGCAGGCTGGTGACGATGATGTAGTAGATCGGGACGATGACGACGATCAACCACAGCCAGCCGCCGAGCCCACCGAGGATGTTGGGACGCTTGTCTTCCATCACAGACCTGCCTGCTGGCTCTCCATCCGGCTGGCGCCGGAGATCCGGTTGAGCGCCAGACCGAGCCCGAGACCGACCGCCACGAGGATGACGGCGACGGCGCTGGCCTGACCCATGTCGTAGCTGCGGAACCCGTTGAGGTACATGTCGAGCGGAAGGATCCGCGTCGCGTTGCCCGGTCCGCCGCCGGTGAGGACGAAGATGAGGTCGAAGTAGGTCAGTGACCCCACCAGCATCAGCGTCGACGACGTCACGATCGTGTACCGCAGCTGCGGGATGGTGATGTGGAAGAACTGCTGCACCCGACCGGCCCCGTCCAGCGTGGCTGCCTCGTACATCGAGGCGGGGATCTGCCGCACACCGGCCTGGTACAGCAGCGAGTGGAGCGGCACGAAGGACCAGCCGACGACGAAGACGACGACGTACAGCGCCAGGTCTGGGTTGCCGAGCCAGTTCTGGTTGAGCAGCTCGGTGCCGAAGGCGCGCGCCAGTCCGAAGTTCGGGTCGAGGAGCGATTGGAAGGTGATACCGATCGCGGCGGCGGAGAACAGCAGCGGCAGGAAGTACAGCACCGAGAGCACGGCACGGTAGCGCTGCCGGCCCGCCATGAACACGCCGAGCAGCAGCGCCACCGGCGCCTGGAATACGTAGGAGACGACGACGAACAGCGCCGTCAACCACATGGCCTGCCGGGTGACCGGGTCCGCGAACGTCTGTTGCCACTTGCTCAGTCCCGCCCAGGCCGGCTCGCCGAGCCCGTCCCACTCCATGAAGGACAGCACGACGACGCCGGCGAGCGGGATCAGGGCGAACGCCCCGAAGAACACCAGGGCCGGCAGGACCATGAGGAAGGGCGGGCCGCCGGAACGCCCAGCCGTTCGGGTACCGCCGTTCTTGGTGCCCGGCTGCGGTGCGCGGCCTACCGTCGTCTGCGGCAGCGGCGCCTCGGTCGAACTCGACATGTCAGAGCGTGGCATTCATGTTGTCGACGAACTGCTGCGGGGTGATCTGGCCAAGGAACAGCTGGCTGAGGTTGTTCAGCAGTTCCTGGGCCTGCCCGGGCGGGAGGGCCTGGTCCCAGGAGAGCTGGAAGTGCGGGGCCTCCTGGGCGAGTCCGTAGGAATAGGTGAGGAAGTCCGCGTTCTCGCTCTGGCCGAGCTGGTCCTCGATGCCCTGCACCGGCGGGACCGCGCCGGCGGCGATCATGTCCTCGATCTGGGCGTCGTCGTAGAGCTGGTCGCTGATCCACCCGAGTGCGGCCTCCTGAGCGCCCTCGGACGCGGCGGCGGAGACCGAGAAGACGTTGGCCGGGTTGCCGACGATGTTCGCCGGGTCGCCCTCCCCGCCGTCGATCGTCGGGAAGGTCGTCCAGCCGAGCGAGCTCTCGGTGAATTCCGGCGCATCGGTGCGGAACGTCGCGTAGGCGGAGCTGAGCCACAGGATCATGGCGGCGCGGCCGGTGTGGACCAGCGCGATGTCCGCGTTCTGATCGGCCGCGACGGAGCCGTAGTTGTCGCCGAACGCACCGGTGTCGACGAGCTCCTTGATCTTCGTGGTGGCGTCCAGGAACGCCGGGTGGGACCAGGCATCCGCCTCACCGTCGAGCACCGCCTGGAACGCCTCCGGGCCACCGGCGCGGTCGGTGAGGTACTGGATCCACTTCAGCTCGGGCCAGACGCTGGCGCCGGCCAGGGCGATCGGCAGGACGTCGGCCTCCTGGAAGGCGGCGCTGACCTCGAGCAGCTCGTCGTAGGTGGTGGGCACCTCGAGGCCGTGCTCGTCGAAGAGATCGCGGTTGTAGAAGAGCACCACGGGCTGGACGTCGTTGACCGGGACGGCGTACGTGGCGCCGTCGACCTGGCCGTTCTGGGCGACGGAGGGCAGCAGTCGGTCCTGCAGGTCGCTGGTCGCGTCGGTGATGTCGACGACGTGGTCGTTGTTGACGTAATCGACGAGGGTGCCACCACCCCAGCTCAGCACGAGGGTCGGGGCGCGACCGGCGCCCACGGCGGTACGGATCCGCTCCTTGTAGGCGTCGTTCTCGAACTCCTCGACCGAGATCTCCTGGTCCGGGTTGACCTCGTTCCAGCGATCGATGGAGTCCTGGATGACGGGCCACATCCCGCCGGTGAGGATCCAGGCGTTGGCGTCGCCGCCACCGCCGCCGTTGCCGTCGGGGTTCTCCCCGGGCTGGGTGCCGCCACCACAGGCGGACAGCACCACCGCCATGGCCGAGGCTGCCGAGATTCCCAGGAACCCACGCCGTGAGTGCGTCATCGCAGTCGTCCTTTGCTGAGGCGGAGGTGGGAGGCCTGCCCTCCCACCGGTCGAACTGTATCGGAACGTTTCGAGCCGAATGGACGGTAGCAACCGGTCCACAGACCGTCAACGCGCGCGAAAAGGGCGCGCCGTGACCTGCACAGATCCCGCTCACGGTCGCGGGCTGAATGCCGCTACCCTGTCGCTGCCGAAACATTTCGACCTGAGAGGTGGAGACGATGCAGTCCAAGCCCGGCCGCGTCACCCTGACGGAGGTGGCTCAGCAGGCGGGGGTGTCCAAGGCGACCGTCTCGAAGGTCCTCAACCGCCGGCCCGACGTCGCCGACTCGACGCGCGCGCACGTCCAGACCGTGCTGGAATCCCTCGGCTACGAGCCGACGCACCGGGGCCGGCCCGAGGCCCGGCCGACCGTCTCCGTCCTGTTCAAGGACTTCGCGACCCTGTACTCCTCCGAGGTCCTGGCCGGCGTCGTCGGGGCGGCGCAGGAGCACGGCATCTCCGTCGTCGCCAGCAGCCTCGAGTCCGAGGGGCCGCCGAACGCCCTGACGCCGGCGTGGTTCGGCGAGCTCGCAGACCTCGGACACATCGGCCTCATCACGGTGACCACCACATTGAGCGGCGGTGAGGTGGCCGCATGCCGGCGCGCCGGGCTGCCACTGGTGGTCATCGACCCGGTCGAGGTCGGGCTGCAGGCGGACGAGTCGGTGCTCTCGGTCAGCGCGACGAACTGGAGCGGTGGCATGCAGGCGACCGAGCACCTGCTGCAGCTCGGGCACCGTCGGATCGGCCTCGTCGGTGGACTGCCGGCTTCTCGGCCGGCCGAGCACCGGCTCCACGGCTATCTCGCAGCCATGCAGCGCGCCGGCCTGGAGCCGGAGCCGGAGCTCATCGAGCTGGCCGGCTTCGCCTACGAGGACGGCCGCGATGCCGCCGGGCGCATGCTCGACCTGCCCGAGCCGCCGACGGCGATCGTCGCGGGATGTGACATCTCCGCCCTCGGGGTCATGGAGGCCTCGCGGTTGCGTGGCCTGCGACTGCCGGACGACCTGAGCATCGTGGGTTTCGACGACTCCCTCGCCGCCTCCTGGTCCTCCCCGCAACTGACCACGGTGCGCCAACCGGTTCGGGAGATGGGTCGCGCCGCCCTGCGTGAGCTCCTGGCGTCCGTGCGCGGCCTCGCACCGGAGACACACCACCTCGAGCTTTCCACGGCGCTGGTGGTGCGGGACTCGACCGCGCGGCCGCGGGGCTCCGCGGAGCACGGTCGTGCGGAGGGCACGCGGCAGCGCGTGGCCGACTGAAAGCTCCCCCGCTCCGCCAGATCGCGGTGATTACCCAGGACGAGGTCTCGTCGAGGACAGCAGCCGCAGCTACTGGCCGTCGAGCGGCTCGCGCAGGCCGGACGCCCGGCGCACCGGCCGTTCCACGGCGGCCCGGACGGCGTCGACCGAGCCGACCACACGAACTGCCTGCCGTGCGCGCGTGACGGCGGTGTACAGCAGCTCGCGGGTGAGCAGCGGTGAGGTGGCCGGTGGAAGGATCAACGAGACGGTTCCGAACTGGCTGCCCTGGCCGCGGTGGACTGTCATGGCATGGACGGTCTCGACCGCGGGCAGGCGGTGCGGGCGGATGCGGACCGGTCGCCGCGGATCACCGAAGACGGCGACGACGTCGCGATCCTCGGAGTCGGCGCCGTCCCCGGACGCCACGAGGACGCCGGTGTCGCCGTTGTACAGGCCGGTCTCACGATCGTTGGCGGTCACCAGGACCGGGCGCCCGGCGTACCACGGCGTATCGTCGGCGCTCCCTGCGCCGACGGCGTCGTTCACCCAGTGCTCGACCACCCCCGCCCAGTGCGCGACGCCAGCGGGGCCGCGACGGTGCGCGAGCATGAGCCGGTGCGCCTCCAGCGCCTCCAGCGCACCGGCCGCGTCCCCCGCGCGGGCGGCCGTGACGAGGTCGATGCCGGCTTGCGCCGCGTCGGCCCGGACGGGTTCGATCTCGGCGTCGGTGAGGCGCTCACCGGTCACCTCGACGAACTCGACGCCGCTCCCGCCGGTCCGCAGCACGTCGAGGACCCGATCGGCGTCGCCCTCACGGATCGCCGCGGCCAGCGGCAGGATCCGGCTGTCCTCCTGCTGCCGGTAGACGCGGGTCAACCGGACGACGCCGGCGGAGAGCTGCTGCCGTTCGCCGGCGTCGAGACCGTCCGGGACCAAGTCCGCCGGCACCACGACGCCGCCGACGTGCTCGCCCTCCGTGGCAGCGGCAGCGCCGGGCGTGCCTGCTCCGGGGCCGGCCGTCTCGGCCCCGTTCGGGATTGACGAGTCGGCACAAGAGTGACGAGTCGCGGCGGGGCGGGCGACGAGGTCGCCGAGGACGGCACCCGCCTCGACCGAGGCGAGCTGGTCAGGGTCACCGACGAGGATCAGGCGGGCGTCGGGCCGCAGCGCCTCCAGCAGCCGGGCCATGAGCGGCAGGGACACCATGGACGTCTCGTCGACGACCACGACGTCGTCCGGGAGGTGGTGGTTCCTGTCGTGCCTGAACCGGGTGGAACTGCCCGGCCGCCACCCGAGCATCCGGTGCACGGTGCTCGCCGGCAGCTGCCCGAGCCGTTCCCGGTCCTCGTGCGGCAGCCGGCCGACCGCCTCGTGCACCGCCTCCTGCAGACGGGCGGCCGCCTTCCCAGTGGGGGCGGCGAGCGAGACCCGCAGCGGACCACCGTCGCCGTGCCCACCGACCTCCTGCAGCACCGCGAGCAGCCGCGCGACCGTCGTCGTCTTCCCTGTTCCCGGCCCTCCCGTCAGGACGGTCAGGCGGCTGCGGGCGGCCACCGCTGCGGCGAGGCGCTGGCGCGCGTCCGCACCGTCGGGGAACAGCCGGCGGGCCGCGCGCGCTACCTGTTCATCGTCGATCCGTTCCGCGAGTCGGCCGGCGCCGGACAGTCGTGCCTCGACGGCACGGCGGACGAGCAGCTCGTCTCGCCAGTACCGGTCGAGGTAGAGCCGGCCGTCGACCCAGCGCACCGGACGGTCGGCAGGGCCGTCGACCCCGACGGCGACCAGCGGGCTCTCCTGGATCGCGCGCACCCACGCCTCCGGCGCCGGCCAGGGCAGCGCATCGATCTCCACCGCCTCGGCTCCCGGCTCCTCCGCCTCCGGCACCGCGAGCGCGTCGAGATCCTCGAGCCGCACACACACCGATCCGGCCCGTACCGCTCGCACTGCCAGTGCCACGGCGAGCAGGACCTGCTCGTCGCGCTCGCCGGTGAGCCGGCCGAGGCGCCGGGCGACGTGTACGTCGGCGGCCGCCAGCAGTCCGGCGTTGTTGAACGTGGCCAGCAGCGGCGGTGCGTTCAGGGCCAGACGTGCCGGCGCGGACGCCGACGCAGCGCCGATGTCGCCCGGCGCAGGACCCTGCTCCGTCGGCACGCTCATGGCCGCCTCCCGCTGAGCAACGCCGAGAGATCGACGACGAGACCAGCCGGAGGACGCCAGGCCATGACGCCGTAGGGCGTGCCGTCCGCGGCCGGGGTGTGCGGGCCGCACATGCCCCGCACGAACAGGTACAGCGCCCCACCGAGGTGCCGGGCGGGGTCGTAGCCGCGCTGGCGCCACCGCAGGTAGCGGTGCAGGGCCGCCGAGTACAGCAGGAGCTGCAACGGGTAGTGCGCCTGCCTCATCGCCTCGGCCATCGCATCCGGGCGGTAGTGCCACGCGGTCAACGGCTCCTCGAACGAGCCGAGCCGGTTGGTCTTGTAGTCGACTACGAGGTAGCGCGGCTCGCCGTCGTCGCCACGGACCCGTAGCACAGCGTCGATGCTGCCGGTGAGATAGCCGCGCAGCTCGGCGTCGCCGATCTCACCGAGGTCGTCGGCGTAGCCGGCGAAGGGGTCGTCGGCGGGCAGATGGCGGCGCAGCAGGTCGGCAAGATCGTCGAGAGTGGCGCCGGACGCCGTGGCGGCGTCGCCGCCGGCGAGCGGGAGCTCGAACTCCAGCTCGGCCAGCCGGTCGGCAGGGACGATGTCGGCCAAGGTCAGACCGCCGGCGAGGGGACCGAGCGGGGTGGCCAGCACGGGCTCGAGCGCGGCCGCCAACTGCGCGGGATCGGCGCCCGGGACACCTCCGGCCTCTCGGCAGCGCGCGAGCAGCTCGGCCGAGAGGTCACCGGACCTGGCCGCCGCCGTCGTGTCGACGTACTCCAGCACTTCGTGCACCAGTGACCCGAACTCGGCCCCCGCCGGCAGCTCCGCCATGGGCGAGGGCAGGTCCTGGCCGGGTTCACGGGTCACCCCTGCGATCTCCTCGAACGGCACCGCCACCTCGGCCTCGTCCTCGATGCCGGTGGTCTCGGGCTCGGAGACCACGCCCTCCGCGTGTGCGGCGGCGGTCAGACCGCTGTAGGAGGTTCGGCGCCAAGAGTGGTCGAGCCGCCGCCGGAAGCGCGCGACGGCGAGTGCGGGGCGGTGCTGCGCGGGCGGGTGCCACCGGCGCGGCTCCGGCCGTGCCGCGACCGTCTCGAGCTGCATCGCGGCGCCTGAGGCTGCGCAGCGTGCCTCCAGCGCGGCGTGGATCCTCTCGTCGCTCAGCGAGCGCGCCCGGTCCGGCGGGAGCTCTCCGGGCGTGATGTCGCTGAGCAGCAGGCGAGTCAGCGCACCACCGGCGGAGTTGGAGGACGGCGCCCAGTACAGCACCACCTGGGTGGCGGCCCGGGTGAGGGCGACGTAGAGCAGCCGGAGGTCCTCACCGCGTTCCTCGGCGAGGTGCCGCGAGCGTGCGTCGTCGTACCCGGTGTCCTCGTGGCCGCCGACGTGCACCGTCCGCGGCCCCCATGCGCCGCCTTCGCCGTCGGCGTGGTAATGCAGGATAGACGGCGTCCTGGCCTCGAACCGGTCCCAGCCGAAGGGCACGTACACCACCGGGAACTCGAGCCCCTTGCTGGCGTGGATGGTCACCACCTGCACGGCGGCGGCGTCGGTCTCCAGCCGTCGGCTGCGCTCCTCCGCGTAGTCCTCACCGGCCTCGGAGATCCGGCGGCGCAACCAGTCGGTGAGGGCCGAGGTGCCGAGCCGGTCCTGAACGGCGGCGAGGTGGAGTGACTGGCCGATGTGTCGCACATCGGTGAGGGTGCGTTCGCCGGCGGTGGTGGCCATGAGCCGTTCGGCGACGCCGGCGGCCGTCACCGCCTCCACCAGCGCGGCCACGCCACGCTCGGCGAGGATCCGCGACCACGTGCGCACGCGGTCGGAGAGCTCGTCGCGTTCGGCGTCGGAGGCGCCGGCCAGGTCGGTGGCGCTCCAGCCGACGAAGGGGGTCAGCGCCAGCGCCGCGGTGCGCCCGGGGTGCCCGGGCTGTTCGAGCGCGGTCAGCAGGGTGAGCCAGAGATCGGCGGCTGAGGTCCCGAAGACGCTGGACAGACCCGAGACGACGGCGGGGACGCCGGCCTCCACGAGCGCGTCCCGGACCATGGTCGCGTCCGCGTTGCGGCGCGTGAGGACGGCGACGTCACCGGGGGCCAACGCGCGCCACCCCTCGCCGTCACGCAGGCGCGTGGTGCCGAGTTGCCGCACGATGTCGGAGGCCACGTCCTGCGCGATGAGCTCGCGGACCGGGCCGATGCGGGGGTTCTTGGTGCCGGTGAGGCGGAACGGCTCACGCGTGACGTGGCGCAGCCGGACCGGTGGGCCGCCGTCGAGCCGCCGCCCGGTGTGCTGTGCCTCGACCCGGCGGACGACGATCGCCTCGTCACCGAGGGCGGCGCCGCGCAGCACCGCCTCGAGACCGGTCAGGACGGGTTCGTCCGAACGCCAGTTGCGGCCGAGCGTGGCGGTGGACGTGGCGACCTCGCGCGCCCCCAGGTAGGTGACGACGTCACCGCCACGGAAGGCGTAGATCGCCTGTTTCGGGTCACCGATGAGCACGAGGGTGCGGTGTCCGTGGAAAGCGGTGTGCAGGATCTCCCACTGGATCGGGTCGGTGTCCTGGAACTCGTCCACGAGCACGATGCGGTAGCGGGCACGAACCCGGGCGGCGGCCGCCGGGCCGTGCACCGGATGGCACAGCGCCTCGCGCAGCAGCACGAGGAGGTCGTCGTAGTCCATGAGGTGGCGTTCGCGTTTGCGGCGCAGCACCTCGGCGCGCGCGTCACGGGCCATGGCGTAGCGGTGCCCGGGCAGGCTGTCGGGCTCGGCGGCAGCGGGTTCGAGGACGGCCTGGTGGTCGCTGACGGCGGCCCGGGCGACCTCGCGTGCCGCTGCCGGTGTCAGTGGTGGTTCCGGGACGTCGGCGTACCGCTGCAGGTAGAGATCGTCCACCACCTCGTCGACGAGGTCGGCGATGTCGGGGACGAAGACGGCATCCGGGTCGGTGTCCGCGGCGATCCCCAGGGCGCTGAGCATCTGCTGGCAGAACCCGTGGGTGGTGGTGATCGTCGCGGCGTCGAACTGGGACAGGGCCCGGGTGAGGCGGCGGCGCCGACGGCCGAGCTCGGCGTCGTCCACGTCGGCGAGGTGAGCGATGACGGCGTCGTCGCTGGAGCGGGCGAGCGGTGAACGCAGTGCGCGCTCGGTGTGAACGAGCCGTTCGCGGACGCGGTCCCGCAGCTCGGAGGTGGCGGCCCGGCCGAAGGTGACGAGCATGAGTTCGGAGAGGTCCGCGACCCCTTCGGCGACGTAGCGGGTGGCGAGCGCGGCGATCGTGAACGTCTTGCCGGTGCCGGCGCTGGCTTCGAGGACCGTGGTGCCCGTGGGGAGCTCGCCGCAGACGTCGAAGACGGCTGCGCCGTCTCCCAGATCGGTGCCCGCCGGCGGTCCGGCGGAGGTCTCGCCGTCGCCGAGTTCGTCGGCGATCCAGTCCTCGAAGAGGGTCATGTCAGCTCCGTGGACTCGTGGCTGAGAAGCGGGTGCCAGATACGGCGGGCGAGGCATCCCAACCGGGTCCGGTCCTCGGGCCACCACTGCTGTTCCTCCGGCGTCGGACTGCCCAGCAGCGCGCCGAGTTCGGCGTTCTCGCCCCAGCACAGGACGTGGTAGTCGTCCTTCCGCTCGAACCCGCCGTTCCACTCGTACGTCGCGTTCTGCACGGCCATCGGCTCCGAGTCCCCGCCAAAGCGGCTCTTGGCGTAGACGTGCGCCACGCCCACCGGCGCCGGCAGCGGCTCGCGCGCGGCGAGGTCGCGCAGCCGGACGAGCTCGCCGAGGTAGGCCTGTGCCTCGGCCTGGCTCGGCGGGCGGAGATGAGAGACGACGGCGCCCGGCCGCTGGTGCGGCGGGCGGCCGACCGTGGCGGCGGACCAGTCGCGCGCCGGATGGGCGGCGGCCAGGGCGAGCAGCTGGACCCAGGCGCGGATCCGGTGCTTGGGTCCGAGGCGGGAGAAGACGGCGCGCAGCACCGTGTCCTCCTGGACCCCCGGCACCGTCCCGGTCAACGAGACCCCGCCGGGCAGGCTGACGGTGACGTCGACGGCGGCGGCCGGCCCGTCGCCGGCATAGCGACCTGCCGCGGCGGCGATCGGGCCCACGCGCCGGTCCACGTCCATCAGGGCCGTCCGTCCGAGCTCGCGGGGCGGGACCTCTCCGCGCCGCCATTCGGAGTTGATCGCCTGGCGCTGGTCGACGCCGTCGAACCGGGCGGCGAGCAGGCGGTCACCGATGCCCCACGTGGTGAGGGGATCCAGGGTGAGCGGAAGCCGGTCCTCGACGTCGTCGACCTCCCCGGCGAGGGAGAGCTGGAGCCGTCGGCGCAGGAACCACTTCACCGGGTGCTCGAGCATGGTGACCAGATCGTCCAGGTCGACGGTCACGGCGGCGGCGTGGCCCTGGTCCTCGGCGGGGAGCGGCTCGGTGAGGAACGGTCGGCGGCCGGCGCGTTCCCCGCGGCCGGCGAGCGCCGCCCGGTGGGCGTCGGCGTCGAACGAGAACGGTCCCGGACGACCGAGCGCGCCGGCGGTGAAGTTGCGTTCGTCGACCACCTGGAGGGGGTGACGGACGAGGACCCGTTCGCGGATGCTCGCGCCGTCGGCGGCTGTGGCGGCGACGTCGAGGGCGTCGAGGAGTTCGCCCACCGGGACGGCCGGGGGCCGGGCGGCGCCCGTACGTTCGTCGGCGCCGGAATAGAGGACGACGAGGTGCTCCTCGGCGGCCGTGACGGCGTCGAGGAAGAGCTGCCGGTCCTCGCTGCGGCGGTCGCGCTCGCCGAGGCACGGCTCGCGCAGCAGGATGTCGTCGCCGTCGGAAGGCGTGGAGCGGGGGAAGACGCCGTCGTCGACACCGAGCAGCACGACGGCGCGGTGTGGCACCGCCCGCATCGGTTCCATGGAGCAGATGGTCAGGGCGCCGGTGCGAAACCCGGAGCGGGTGGGACGGCCTTCGAGCCGGCCGGCCAGGAGGGCGCGGGCGTCCGGTAGGCGGAGCGGGAGGGCCTCGTGGGTGGACGCCGAGGTCCGGACGTCGGCGAGGATGCGGCGGGCCTGGACCAGCTGCCAGGACTCGGTCTGCGGGGCGTCCGCGAGCAGCGTCAGGGCGTGGTCGAGGGCGGTCAGCCACTCCTCCAGCGGTCTCGCACCGTCGAGCGTGTCGAGCACATGGGTGAGGCGGTCGATGAACTCTGCCAGGCGACCGGCCAGATCGATGTCGGTGGAGTCGACGTCGTCCATCGGCAGGGCCGGCCCGACGAACCGGTGGTCCTCCTCCGCCATGGCCGCGCCGAGCAGGATCCGGTCCAGCGCCACGTCCCAGGTGCCCTGCCGCAGGTCGGGCAGACCGAAGCGGGCGCGGCGCTCGAGGTCCTCGCCCCAGTGGACCCCGGCGGCGACGGACCACTCGCGGATGCGCTCGAGATCGTCGTCGCTGAACCGGAAGCGGGTCCGCACGGGGGCGCCGGCGGCAAGGTCGAGGATCTCGGAGGCGGTGACCCGCCCGTCGGCCAGATCGAGCAGGTCCGCGAGCAGGCCCAGCGCGGGATTGGTCATGCCGGGTGATCGGTCGGCGAGACGGACCCGGAGCAGGTGGCCGGGGTGGACGTCCGGGCTGTGCGCGCCGCGTGGGCCCTGCTCGACGGCGAGCCCGAAGGTGGCGGTGATCAGCGGGGCCACCGCTTCGATATTCGGGCACATGACGATGACGTCGCGCGGCTCGAGCGTCGGATCGTCGGCGAAGAGGCCGGCGAGCACCTCGCGCAACACCTCCACCTGACGGCTGAGTCCGTGGCAGGCGTGCACCTGGACGGTGGTGTCGGTCTCGGCCGCGACGTGGACGCGGGCTCCGGCCGGGTCCGGGTCGTCCTCGCGCAGGCGTTGCTGAAGCGCGCCGAGGACGGTCTCCGGCAACGGCGGCGCCGGGTGATGGGTGGCGTCGGCCGCTGCCTCGGACAGGCGGCGCTGCAACTCGGTCGCGTCCCGGGCCATGGACGCGAGCAGCGGATGCTCGGCGGTCGCGGGTTGATCGCGCCGCCGGCGCGAGGTGGCGGCAGCGCTCGAGACCCGGTTCCACAGCACGGGCGAGGGGTGTGGCAACCAGAGGTGGACGTCCCGGTGCTCGGCGAGCGCGGTCAGCACTCGGAGCTGGTCCTCGGGCAGGCGGGTCGGGCCGAAGACGGACAGCCGCTCGGGCAGATCGACGACCGCGGGGTCGCGACGCAGCGTCTCGACGGCGTCGGCGAGGTACTCCCCCGGGCTCGGCGTGCCGACGCGGTCCCGGAGCCGGCGCCAGAGCTCGACCTGCCACGCGAGGTCCTCGGGTACGGGCGCTCCGGCGCCGTCGTCCGTGCCTCCGGAAGCCCAGCCGGCGAGGAGGTCCGGCCGCTGCGAGGCGTAGGAGGTGACGAGCCGGGCGAGGTGGCGGGCGAGGCCGAGACGCCGACCACGGCGGTACTGCCGCTCGTCGTCGCCTCCTCGCCCTCCGCTCGTCCCTCGCTCGGGCTCGTCGTCGCCGAGGTACCGGGCCAGCGGCGCCGCCCACGGCTCCCCGATCGTGGCGTCGAGAACCTCCAGGAGCGGCCAGAGGAGCCGGTCGGTGCGCCACGGGTCCTGCTCGGGATCGAGCCCGATCGCCGCGGCACGAGCCTCCCTGGCCAGTCGTGCGGGGGAGCCGAAGATGACGTTCGCGCACACCCCCGGTTCACCGCCGTCCCCCGCCTCCGCGGTGGTGCCGCGGCCGAGCTCGACGGCGCCGAGCTCGTGGGACAGGCGCTGCGCCACCCAGCGCTCCACGCCGCGCGTGGGAACGGCGACCACGTCCGGAGCGAACGGGTCGTCCGGTGGTTCGGACAGCACCGCGGCCAACGGCGCCACGAGCGCGTCGGCGCGCTCCGAGCGGTGCAGGTGCAGCACGTGCTCGCCTCCCTCCGGTGACCGGGGTCAGACTACGGCGAGTCACCCACGTGCCGGAGACGGTCGGGCCGGCTGCGGACGCCGTCGGTCGACGACGTCCGCAGCCGCGGGCTCACTGCCCGAGCTCGTTCTGCAGGGCCTGCTGCGCCGAGTCCAGGGCGTCCTGGGCGGGGACACCGTTCTCGAAGACGTCGACCAAGGTCGACGTGGTGAACTGGGTGTCCACGGTCGGCCACGCGGGGTTGGTGAACCCATCGAAGTGCCCGATGTCTCCCTGCACCTCATTGAGCACGTCGAAGAGGTTCGTCTGGAAGTACTGGTTGTACTCGTTGTCCTCGCTGTGGGTCACCTCTTCGTCGGCCCACACCTCCATGTTCACCGGGTCGAAGCCGAGGACCTCCCAGACGGCCACGTTCGCCTCAGGAGACAGCTTGGCGAAGGCGAGCCAGTCGGCCGCGATCTCGGCGTCCGGTGAGGAGTTCAGCACCGCCGTGCCGGTACCGCCACCACCGATCGTCGCCACCTCTCCGCCTTCGACGACGGGTGCCGGTGCGATCGCGATGTCTCCCTCCAGGTCCGGCATGTAGTCGACGTACCGGGACGTGTACCAAGCCGGGTAGACGATTGCGGCGTAGCCGCCGTTGTTGATCGCGCCGTAGGCCTCCTCGACGTCCGGGCTCCCACCCGGGATGGTCGAGAGCGCGCCCGCCTCGAACATCTCCTGCTGGATCTCGAGCGCTTCGACCGCCTCCGGGCTGTTGACGGCCACGTTGCCGGCGTCGTCGAACATGCGGCCGCCCAGCTGGGTGACCAGCAGCGGCTGGATGAAGTTCACCTCGGTGCTGGCGACACTGAACGCCTCCCCGGTCTCCTCGTTGTACTGCTGACCGGCGTCCTGGAAGTCCTGCCAGGTCTCGATCGTCGTGTAGTCGATCCCGGCCTCTTCCAGCAGCGGGGTGTTGTAGAACGCCACGAAGGCACCGACATGGGTCGGATACCCGTAGATCGTTCCTTCGCGGCTGTACAGGTCGAGCCGTGCCTCGACCACCTCGTCCCGGTACGGCTCGGCCGCCTCCGTCAGGTCGGCGAGCGGAGGATTCGATCCCTGGACGAAGTTGGAGAACTGGTTCACCTCGATGTCGACGACGTCCGGCAGTCCGGACCCGGAGTTCACCCCGAGCTGCAGGTTGTTGTGCATCTCGTCGTACGGGTAGACCGTCACATCGAGGTTGATCTGCCGATCCGGGTTCTCCTCGTTCCACCGCTCGGCCATCTGCTCGTAGTAGCGGCCGTGCAGTTCGGCGAAGACCCACATGTCGAGCGTGACCCGGCCGTCCTCGCCGGGTCCGCCCTCGTCGCCACCTCCTCCGCTGCACGCGGCCAGCACCGCCGATGCGGCAACCAGCCCGACTGCCGTTCGGCCCCTGCGGAGTCCTGCCATGATGTTTCTCCAATCGGTTCGGTCGAACGATCAACCCTTGAGCGCGCCCGCCGTCATTCCGGAGACGAAGAAGCGCTGGAATGCCAGATAGAGGGCCAAGATCGGGATCACCGAGAAGAACGCCCCGATGATCAACAGCTCGTAATTGTTCTCGTGCGGTGTCAGTAAGGTGTTCAGGCCGATCGGGAGGGTGAACTTCTCCGGGGAGCGCAGCACCAGCAGCGGCCACAGGAAGTTGTTCCAGATGATCATCCCGTTGAGGATCGCCATCGCCGCGATCGCGGGCTTCGAGATCGGCAGGACCAGTTTGAAGAAGATGCCGAACTCGGTCACGCCGTCGACCCGTCCGGCTTCCAGCAGCTCCTTGGGGATCCCCAGGAAGTACTGCCGGAAGAAGAAGATCGTCACCGCCGCGGCGAGGAACGGGATCACGATCACCGCGTAGGTGTCGGCCAGTCCGAAATCGTTCACGAGGACATACAGCGGCAACATCATCATCTCGAACGGCACGGTCATGAGCAGCAGCACCGAGATGAAGGCGGCGTTCTTCCCCGGGAAGTCGTACATCGCGAACCCGTACGCCACGAACGAGCTGACCAGCAGCGTGCCGGCCACCTGCACCACCGTGAGGACCAGCGAGTTGAAGAACCACCGGAAGTACGGCCCGGAGTCGGTGAACAACATGACGTAGTTGTCGAGCGAGAGCTCACTCCAGTTGATGTCGAACGTGATGCCGTTGCGAATGACCGCGTTACCGTCCTGGAACGTCCCGATGAAGATCGCGACGAGCGGAACGAGAATGATGATCGTGAGGCTGACCAGGAACACTCCCTGGATCAACGCGAAAACGCCTCGTGGAAGCGCGTACTTCTCTCGGTCGGTGCGCCGGCTCATCGCGCAGACTCCTTCCGGAACGTTCCCGAGAAGGACAGATTCGTGATGTTGATCGTCATGATGACGACGAGGATCACGACGCCGACGGCGGAGGCGAATCCGAGGTCGTTCTCCTCGATCCCCTTCCGGTACAGATACCCGATGAGGGTGAGGCCCTGGTTGTTCGGGGAACTGTTGCCGGCATACAGCATGAAGCTCTCCAGGAACATGGCGAGCCCGCCGTAGATGCTGATCGTCGTGACGTACACGATCGTCGGTTTCAGGTTCGGAATCGTGATGCGGAAGAACTGCTGGATCTTGCTCGCGCCGTCGATCGAGGCAGCCTCGTAGTACTCCGAGGGGATCGACTGCATACCCGCGATGAAGTACATGATGTTGACGCCCGTGTACCGCCACATCGCGAGCGCCAGCAGCGCGATCAGGCCCGGGATGTCCTCACGCAGCCAGCGCACCGGTCCGAGGTCGACGATGCCGATGACCTGGTTGATCAGTCCGGACTCCGTCTCCGAGAACATCAGCCGGAAGATGATGCCGGCGACCACGACGGAGGTCAGGGCGGGCACGAACATCGACGCCTTGAAGAAGGACTTGATCCGCTCGCTGCCGAGCCGGGTGTTGATCAGTGCCGCCAGGGCCATGGGGATCGGGATGAGCAGTATCAGCGTGAGCACCATGTAGCGCACGCTGTTGTACATGGCGCGCCAGAACACGTTGTCGTTCCACAGGCGTTCGTAGTTCGCCAGGCCGATGAACGTGGCCTCGCCGTACAGCACCTCCTGGGTGCTCATGATGAACGCGCGCCCCAACGGGATGGCCCAGAACGCGGCGAGCGTGATGAGGAACGGCGCGATGAACAGGTACGGCGCCAGTCGCTGCGAGTACAGCAGTTTCTTCACTTGGTGTGACACCTTCCGTGACGAAGAGGAGGGCTCTCCGAGCAGGGCCTGCCGGCGGCGGTCGGCAGCCACGCCGCGCCGACGGCGCGCAGCGTGCGGCCTCGAAGCTCCCGGACCGGCCGGGCCCGGCCGGACGGACGGGCGATCTCCGGCCGGGCCCGCTGGTTCACGACCGGAACAGTCGCGGCGCGAAGTCGATGAGGTCGTACTGCCAGGTGTCCCAGCCGTGCGGCCCTTCGAAGAAGCCGTCGAACTCGTAGTCGACGCCCACGCTGTCGAAGGTCTCCATGGTGGAGACCACGGAGTCGTAGGTGAAGTCCGTGACGTTGCCGTTGTACATCCGCAGCAGAATCGTCCCGTCGTTGATCGCCTCGACGTCGAGGGCCTCCGGATCACCGGAGTAGCCGGCGGAGAAGGTCCCCACATAGCCGAACTCGCCCGGCCTGCCAGTCAGCACCTGCATCGTCTGTCCACCTCCCATCGACAGTCCGGCCAGAGCTCGCCGTTCGGGCTCGCTGCTGACGTTGAACTGTTCCTCGGCAGCCGGGGCGATGTTCTCGAGCAGCTCGGTGGTGAAGTCACCGACGTTGCCGTTACCCATCACCACGACCATCGGCTCGAGGTTCCCGTCCAGGAAGTGGTTGTCGAGGATGTTCTTCGCCTGCCCCATCTCCGTCCAGTCGGTGTAGCTCTGACCACCGCCGTGCTGGAGGTAGAAGACCGGGTAGGGCTCCGCTCGGTCCGGGTCGAACCCGGGTGGGGTCCACACCAGGGCCGTGCGCCGCTCATCGGCGACCTCGCTGGTGTAGGTCATCTCCTGGACGTCGCCGCCCTGCCCGTCCGGGACGGGCATGACCATGCGCGCGCTCTCGCCAGGCACGAGGAACTGGCTCCAGGTCGGCTCACTGGTGACCGACGTCGGGTTGCCGGTGTCCTTCGTCGACTCCATGTCCACGATGAAGCGGTAGTGGTACCAGCCGGGCTCCAACGGGCCCACGGTGCCGCGCCATCGGTCGCCGGCCTTGCTCAGTTCCACCCTGGTCCACAGGTGGCTCGGCCCCCAGTTGGCCCAGACCGTGACGTGCTCGGCGTCGGCGAAGTCGGTCGTGGTCTCGAAGGTGACGTACCCGTTCTCGTCCACCCACGGCGTCGGCGTCGTCCCGCTCGGCGGGGTCTCGAACGGTTCGTCGATCGGCAGATGCCCAGGGCTCATCCCCTCGAACGGCGGCTCCTGGAACAGGCGCTGCGCGAAGTCGATGAGGTTCTCCTGCCAGGCGTCCCAGTTGTGACCCGCGTCGGGGTTGGCACCGTCGAACTCGTACTCGACGCCCGCCTCGTCGAGAGCGGCCATGGCGCCGTGGACGTCGTTGTAGGCGATGTCGGTCGGGTTGCCGACGTAGAGCCGGAACAGGTCGGTGCCGGCGTTGATCGCCCGGACCGGCAGGTCGTCGAGGTGGTTGAACCGGCCCGCACCGAAGGTGCCGACGTGGCTGAAGTCCCCGGGGCGCTCGGCGAGCACGTCGAACGTCTGACCGCCGCCCATCGAGAGCCCGGCGAGCGCGCGTTGCTCGGGGTCGCGGCTGATGTTGAGGTGGCGTCGGGCGGCCTTGGTGATGTGCCGGTGGAGTTCCGCCGTGAAGTCGTCCACGTTGCCGTCGGCCATGACCACGACCATCGGCTGGATCTTTCCTTGCGCATACAGGTTGTCGAAGATCTGCGCCGCGCGGCCGACTTCCACCCAGTCGCGGTAGCTCTGACCGCCGCCGTGCTGGAGGTACAACACCGGGTACGGCTCACGGCGACGCTCGTCGTAGTCCGGCGGTGTCCAGGCGAGCGCGGCCCGTTCCTCGTGCGCGACGGAGCTGCGGTAGGTGAACTCCTGGAGCTCGCCCCGGTTCTCCTCCGGTGCGTCGGCCAGCAGCTCGGCGCCGTCCCCGTCGACGAAGAAGGTGCTCCACTCCGGTTCGGACTGCACGCTCGTGTCGTTCGTGGGGTCCTTGACCGTCAGGTGGTCGTCGGCGGTGATCTGGTAGTAGTACTGGCCCGGCTCGAGGGGGCCGAGTACGCCGGTCGCGACGTCGCCGCTCATCGTGAGCCCGAACTCGGCCCAGTTGTCGGACGGACCGAAGTTCCCTTCCGCCACGATCTGGCTGACGTCGGTCCCGACCTCCGCCTCGACGTCGTCGACGGGAATGGTGAACGACGCGAAACCGTCCTCGTCGATCCTCACCCATGGCTCCTCAGCCGTGGCCGAGCTCGCCGTTCCTGCGAGGCCGGCGAACGCCACGCCGGTGCCGGCCACCATGGCTGTCGCGCGTCGCCGCCACTGTCCGCGCCGGTGGCCCTGCCGAACATCACTCACCGTGACTCCCCTCGTTGGGATGTCGCACCCGGAATTCTCGAAAGGTGCGACCCATTCACCTTGTGCCGCAGGTCGACGAAAACTTTTCGTGTACCACGATGTACGCTTGTGACCTGCGTATTTACAACGTAGTATGCTCGAGCAGTCATTTTGCTGTGCAGGGGCTGAGCATGTCAAGGCCGCGATTGTCAGATGAGAATTCATCGCCGCGCGGTGGCCGAGACGGAGAGGGAGCACGACGGTGTGCCGAGTTAGGCTCCGGTTGTCGGAGGAGATCGCGAGGATGCCCAGGTGAGCGTGACGATGCGGGACGTCGCCGTGCTGGCACGCGTCTCGGTCAAGACGGTCTCCAACGTGGTCAACAACCACCCGCACGTTCACCCCGTGACCCGCTCGCGGGTGGAGCAGGCCATCGCCGAGCTCGGGTACCGACCCAATCTCTCCGCACGCGGACTGCGCTCGGGACGCACCGGCGTCATCGGACTCGCCGTGCCGGAGCTGCGCCAGAACTACTTCGCCGAACTCGCCGATGCGGTGATCCTCGCGGCGGAGCGGCAGAACCTCAGCGTCATCGTCGGCCAGGCCGGACGCGACCGCCAGCACGAGATCAACGTCCTCGCCAACGGCCTGCGGCAGACCGACGGACTGCTCTTCAGCCCGGAACGCCTGGGGACCGAGGACGTCGAACTCCTGGACGTGGTCGACTACCCCCTCGTGCTCCTCGGTGAGCGGATCTTCGGCGGTCCCGCCGATCACGTCACGATGCACAACGTCTCGGCCTCGCGGGCGGCCGTCGAGCATCTCCTCGCGCAGGGGCGCAGACGGATCGCGGTGCTCGGCGCGCATCCCGATCGGCGCGAGAACCAGCTGCGCGCCTCCGACCTTCGCGTGCGTGGTTACCGCGAGGCGCTCGAGATCGCCGGACTACCCCATGACCCGGATCTCGAGCGAATGGTCGCGCCGTGGCACCAGGAGGACGGTGCGCGCGCCATGGACGAGCTCATCGACTCGGGCGTCGAGTTCGACGCGCTCTTCGCACTGAACGACACCCTCGCACTCGGAGCGCTGCGGTCACTCGGGAAGTCGGGCCGCCGCATCCCGGACGATGTCGCACTCATCGGGTTCGACAACATCACCGACGGGCGATTCACCCTGCCGTCGCTGTCCACCGTGGATCCGGGACGTGACGAGATCGCTGAAAGGGCCATCGGCATGCTCATCGAGCGCATCGAATGGGGGCCACGATCACCGAGACCGCCCCGCCTGCACAAGGCCCGGTTCCACATCGTCGAACGGGAGTCCACGGTCGGGGGCGCCGCCACCGACCGCACCGTCCGGAACGAGGTTGCAGAATCTGTCGATTTTTCGACGGATTCTGCAACCTGATCAGGCGGGCGCCAGGCGCCCGGCGACGCGAATCAGCCTGTCGCGCACCGGAGCAGCACGATCGGCAAGGGCGACCCGGAGGACGCCTGCAGACGCCGCCCGAAGGGCCTGGGTCCGGCCCACGCGGGCGCGGTCGTACGCCGCGAGCGCGTCGGCAGTCGGCAGTGTGTTGAGCTTGTCGGCGAGGGTGACGGCATCGATGAGTGCCTCGCACGCGCCACGGCCGAGATTGGGTGTCATCGCGTGCGCGGCGTCACCGACCAGCACCACCGGCCGTCGGGCAACCGGCGGGCGGCGGACATAGGACCGCAGCGGCGGCACGACCCAGATGCGCTGCGCGATCGTCCCCTCCGGCACCACCGCCCGCAGCACCCGGTCCACGCCGTCGGCCCGACCGCCACACCGGTCACGCACCTCGGCCACGGCCGCCTCGACGTCGATGTCCCGCGACCCCAGGCCCGACGCGAACGCCGCGAACCAGTTCGTGCCGTCCCGGTGTCTGGTGACGCCGAACAGTGCCCCTCCGAGCCAGTACTCGCCCGCGTCCTCGCGCCACAGCTCGTCGGCGACAACCCCGCGCACCGCGATGGCCCGTGCCGGCCGAGCGGCCGACCGTGCGCCCCAGACGTCGGCGCGGACGACGCTGTGGGCACCGTCGGCGCCAACCACGAGGTCACCGGGCAACGCCTCGGGATCGGCAACCTTGGTCGTCTGCCGGGACACCGACGCCGGGACCGCCTCCGCAAGCAGCCGCAGCAGCTCCGCCCGCGCGATGCCGACGGTTCCGCGCACGGTCGGTTTGGCCAGGACACGGCCGTGACCGTCGCGGACCGCGAGCGTCTCGAGCGGAGTACTGACCTGGTGTGCCGCCTCGAGAACGCCGAGTCTGTCGAGCGCCCGCTGCGCCGCCGGCCACATTCCGAGGACGGTGCCCGCGGTGGGCAACTCGCTGTTGCGCTCGTGCACGGTGACGTCGAACCGCTCGGGATCGAGCCGGGCGGCGAGGGCCAGGCCGGCGATCCCACCGCCGACCACCGAGATGCGCACACGGCGAGCCTAGGGGACGCGCCGCACGGGCGGGCATGGGATCCGATTGACTCTCCTGACCCGCGCCCATAAGTTCAACGGGCGAACAAATCGTTGGAGATGACGATGTCCCCTCTTGCCCCGACGGCAGATCACGCCTGGTTACGTCCGGACGCACCGGCACTCGGCCGCCAGATCCTTGCCGTCGACGCCTCCGGCCCGCTCGTCGAGACGGTCGGTGCCGAGGTCGCGGACCTCACCACGTGGCACGGCGGCCGCCTGGCCCCGACCGACGAGGCCACCGTCGTCCTCACGACGGCGGACCGGGCCCGCGGCGTCCTGGCCGCCGCGGGGCTGGGCGAGCCCGACCGGGCCGTCGCCGACCTCGGACCGGAGGCCTTCGCCGTCGTCCGCGGTCACGGCCGTCTCGCGGTCGTCGGCGGTTCGGACCGCGGGCTGCTGTACGGCTTCCACCACATGCGCCGGCTCCAGGACCCACTCGGCCACGGGTCAGACGGGACCGAGATCCACGCGCCCACCCATCCGGTCCGGATGCTCGACCACTGGGACAACGTCGCCGTCCACCCCGTCATGGGGCAGGTCGAGCGTGGGTACGCCGACGGCTCGCTCTTCTACCACGACGGTCGCCTCCGGCCGAACCTCGACCGCGTACGGCACTATGCACGCCTGCTGGCCTCCGTCGGGATCAACCGGGTCAGCCTCAACAACGTCAACGTCCATCGCCTCGAGGCGACCTTGCTGACGGAACGGCTGGACGACGTCGTCCGACTGGCCGAGGTGTTCCGCCCGCAGGGCGTCGCCGTCTATCTCTCGGTCAACTTCTCCTCGCCGATGACGCTCGGGGGCCTGCCCACGGCGGACCCGGCGGACGAGGCGGTGCGGTCCTGGTGGGCCTCGGCCGTGCGCCGGATCTACGACGCCATCCCGGACTTCGGCGGCTTCGTCGTCAAGGCCGACTCCGAGGGGCAACCGGGCCCCTTCGGGTACGGCCGCACCCATGCCGACGGCGCGAACATGCTCGCGCGCGCTCTCGCCCCGCACGGCGGTGAGGTGTTCTGGCGTGCCTTCGTCTACAACCACCGCCAGGACTGGCGGGACCGGTCCACCGATCGAGCGCGTGCCGCCTACGACCACTTCACCCCGCTAGACGGACAGTTCGACGACAACGTCGTCCTCCAGGTCAAGCACGGCCCGATGGACTTCCAGGTCCGCGAACCGGTGTCCCCGGTCATCGGCGCGATGCCCCGCACGCGCCTGGCCCTCGAGCTCCAGGTCACCCAGGAGTACACCGGGCAGCAGCGGCACGTCTGCTACCTCGCCCCGATGTGGTCCCAGGTGCTGCACTTTCCCTTCGGCGAGGACGACGCACCCACCGTCAGTGACGTCGCCTCGGGCCGGGCGACGGCGCCCTCGGGCGGGATCGTGGCTGTCTCCAACGTCGGCGCCGATGAGCACTGGACGGGCCATCCGTTCGCACAGGCGAACCTCTACGCGCTCGGCCGGCTCGCCTGGGACCCGCAGCTGCCGGCCGAGTCGATCCTGGACGAGTGGCTCGCCGCGACCTTCGCCGACGAGAGCGTCCGGGACGCGGCGCGCTCGATCATGACGGGGTCGTGGGAGACATACGAGCAGTACACCGCCCCGCTCGGTGTCGGGTTCATGGTCCGGCCGGGACACCACTACGGCCCGGACGTGGACGGGTACGAGTACACGCCCTGGGGCACGTACCACTTCGCCGATCGCGACGGCGTCGGCGTGGACCGGACGCGCGCCACCGGCACCGGCTACGCCGGCCAGTACCCCGAGCCCTGGGCCTCGCGGTTCGAACTCTCGGAGACGACGCCGGACGAGCTGCTGCTCTTCTTCCACCACGTGCCGTACACCCACCGGCTACACAGCGGGAAGACCGTCATCCAGCACATCTACGACACCCATTTCGCCGGCGTCGAGCGCGTGGAGGAAATGCTGGCCACGTGGGAACGGGTTCGCGAACAGGCGCCCCGACCGCTGGCCGACCGGGTCCGCGAGCGCCTCGAGGAGCAGCGCCGGTCCGCGATCGAATGGCGGGACCAGGTCAACACCTACTTCTTCCGTAAGTCCGGCATCCCGGACAACCGCGGCCGGACGATCTACTGAGGCGGTGCGGCTGCCAGGCCGCAGGGGTGCTCAGCCGCACGCGGGTTTCCCGGGGCGGCCCCTAGCAGAGATCTAGTGGCCCCCGCCTGCCGACCGGGCATCCGACAAGCCGTGACGGTCACCGTCCGGATGCTACGGACGGCGTCGGACATCAACCGTGCCCGGGATGCGGTGGGCCGGCAACGTCGTCAGAGCCTGTCGGCCATGTATCCACGCGAACGTGCGGCGCCATCTTTCAGGGCACGACCGCGCCTCAACGGCTCCTAGGCTGAGGGAATGAGCCGGGTGAGCGCCGCCGTCGGGGTGGATGACGTCCCCGCCACGACGCTGGCGCTGACCCCCGTCGCCAATCCCGGCTACGCCGACGAGTTCACCCTCGACCTGCCAGGTGCAGCGAGCGCGACGGCGGAGGCCTGGGCCCGGGCGATGTTCGGCGACACCCCGGACGCCGCCGAACGGTTCATCTTCCGGACTCTGTTGCGGCTCCGGCTCGCCCCCGGCCCCTCACGAGACACGGTCGCCGGCTTCGTGATCACCGACCGGGCACCCGAGTCGATCCGGCTCATGGCGCACTCCCCTCTCCTGACCACCCACCTCGTGATCCAGGTCTCCGTGGACGGCGCCAGCCTCGCGACGGTCATGGACTACCACCGACGCCGGGGCCGCGTGACCTGGACCGTCGTGTCCCTCGTGCACCGACGCCTCGCACCCGGGCTGTTGCGCGAGGCGGCCAGAACGGTCCTCGGCCAGTGAACGCTCCACCTCACCCGCCCGCTGGCCTGCCGGGTGCCCCCGGCGCAGTGGCCGCGAACTCGCCCGTGCTACTCACGGGCCGAACGGTCAGGCGGCACGGTCCGGCGTCACCTGCTCGCCGAACGCCCGCTCCCCGAGTTCACTCCACTCGCGCCAGACGCGCAGACGCTCGGCGTAGATCTCCTCGATCTCGGGAAGGGTCCTGCCGAGGACGACCCGCCGGGGCGGGTTCTCGGCGTCGACGATCGCCAGGACCGCCTCGGAGGTGGCGCGCGGGTCGCCGATCACCCAGTCCGGCGTGGTCGCCTCCCGGACTTCGTCATAGTCGGCGAGCGGGGTGCTCACGCGCAGGCTGGTGGCGCCGGCGAAGTCCGTGGCGTACGGGCCCGGCTCGAGGCTCGTCACGTGGATGCCGAAGCCGCTGACCTCCTGGGCAAGCGACTCGGACAGCCCTTCCACCGCCCACTTCGAGGCGTGGTAGGCGCCGATGCCCGGATACGCACGGACTCCGCCCTCGCTGGTGACCTGAATGAGGTGCCCGCCGCCTTGCCGCCGGAACACCGGCAGCACCGCCTGGGTCACCCAGACGGTCCCGAAGAAGTTCGTCTCGAGCTGTGCCCGCAGCTCGGGCTCGGTCACCTCCTCCACCATGCCGAACTGCCCGTAACCCGCGTTGTTGACGACGACGTCGAGGCGGCCGAACCGGTCACGCGTGCGTGCCACGGCCTCGCCGACGGCCCCGCGGTCGGTCACGTCGAGAGTCAGCGGCAGCAACGCGTCGCCGTAACGCTCGGCGAGCGGGTCGAGTGCAGCGGTCTCACGGGCGGTGGCGGCGACCCGGTCTCCGCGTTCCAGGGCCGCTTCCGCCCACAGCCGGCCGAAGCCGCGGGACGTGCCGGTGATGAACCACGTCTTGTCGGTGCTCACAGTCGTGTTCCCTCGTCTCGCAGTGGTGTGACGTCTCCATGGTCCGCCGCGCCGAGATATTCCACCAGCGAGTATTCAGCACACTAGACATGCGGCAGGCTCATACCTCACGCTGGTTGGCGTGGCTGAGTTCACGCACACCGGGCTGCGGGTGGTCCATGCCGTCGCGGGCACCGGCTCGTTCACCGCCGCGGCCGATCTCCTCGGGTACACCCAGTCGGCCATCTCCCGGCAGGTGGCAGCCGCCGAGGCCGCGGCCGGCGCGGCGCTGTTCGTCCGTGGCGCACGTGGCGTGACCACGACCCGTGCCGGTGAGATCGTCGCCCACCGCGCGGCGGCCGTCCTCACCGAGCTCGACGCCGTCTCACGCGACCTGGCCGGTCTCTCCGACCGACTCGCCGGGCGCGTCGTGGTCGGGGCCTTCCCCACCGCCACGTGGGCCCTCGTGCCCCGCACCCTGGCGGCACTGCGCGAGGATCACCCCGCGCTCAACGTCGAACTGCGGGACGCGTCCACCCCGACACTGCTGCGTCAACTGCGTGCGGGGCGCATCGACGTCGCCGTCGTGGCGCTCGGCTCCGGCCTGCCCGAGTACGACCTCGACGGTCTGCGGACGGAGCGACTTCCGGAGAACCCGCTGCTCGTGGCCGTCGCCGCCGGCCACCGGTTGGCGGCGCGTGAGCACGTTCCCGTCTCTGACCTGTCCGGCGAGCCATGGATCGCCGGCTCCGGGCTGAAGGGGGAGCCGCAGTTCGGTCCGTGGCCCACGCTGGCGGACCCGCGCGTGATGCACACCGCCCGCGACTGGCATACCCGTCTCGGCCTGGTGGCGGCCGGGCTGGGCGTCACGACGATTCCCGGGATCGCCGCGCCGCTCCTGCCCCGAAACATCGTGCCGGTCCAGGTGGAGGACCCGAGCTGGCTCGGACGGGTCACCGTCGTCGCCACCCGCCCCGAGCGACCGGCGTCCGTCGACGCCGTGACGGCCCGGCTACGCCGCGTCGCCGCCGACCTCCGCGAGGACACCGCCGGGGCGACGGACGGCCGGATCACGCGATGAAGGTGGACTCCACGTGCCGGACCATGGCGTCGCAGGTCCGCAGGAGCATGTGCACGAGCAGGGGGCCGGCCAGGGCGAGCATGGCGTCGAAGGTCAGGTACACGAGCGCGAACGTGACGACGAGCGTGCCGAGCACGCCGAGCGCCACCAGGGGCGTGCGCCCCATGTAGTAGACGGCGAGGCGAGCCACGTCCCGGGTGCGCAGGGCGAAGAGCGAGGCGATCACCACGGCCTGCAGCGACCACACCGCGACGAGCACCCCGATGACGACGAGTACGGCGCCGTACCCGGTCGGGACGCCGGCGAGACCGAGGTTGGCGAGACTGATGCCGATCATGGTCTCGACCGCGAGCGCCGGCACCCACAGCTTGAGCACGTCCGTGGCGTTGAGGCGGTACCCACGGACGAACGAGCGCCCGGGCGTGAGCGCCTCCGCACGAGTACGGTCGCGCAGGGCGAAGAGCGCGGCGGCCAGCGCCGGCCCGAGCGGGACGAGGCATAGCGCGACCAGGGGGATGTTCCCGGCCGAACGGTCGAGCAGCATCAGCGGCACGCTGCCCGGCAACGTGGTCGCCACCAGCAGCAGACCGACGATGAGGAACCAGTAGACGCCGCTGGTGAACCGACCGAGCACGCCCACGCGTTGCGCCCCGTCACCGTCTGCCCGCACACCCTCACCCACCTCGGTCACTCGCCCACCGCCGACGATCCCACGGACGCGACCCGGCCGAGGATGCGTGCGTCCTCGATCCAGGCCGGCGTCTCGTCGACGACCGGATCGATCTCGACGAGGCTGACCTCGTGCCGCCCAAGGGTGAGATCGAGCGCGACTCGCCCTCCGCTGACGGGCAACGAGCCGTGCCGGCGTACCGGCTCGGCGCTCTCGCGCAGCAGGTCGAGCTGCCGACGGGTAGGGAAGCGCGGCCGGCCCAGCTCGCACCAGGCGGCCCACGCATTGCCCTCGGTCTCGTTGACGCTGCGGCGGAGCACGAATGCGGTTCCCCCGGCGCCGCCACCTGAACCGGCCGGACGGGCCTCGGCGATCGGGACGGACAGCCGCACCTCGTGCCGCTCCGGCTCCTCGGCGTCGTCGCTGCCGCCGACCGGCTGCCAGGCCAGGACGGCGATCCGGCCGTCCGGGTGCCGGGTGACGAGGTGATCCTCGCCCCGGGCGAGCACCTCTCGTCCGAGCCGGGCGAAGAACGCGTACAGGTGGAACGTGGGCTTCCTGATCTGCCGGTGGGTGAGCATGCCGAAGCCGCCGTGGAACAGGGCGGTCGGGACGCCCTCCTCCTCGAAGGTGTCCGAAAAGGTCCAGTAGGACATCGAGGACACCTCGTCACCACCTCGGGCAAGGACGGGGGCGAGGTAGGCGGCGTTGTACGCCGTGTCGTGGACCGGGTTGTCGGGGCGGTAGGAGGTGTTGAACTCGGTGATGTGCACCGGCTTCCCGGCGAGGGAGGTGCCCTCGAGATGGCGCCGCGGCGCCGCGAACTGCTCGAGCAGTGCCGACGGCGGACGCAGGGTCTGGTACGTCCCGAACGGCACGTGCTGGGCCGGTCCGCTCGTGTACGCGTGCCGGGAGACGAAATCGACCGGGACGTCCCGGTCGGTCACGTAGTCGGCGAACGGCGCCCACCACACGTCGGCGCCCGGTGACAGTGCAGGCCCGCCGACCTGCAGGTCGGCGTCGACGTCCTTGACCGCGTGCGCGCTCACCTCGAACAGCCGGTGGTAGGCGCCCTGGTCGGCGCCAGCCCAGAAGTTCGTGAGGTTCGGTTCATTCCACACCTCGATCGGCCATGTGCGAACCTCGTCGGTTCCGTACCGCGCCACAAGATGCCCGACGACGGCCCGCACCAGATCCGCCCACTCACCGTGGTCGGCCGGCGGCGTGACGTTGCCGTGCCACCAGAACACGGTCTGGTCACCGGAGGCGAGGGCGGCGGGCATGAACCCGAGTTCGACGAACGGCTTGATGCCGAGATCGAGGTAGGCGTCGACCACCTGGTCGACATAGGTGAACGCGTGCAGCGTCCGGCGTTCGCCGCCGTCCTCGTACCGACGGTGCACGCCGACGCCGTCACTGAGCAGGCCGTGGCCCCGGATGTGGCGGAAGCCGATCTCCTGCTGCACGAGAGCGAGCGAGTCCTGATAATCCTGCCGGAGCGCGAGATCGAACCGGCCGGTCCCCACGCAGGCGCGCCAGGCGTCCGGAAGCGTCGCGACCGCGTGGTCGGGCACCTCGATGCGCATTCGTCTCCTTCCGGGCTCGGCACCGACGTCGCAGGACCCGTGCGGCGGGGTCGGCTGGTCGCCGCCCCCCGCCGCACGGGTCCTCCGCAGAGGTTCACTCCTTCGGCGTCACTCCTCCTCGGAGAACCCGCGTTGGTACGCCTCGTTCGCCATGTCGACGTACTGCTGCATGTTCTGGCCCTCGAGCTCGGTGACGTACTGGTCCCACTCGTCGAAGGAGCGCTGGCCCAGGATGAATTGCGCTGTGTTCTGCATGACGTGGTCCTGCAGCGACTGCTGGTGCAGCGACGCCTCCTCCCGCTCCATCTCCTCGAACGGGATGGGTGGCGGGATCACGGCCGGCTCCTTCTGGTTCATCGCGTCGATGAACTCGATCACCTCGGGCCGCAGCATGGATTCCACGAGGTCGACGGTGGAGCCGTGGGCCGGCATGAACACGCCGTTGTGGAAGCCGTAGTCGGTGTTGAGGGCCTCCGGCGCTCCGGGGTTGAGGCCGTTGATGTCGATGTTCTCCACGAGGGTGCGGGTGCCGTCGTCGCCGACGTTGTAGGTCTCGCCCTCGACACCCCACTTGGCGAACTCCAGCCCTTCGTCGGAGTAGTAGAGCCAGTCGACGAACTGGAGCATCGCCACGAAGTTCTCCGACTCGGCGGCGCTGCTGGCGAACATCAGACCGGACTCGGTGCGGGTCGTACCGCTGATGTTGCCGGCCGGCCCCGCGGGAACCGTGATGAGCCTGAGCTCGGCGTCCACGCCGGCGTCCTCGAAGTTCTGACGGTAGGTGAGGATCTCCTGGTCGTTGCCGCCGATGGCCGCCGACTGTCCGTTGGTGAACTTGGCGATCGCGGGGTCGTCCTCCTGCGAGACGGACTCCGGGTCCATGACTCCGGACTCGACGAGCCCGTGGAAGTACTCGAGCAACGAGCGGTACTCGTCCATCGCGCCGGTGTAGACGAACTCCTCGCTCTCCGGCTGCCAGGTGAGACCGTCGCCGTAACCCCAGCCGGCGTTGGTGCCGAAGTTCGGCGCGGCGGCCTGCAGCGTGGCCTCCATCGGGCCGTTGAGGTTCCACCGGTCCGAGAAGCCGTAGTCGAGCTCGGGGTGGGCGTCCATGACGGTCTGGAGCTGCTCGGCGAACTCGTCCCAGGTCTCCGGGTCCTCGGTGATCCCGGCCTCCTCGAAGAGGTCCTGCCGGATCACGATCGAGTACTGCGGCTTCGGCTGCTCGTGCAGACCCGGGATCATGTAGTACTTCCCGTCCGCCTGCCGGTTCTGGTCGATCTCCTCCTGCAGACCCCACTCCTCGACCTTCTGCTGGAAGTTGGGCATGTACTCGACGTAGTCGGAGATCGGCAGGATCGTGCCGGAGGCCACGAACTGCGTCTCGTCGCCCGCGTACGTGATCGGCATGATGTCCGGTGCGTCGCCCGCGCCGACCAGCACCGAGCGACGCTGCGTCCAGTCGGACAGCGGGACCGAGGTGATGTCGAAGGTGACGTTCTGGTTCTCCTCCAGCTCCTGGAAGAACATCCAGTCCTCCTGGAGCGGGTAGTTGGGATGGTCGCGGTAGAGCAACGGCAGTTCGATCGGCTCGGTGGCCTCGAACGTGGTGCCGACGTCGTAGTCCTCCATGGCGCCGACCATGTTGTCCTCGAGGTCGGCGGGGTCGACACCGTCCCCGCCCCCTGACCCGCCTGCGCCGTTGCCGCCGCTGGTGGAGCAGGCGGCCAAGGTGATGGCCAGGGCCGCGGCCGTGACGCCGCCGAATGCCCGTCGATGGGTGGTTGTCATTGTTTTCCTCCGGGTGGTGGACGTCGTCTTCACTGACGGCCGGGGTTACTGCTTGACGGCGCCGAGCATGACGCCGGAGACGAAGTACTTCTGGATGAAGGGGTAGAGACAGATGATCGGCAGCATGGTCAGCACCATGGCGACGGCCTGGACGTTGGCGTTGATCTGCGCGCTGTCGCTCCCCAGCGCCTCGGTCGAGGTCGCCGCGGCCATGAGATTCCGCAGATACATCGTCACCGGGTAGAGCTCCGCCCGGTCCATGTACAGGAAGGCCGGGAACCACTGGTTCCAGAAGAAGACCGCGTAGAAGAGAATCATCGTCGCGATGACGGCCTTGCTCAGCGGCAGGACGATGCGCAGGAAGACGCCGTAGGTCGTCAGTCCGTCGATGGTGGCGGCCTCTTCGAGGTCCTCCGGGAAATTCTCGAAGAAGGACTTCATGATGAGCAGGTTGAACGCGCTGATGGCGTTCGGCAGCACGATCGCCCACAGGGTGTTGCGCATCCCCAGACTGTCCACCAGGAGGTAGTTGGGGATGATGCCGCCGTTGAAGATCATCGTGAACAGGGCGACGCCGATGAAGAACGTCCGGCCCTTGAGGTTCTTCTTACTGATGGCGTAGGCGAACGTCGTCGTGAGCACCATCGAGATGGCGGTGGCCACCGTGGTGTAGACGAGGGTGTTCTGGTAGTTCCGCCAGAACATCCGGTCGCTCATCACGGCTTCGAAGGTGGTCAGGTTGAACCCGCGCGGGACGAGGTTGACCTCGCCGCGGGTGATGTAGACCTCCGCCGAGAACGCCTGGGCGATGACGTTGATGAACGGGTAGAGCGTCAGGCAGCAGATGATGACCAGCGCGACGGCGTTGAAGACCCGGAAGACGGTGTAGCCGCGGGTGTCCTTGACCGTCGTCGGCCGGGACGACGCGATCTTGTCCGTGACCGACTCGGGACGGGTCTGGTCCAGCGCCTCGTCGGAGCGGGTCGTGTCAGTGGTCACCACAGGCTCTCTCCCACGAGTCGTCGTGAGACCTGGTTCGCACCCACGATGAGCACCAGGCCGATGAGGGCTTCGAAGAAGCCGATCGCCGCCGCGTACGAGTAGTTCCCGAGTTCGAGGCCGATGCGGTAGAGATACGTGGCGATCACGTCGGCCGTCGGGTACAGCAGCGGGTTGTAGAGCAGCAGCACCTTCTCGAACCCGACCGACATGAACGTGCCGATGTTGAGGATGAGCAGCACGATCATGGTCGGCCGGATGCCGGGCAGTGTGACGTGCCACGTCTGCCGCCAGCGGTTGGCCCCGTCGACGCGGGCCGCCTCGTAGAGCTGCGGATCGATGGTGGTCAGTGCGGCGAGATAGAGGATCGTGCCCCAGCCGACCGTCTGCCAGATCTCGGAGGTGACGTAGATGGTGCGGAACCACTCGGCCTGCTGCATGAACGAGATCGCGTCGCCGCCGAGTGCGGTGATGACCTGGTTGATCGTGCCGCGGATGGAGACGATCTGCAGCACCATCGCGGCCACGACGACGATCGACATGAAGTGCGGCAGGTAGGAGATGGTCTGCACCGCCCGCTTGAAGAGCCGCGAGCGCAGCTCGTTGAGCATCAGCGCGAGGATGATCGGCAGCGGGAAGATGATGACGAGGCTGAGCGTGCCGAGGATGAGGGTGTTCTGGAACGCGTTCCAGAACGCGCCGTCGTTGACGATCCGCTCGACGTAGTACAACCCGACCCACTCGTCGCCGAAGATCGTCCCGCCCGGGCGGTAGCGCCGGAAGGCGATGACGTTTCCCAGCATCGGGATGTAGCGGAAGATCAGGAAGTACAGCAGCGGGAGCGCCACCAGGGTGTACAGGCGCCAGTCCTTGCGCAGTGCGAGCGCCCACTCGCTGCGGTGGCGGCGGGTCCACGCCACCGGCCCGCGACCGGACGGGCCGACCGGCGTCTGGTCCCCGAGCCGGCCGTCAGCGGGCGCGGCCGGCGGTGCCGTGAACGCGGACCCGCTCTGCGGCAGGCTCATGCGGCCGGCGCCGGGAGCTGGGTGTCCATGCGACGCGTCACCTCGTCTCACCTCGTCGTGATCGACAGCTCGAAAGTATCGGTAGCGGCATTGCGTGGTTTCGGAGATTAGAGGGCGGATGAGAGCGCGTCAAGCGATCGAAGGAGATCGCGTCCGCACCGTGACGCTGGGCCCGAGACGCCGAGAAGTGCCCGAATGCGCAGGCCGGAGGTCCGCCGGCGCGCCAGCGGACACGGCGGAAACTTTCGGGCATCGGTCGAGCACCACGCCCGTCGGCCCACCCAGTCACGGCCGCCCCGCGTCGGACCCGATCTCGACCGGCACGGTGAGGCGACGGGTGTGGTCCACCGTGCGCAGGTCACCGACGAGCCGGACGGGCAGCACCGCCTGCACGTCGTCGGCCGACCTGCTCAGACGCAGTTCGAGATCGCCCGGTTCGACGACGCGCCGCCCGTCACGCCGGGTGAAGGAAGCGGCGTCGGCCGGCACGGTGAAGCGCACCGACCGGGAGCGACCGGCCTCCAGGGGGACGCGCGCGTACGCGAGCAGGCGGACCACGGGGCGAGTGACGGTGGCGACCGGATCGTGCAGGTAGAGCTGGACAACCTCGGTGCCGGCCCGGTCGCCGGTGTTGCGGATCGTCACCTCGACGACGGCCTCCCCGTCCACCGGCACCTCGCACTCAGCGCCCGCCTCGCCGTCGCCGGACACGGGGCGCCCGCCGACGACGACGCTCGCGCTGTCCCAGCCGAAGCTGGTGTAGCTGCGGCCGTGGCCGAAGGCGTACAGCGGCGTCGGGTCGACGTTCGACACGTCCGTCCGGGTGCCGAGCCGCTGGGTGAGGTACGTGCCGGGCTGTGCGCCTTCGTGGCGAGGGATGCTGACCGGCAGGCGGCCGGAGGGATTGACGTCGCCGAGGAGGACCTCGGCGACGGCCCGTCCGCCGAGCTGTCCCGGGAAGAAGGCCTGGATCGTCGCGGCGGCGCGCCGTGACAACGCCCCGACGGCGTACGGCCGGCCGGTCAGCAGCACGAGGACGACCGGCGTGCCGGTCTCGAGCACCGCGTCGACGAGCTCGGTCTGGACGCCCGGCAGACGCAGATCGGTGGCGTCACATCCCTCACCGGAGGTGCCGCGTCCGAACAACCCGGCCCGGTCGCCGACGGTGACGATCGCGACGTCGGACGCCGCAGCTGCCTCGACGGCCGCGGCGAACCCGCTCGTGTCGTCCCCGGTGACCGCGCACCCCGGCACGTGGGTGATCTCCGCGTCCGGGCTGAGCTCACGCAGGGCGCCGAGCACGGTCGGGATCTCGATGCCGACCTCGGACTCGGGGTGGTGCACGCCGACGTGAGCCGGGAAGGAGTAGCAGCCGAGCATCGCCATGGCCTCGTCGGCCAGCGGCCCGAGCACGGCCATGCTGCCGTGACCGGCCAGTGGCAGGACGCCGTCGTTGTCGATCAGCACGACCGCCTCACGGGCCAGCCGCAGCGCGATGTCCCGGCCGGTCTCGTCGTCCAGAGCCTGCTCCGACGGCGCAGGCTCGGGGTCGTAGTCGGCGTCGAGCAGGCCGAGTGCTGCCTTCTGGGCGAGTACCCGGCGCACGGCGGTGTCGAGGAGTTCCTCGTCGATCTCCCCCCGTTCGACCGCGTCGATGAGCGGCGTCCCGTAGCAGTGGACGGTGGGGAGCTCGACGTCGACGCCGGCGGTCAGGGCCAGGCCGGCCGCCTCGGCCTCGCTGCCGGCGACCCCGTGCAGCATGCGTAGGAAGTGCACGCCGAAGTAATCGGCCACGACGGTGCCGTCGAAGCCCCAGGTCTCGCGGAGCAGGCGGGTGAGCAGATCGGGGTCGGCGTGCGAGGGCATGCCGTCGATCTCGGTGTAGGCGGCCATCACCGAACCGGGCCGCCCCTCGCGTACCGCCATCTCGAACGGCGCCAGGACGACGTCGGCGAGCTCACTGCGGCCCATCGAGACCGGCGCGTGGTTGCGCCCGGCCCGCGAGGCCGAGTAGCCGGCGAAGTGCTTGAGCGTGGCGATCACGCCCGCCTCCTGGAGCCCGCGCACGTACGCGGCGCCGATCGTGCCGACCAGGTACGGGTCCTCGCCGATGGTCTCCTCGGTCCGGCCCCAGCGGTAGTCCCGGGTGACGTCGAGGACGGGAGCAAGGCCTTGGTGGACGCCGACGGACCGCATCGAGGCTCCGATCCGACGGGCCATCTCGGTGACGAGTTTTGGGTCGAAGCTCGCACCCCAGGACAGCGGAATCGGGTACGCCGTGGCCTTCCAGGCCGCGAACCCGGCAAGGCACTCCTCGTGCACCAGCGCAGGAATCCGCCACCGGTTCGCGGCCACGATCTCCCGCTGCGAGCGCGCCAGCCCGAGTGCGCCGACGGCCGGCTCGACCGGTGCCGTCCCGAACGGTCGGGTGAGCTGGCCCAGGCCGTCGGCGATCACCTCGGTCCACTGCGGCGGATCGCTCGAGAGGTCCGACTGGTACGGGGCGACGTCGCCGTTGCCGGCGTCGGCACCGACCCAGAGCCCCACGAGCTGGGAGGCCTTCTCTGCGAGGGTCATCCGCTCCACGAGATAGGCGACCCGCTCGTCGTGGCTGCGCTCCGGGTCCTGCCACGGCTGAGCCGTCAGGGTGGGCGCGTGCTCTTCGGTCATCGATTCACCCTCCGGACCCACCACAGCATGGGTCGAAACTATCGGCATCATTGTCGAAACTGCTGGCGCTCCCTGGACAGTAGATGTGGCGCGTCACGGCGTCAACTGCGCCCGCGGGGCGATATGGTGCGCAATTATGCTCTCGACCGGGCCGCCGATACCCGCGTAGGATTCGAAAGTATTTCGGTGACCGGGCTGTCGAGGACGGATCGAGGAATCGCACGACGATGAGCACCACGATCGCGACGATCGCGAAGGAAGCAGGGGTCTCGGTCCCGACGGTCTCCAAGGTGCTCAACGGGCGGCCCGACGTCGCCCGGGCCACCCGGGAACGCGTCGAGCAGGTGCTCGAACAGCACCGCTACCGGCGCCGGAACACCTCGCGCTCATCAGGTTCGCGGCTCATCGACCTCGTCTTCCACGAGCTGGACTCCGCTTGGGCCGTGGAGATCATGCGCGGAGTCGAACGGGCAGCCCACGAGAACGGCCTCAACGTGGTGCTCTCCCATCTCGCCGGTGCGCACAGGCCGCGCCAGGCATGGCTGGACAGCGTCATCGCGCGGCGCCCGCTCGGGGTCATCCTGGTCCTCTCGGACCTCGACACCAGCCAGCGCCGCCAGCTCGAGACACGGAACATTCCGTTCGTCGTGGTCGACACACTCGGCGAGTTGCCCGCCGGCGTGCCCGCCGTCGGCTCGGCGAACTGGAACGGCGGCCTGGTGGCGACCCGCCACCTGCTCGAACTCGGGCACCGGCGCATCGGCGTGATCGCGGGCCCCCCGGATGTCATGTGCAGCCGCCAGCGCGTGGACGGCTACCGTGCGGCGCTGGACGAGGGCGGGGTGGCCTTCGACCCCGACCTGGTGCGCAACGGCCGCTTCACCGCCGAGAGCGGCTATGAGCGCGGGCTGGAGCTGCTGGACCGCGAGGAGCGGCCGACGGCGATCTTCGCGGGGAACGACCTCGAGGCCATGGGCCTGCTGCGCGCCGCCCGGGATCGTGGGCTCAGCGTGCCGGCGGACCTGTCCATCGTGGGCTACGACGACCTGCAGGTCGCGACGTGGACCACGCCGCGGCTGACCACGGTGCGCCAGCCGCTGGTGGACATGGCGCACACGGCGACGTCGATGGTGGTCCAGCTCGCCGCCGGCAAGGACCTGACCATGCCGAGGATCGACCTGGCCACCGAACTCGTCGTGCGGGAGTCGACCGCACCCATTCCCCGCTGAGGAGTCACGACGCGATGATGGAACGCGGTGGCCCGGGCTGGGCTAGATTCGAGGCACCGCTCGCGGCCTGACCCCGGAGGCCCGGATGCCCGCACGGACCCTCTCCCGCCGTACCGCCCTGGTGATCGGGTTCCTCAGCCTCACCGTCGTCGCGACGACGATGGCGCTGCTCACCACCGCACCCTCGCAGAGCCCCGGCCGGACCACGGCCACGCCGGACGCTCCGGTGGTCGACCTCGTCGACGCCGACGCGACGGCCGCGACCCGTGCCCTGTTCCACCGTCTCGAGCGCCAGCAAGGCCGGGGCGTCCTCTTCGGCCACCAGCACGACCTCACCCACGGCTTCACCTTCACCGAGGTGACCGGAACGAACTCCGACACCCTCGCCGCAGTCGGGGATTACCCGGCGGTCTTCGGCTGGGACACCCTCATCCTCGACGGGCAGGAGCGGCCCGGATCTCCGGAGAACTCGCCCCAGCAGAACGTCGAGGCACTGACCTGGGCGATCGAGCAGGCCGACGCCCGCGGCGGCCTCAACACCCTGTCCGCGCACCTGCCCAACATCGTCACCGGCGGCGACTTCTACGACACCTCCGGTGACGTGGTCCGCCGGATCCTGCCGGGTGGCGACCGTCATGCCGAGTACACCGCGATCCTCGACCGCGTCGCGGACGCCGTCGGCGGGGCCACACGCGCGGACGGCACCGCGATCCCGGTGGTCTTCCGCCCGTTCCACGAGAACAACGGAGGCTGGTTCTGGTGGGGCGCAGGGCATACCTCGGCCGGTGAGTTCGTCGAGATCTTCCGGTTCACCGTGGAGTACCTGCGGGATGTCCGTGACGTGCACAACCTGCTGTACGCCTACTCGCCGAACACCGTCGGCGGTGATCGGGAGGCCTACCTGGCGACCTACCCGGGCGATGAGTTCGTCGACGTCCTCGGCTACGACGCCTACGACGACGGGGCCGCGTCCGGCGAGTGGCGCCGGACGGTGGTCCAGGACCTGGCCATGGTCGCCGAACTCGCCGACGAGCGCGGCAAGATCCCGGCCCTGACCGAGTTCGGCCCGGCGGTCGACGACCTGGCCGACCCGGCGTGGTTCACCCGGCTACTGTCCGCCATCGACTCCGACCCGCTCGCCCGGCGCACCACGTACATGCTCACCTGGGCGAACTTCGGCGGCGCCGGCCGCGTCTACGTCCCCCACCCGGCGGTCGACTCACGCGCCGCGCACCCCCTTCTCGCAGACTTCCGCGCCTTCCACGACGACCCGCGCTCGGTCTTCGCCGCCGAGCTGACAGGCGCCGCCGACGCCCGGACCCGCGCGGCCCCGCACGAACCAGTGGTCCACCTCGTCACCCCGACCGATCGGGCACGCGTGAGCACGGCCGAGACCACCGTCCGGGTGAGCGCCCGCGAGGCGTCCGCGGTCGTCTACCGCGTCGACGACGGACCGCCGCAGCCGCTCAGCCGTGCCGAGAACGGGCTGTGGACCGGCACCTGGGAGATCGAGGACGAGCTGCGAGCCGACCGGCTCGTGACGCTCACGATCACGGCCGAGGTCGGCGGCTCGGAGCTCACCGACACCGCCCACGTCCTGGTCGCCGACGCCGAGCCGCCGGCACCCGGGACGGTGGACGACTTCGAGTCCTATGCGGGCGACGACGGCATGCTCGCCGAGGCCTTCGGTCACCAGGGCGACCCGAACACGCTGGCACTGAGTACCGACCGGCGCTCGGGCGGTGAATTCGGCCTGGCTTACACCTACCGGTTCGACGCGTTGTCGTTCACCGGGGTGTCCCGCCGGCTGGACGCGGACTGGCGCGGATTCTCGGAGCTGTGCATGTGGCTGGCGGGGGACGGCTCGCAGAACACCGGGACCGTGCAGCTCATCGCGGGCGGCGTCGCCTTCGAGCAGGAATTCTCACTCGCGGACACCACCGGCTCCGACGTCGTGCTGCCCTTCGCCGGGTTCAGCCCGGCGCCGGGCGAGTCTGAGCACGCCGACGCCGCGCTCGACGCGGATCGCCTGGGCACCGTCACGGCGATGACGATCTTCGTCTTCCGTGGCGGCGACCAGCAGCCCGCGAACGGAACGATCCACCTGGACGACGTGCGTGCCCGATGAGTCCGGCTCAGCCGGCGCGCCGGATCACGAACGTCGGCTTCTCGGCCAGCGACTGCGCCACCACGCAGTAGCGCTCGGTGGAGCGAGCCAGCTTCTCCAGCGTGGCTTCGTCGGCGTCCGTGTCGACCTCGGCCGTGACCTCGATCCCGGTGACACCGACCGGCACGGTGCGGTCGACGCCGAGAGTGCCGCGGATGTCGAACGTGCCGGTGGCCTCGAGGTGGGCCGATCGGATCTCGACCCCCATGGCGGTGGCCACGGTCCGCAGGGTGACGCCGGCGCACCCCAGGAGCGCCTCGAGCAGCAGGTCACCGGAGCAGGCATCCTCCTCCGAGCCGCCGGCCGCGGGGTGCAGACCAGCGCGTACCGGCCCGGCGAACCCCTCGACGGTGGCGGTCAGTCCGCCGTCGGCGAAGCTCGCGCTCGCCCGGACGGGCACGAGCGCCGAGTCGGGCTCAGTGCGGTACTTCTCCTTCAGCGGGGCCTGGGCGGCCCTGAGTTCTGTCGCGTCCACCCGGCCAGTCTCGCATCGCTGAGGTCGCGGCCGGCCGGCCTACCGCCGAAGACGACGGCGCTGGGGCCATGAGGGTCCCCGTGGTGCCACACCCTGGCGTCGCGCAACCGGAGTCTCACGCGGACATCAGCCCTCCGCGGGTATGTCGCTCGCACCGAGCCGAGCCGAGATCGCACGCCCTGCCGTGCGCAGCGGTGAGAGGGTGGCCTCCATCCGGTCTCGAGTAAGGCGCTCCGACGGTCCGGACACGGATAGGGCGGCGATCACGCGGTGCGCGCCGTCATGGATCGGCACCGCCAGTGAGCTCACCCCATCGATCGCCTCATCCGCAGCCATGGCGTGGCCGGCTCGCCGAATCTCGCGGATCCGGCGGCGGGTCTCCTCCGCCGATAGCGGACGATGGACGGCCTGGTCGTGCTCGTGGCTTGCGAGCACGTGCTCGATCTCCTCGTCATTCATCGCGCTGAGGAGAATCCGTCCGTTCGCCCCCGACCACAGCGGGTACATCTGCCCCAGCTCGGAGGCGAATCGGAGCGGGTGCGGACTCTGGACCTCGTCGATGAAGACGCGGGCATTCCCGGCAGCCACCGAGAGTCCGACCGTCTCCCCAGTCTGGTCGCGCAGGGCGACCATGTGCGGCCGCGCCTCGTTCAACAGGTTGGCAGCTCCGTTGTACCCCAGGCCGATGAGCAGCGCCTGCGGTCCGACGCGGTAGCGCTGGGTCAGGCCGTCCTGGATCACCATGCCGGTGGCCTCGAGAGTCGTCAGGATGCGCTGGACCGTGCTGCGCGAGACTCCGGTGGTGGTCGCGAGCTCGCGGGCACTACCACCGTGCGAGAGGGTACGCAGGGCGGTAAGGACCCGCACTGCCTTGGTAAGTGCGTTGTCCGGGCCTGCCTCCATAGCCGTCAGATTATCGACAGAGAGCGGTGCCGCCGCACGCCGGTACCGGCGCGGCACTACTCGGACGGCAAGCCGCCACCCCGGGCGGCGTACAGTTCCAGCACCTTCTCCCGCGGGATAACCCCACAGCGTGCCGCCCACGCCTCGTACGCCGCCGACAGCTCCGCCACCACGCCGGGATGCTCCGCCGCGAGGTCGTGGAGCTCGGTCCGGTCGCGGACCATGTCGTAGAGCTCCCAGTCCTGCGCGTGCTTGCGCACCAGCTTCCACGTCCCGCGGCGGACTCCGCAGTTGCCCTCGTGCTCCCAGTACAGGAGGCGCTGATCGTCACTCGTGCCGTCGCGCAGGGTCGGCACCATACTGACGCCCTCCAGGGGCAGTGGCGTACGCCCGGGGTAGGAGGACGGGTACTCGGCACCCGCGATGTCGAGCAGCGTGGCCATGACGTCCACGAGCTGGTGGGGCTGCTCGCGCTTGACGTCGACCGGGAGGACGCGCGGCCAGCTCGCGATGAACGGAGTGGCGATACCGCCTTCGTGAATCCAGTGTTTGTACTCCCGGAACGGGGCGTTGGACACGTTCGCCCATGCCCGTCCATATGTGGTGTAGGTGTCCTCCCCGCCGGGGACGATGCTCGGGTCGTTGCCGGGACGGACGTCGCGGCCATCGCGCGTGGTCGAATCGAACGTCACGTACGTGGTGACAAACTCGCGGGCCGTCTCGAGCGGCATCTCCTCCGCGCAACCGCCGTTGTCGGAGAGGAACATGACGAGGGTGTCGTCGTAGATCCCCTGTGACTTGAGCTCGGCGACGATGCGCCCGATGCCCTGGTCCATCCGGTCGATCATGGCCGCGTACACGGCCATCCGAATCGCTTCCCACTCCTTGTCGGAGACGCTCTCCCACTCCGGTACCCGCGCGTCACGGTCGGTCAACGGCCAGTTCTCGGAGATGATCCCCGACTCGATGAGCCGCTCGAGCCGCTCGGCGCGCAGCGTGTCCCAGCCCGCGTCGAAGCGGCCAAGATACTTCCGCACGTCTTCCTCGAGCGCATGCAGCGGCCAGTGCGGTGCCGTGTAGCCGACATAGAGAAAGAACGGGTCCGCCGCGTGCTCGCCGCGGTGCTGTCGGACGAAGGCCGCGGCGTTCTCGCTGATCGCGTCGGTGTAGTAGAAGTCCGGGTCCTCGGCGGCCTCGTGTTCGACATTCGTCTCCCCGCGCGTGAGGGTGCGGGGCATGAAGAAGCTTCCCGCCCCTTCGAGGGTCCCGTAGAAGTCGTCGAACCCGCGGCGCGTCGGCCACGAGTCGGACGGTTCGTGGATGCTGCTGGCGACGTGCCACTTGCCGGAGATGTAACTGCGGTAGCCGGCCGGTTTCAGGGCCTCGGCAATCGTGAGGCAGTTGGTGTTCAGGTCGCCCGGGTAACCCTCTGGCGAATCGTCGTAGTTCAGGATCCCGATCCCGGTCTGGTGGGGATGCAGTCCCGTCAACAGCGAGGCACGGGACGGGCTGCACCTGGCGGTGTTGTAGAACTGGGTCAGCGAGACGCCGCCGGCCGCGAGTGAGTCGATGTTCGGGGTGTGGATCTCTCCCCCGAAGCACCCGATGTCGGAGAAGCCCATGTCGTCGGCGAGGATGAGGACGACGTTGGGGCGACGGGCTTGTGTCATGTGTTCTCTGGTCCGTTCGTGAGGGGGATGTCAGCGGTTCGCGTCGTGGCCGAGGCTCGCGGCCTGCGCCCGGAGGTCGGCATCGATCTCGTCGTGCGCCGTCTCCCGCATGAGGTAAAGCGACACGAGGGCGATGGCCGCGGCGCCCATGAGGTAGACCGCAACCGCCCACGAGCCGTCAGTGACCGAGACGAGCCAAACGGACAGCGCCGGAGCGACGGCCCCGGACGGGAGCACGCCCAACTGGTAGACGATCGACATCCCGCTGTAGCGGACGCGGGCGGGGAAGAGCTCGGCGAACGTCGCCGCCTCGGCGCCGAACATCGTGCATGCGCCGAGCGACCAGCCCACCACAACGGCGACCCAGATCATCTGTTGCGCGCCGCTGTCGATGAGCATGAAGCACGGGAACGCCGTCACCAGCGCGACGAGGGCGCCCAGGCCGAACACCGGCCGCCGGCCGAACCGGTCGGAGAGCCGGCCCGCGGTCGGGATGACGAAGAAGCCGATGACGCTCGCGATGAGGAGCGCGTTGAGCGCGTAGCTCGCCTCGAGACCGAGCACGGTCGTCGTGTACGTGACGACGAACGCGTTGTAGACGTTGAAGGTGATGCTCTCGCTGAAGCGTGCGCCGATGCCACGGAGGATCTGCTTCGGGTAGTCCCGGATGACTTCCACCATGGGCACTTTGGCCCGGCTGTCGGTCTCGACCATGTCGCGAAACTGCTGGGGCTCGCGGACGCTCAGACGGACGACGAGACCCACGATGACGAGAACGATGCTCGCCAGGAAGGGAAGGCGCCACGTCCACTCCTGCAGGGCCTCGTCGCCGGGCAGGCTCACCAGGTTCACCGCCGCGGTCGACAACAGCAGGCCGATCGGGACGCCCGTCTGCGGCCAGGACGAGAACAGGCCTCGCTTGCCGTGCGGGGCGTGCTCGAAGGTGAGGATGGCCGCACCGCCCCACTCGCCGCCGAGGCCGATCCCCTGGAGCATGCGGAGCAGCAGCAGCAGGATCGGCGCTGCGATCCCGATCGACTCGTAGGTCGGCAGCGTGCCCATGAGGAAGGTCGAGCCGCCCATGATCAGCATGGTGATGACGAGGATCTTCTTGCGACCGATCCGGTCCCCGAAGTGGCCGAAGATCACGCCGCCGATCGGGCGGGTGACGAAGCCCGCCGCGAAGGTGCCGAACGCGACGAGGGTGCCGATGAGCGGGTCGAACTCCGGGAAGAACTGGGAGTTGAAGACGAGTGCGGCCATCGTCCCGTAGAGGAAGAAGTCGTACCACTCGACCACCGAGCCGAATGTGCTCGCGAGGATCGTGTTCCGGTTGTGAGCGCGGGTCTCGCCCGGTTCCGGGTCTGTCGAGTCGTTGGTCGAGTGCATCGTCGAACTCCTTGTGTGTCCCGTCAAACGGGACATTGTCCCATCGGTGTTGGTCGTGGACTTTAGAGCGTCCCTGAGAGGGCGTCAACACGCGTTCGGGCCCTCGGCCGCGCGATGGGCCTCAGTGGAAGGGCCCGGGAGGGCCCGGTCGGATGTCGGGGACCATCTCCGGCAGAGTTCACCCGGGTTTGGCCCCCTCGTCATGCCATCGTCCGATGGTGGTCACTGCCGACCGGCAGCCTCTTCGGACGGCGGACCCGGACCGTCCGGGTCCGAACCGGACAGGGGTATCGATGACTCACCACCGCAGGAGCGCCGTAGCCGTCACCGGAGCCGGGCTCGCCACCGCCGTCGTCCTCACCGGCGCCACCGCCTCGGCCGACACCGGTGCGACGCCCGAACCGGCCGAACACACCGCGACGGTCGAGCGGGTCTACGACGACGTCTGGGACGCCGACCAGGGCATCGCCGTCGACGGCGAGCACATCTACGCCGTGGACAACAGCGAGATCACTCGGATCGACCGGGCGACCGGCGAGCCGGAGCTGCAGTTCGTCGGCGACGAGGACGGCCCGGTCGAACACCTGGACAGCGGAGTCGTGGTGGACTCGCGGCTGTACGCCGCCCACTCCAACTATCCCGAATGGCCGATGGAGAGCTCGATCGAGGTGTTCGACACGGAGACGATGGAGCACGTGGACACCCACAGCTTCGGCATCCACCGCGGCTCGCTGACATGGATCGACCGCAACGACGGCTTCTGGTGGGCGACGTTCGCCAACTACGATCGGCGCCGCGACGACGCCCGCAACGAGCCCTACGGCGAGACCTACAACACGCAGGTCGTCCAGCTCGACGACGAGTTCCGCGAACTCCAGTCGTGGACCATCCCGAAGGAGATCCTCGACCGGTTCGAGGACATGTCCAACTCCGGCGGGTCGTGGGGCCCGGACGGAAATCTCTACATCACCGGGCACGACCTGCCCGAGGCATACGTGCTGGCGCTGCCGGAGGCCGGCTCGGAGCTGAGCTGGCTCGGGACGGTCGCGCTCGAGGGCATCGAGGGCCAGGGCATCGCGTGGGACCGGTCCGAGACCGGCGAGCCCACCATGTTCGGGATCAGCCGGGACAACGACGAGGTCCGCGAGTACTCCGTGCCGGTCGAGCAGATCGCCGCCCCGCCCGAGCCGCGGTGGGACGTGGTCGGCCCCGAGGACTTCGTGCGATGACCACCGACGAGAGGAGAACAGCGATGAAGCAGCGAACCGTGGCGCTCACCGCCGCGCTGTCCGCCGTCGTCGCCGCCGCCCTGGCGGCGCCGGCGCCCGCCGAGCGACCGGCGGACCGGTTCGACCTCCAGGCCCATCGCGGAGGCACCGGCCTGTACACCGAGAGCACCCGCGAGGCGTTCGCGAACGCACTCGAGCTCGGCGTGACCACCCTCGAGCTGGACACCCAGGTCACCGAGGACGGCGCCGTCGTCGTCACGCACGACCGCCAGATCAGTGCGGACAAGTGCCGCGACACCGCGCCCGCCCACGCCGGCGACCCCGAGTACCCCTACGTCGGGAAGTACATCACCGACCTCACCCTCGCCCAGGTCCAGACGGTCGAGTGCGGCTACCGGCCGCTCCCGCAGCATCCCGACCAGCAGACCGCCCCCGGCCCGATGCTCGAGCTCGGTGACGTCTTCCACCTCGTCCGGCACTACCGCGCCAACCAGGTGATGCTGAACATCGAGACCAAGGTGGAGGCAGGCGCGCCCGAGGAGACGGCGCCACGGGAGGAGTTCGTCCGGGCGGTCCTGGAGGAGATCGCCGCGCACCGGATGGAGCGCCAGGTGACGATCCAGAGCTTCGACTGGGGTGCCCTGACCCTCGCCGAGGAGCTCAACCCGCGCCTGCCCCGGATCGCGTTGACGAATCACGACTTCCTCGAGGTCGGCCAGCCCGGCGCCTCCCCGTGGCTCGGCGGGCTCGACGCCGACGACTTCGACGGCGACCTCGTGGCGATGGCCGACCATCTCGGCGTCGACGCGATCTCGCCGGTGCACGGGTTCCCGCAGGACGGTGTGGTCGCCGACGCCGACTACGAGCCGTACGTGACCGAGCAGATGGTCGCCGACGCGCATCAGGCCGGCCTGGAGGTGATCCCGTGGACGGTGGACGACCCGGACACCATGCGGGCGCTCATCGAGACCGGGATCGACGGGCTCATCACCGATCGGCCGGACCGGCTGCGCGAGGTGATGGCCGAGTACGACCTGAGGCTGCCGCGGCCGCTCCGGGCACCGCACGGCTCCGTCCTGTGACGACCGGGGCCCGGGGCCAGGGCTCCGGGCCCCGCAACGGTTCCGCCGTGCGAGCCGAATAGCGGCGACGGCGCCGACCGTGGGAAAGTCCTGGCATGAGTGAACCGGTGGACGTCGTCCTTGTGCCCGGCTTCTGGCTCGGTGGATGGGCGTGGGACGGGGTAGTGCCGTTCCTCGAACAGCTTCGCCTGCGGCCGCACCCGGTGACGCTGCCCGGCCGGGAGCCGCACGGCCCGACTCCGCGGGTGACTCTGGAGCACCAGATCGCCACGGTGCGTGAGGTCGTCGCGGGCACCGGTGGGAAGGTGCTGCTCGTCGGTCACTCCGGCGGGGTCACTGTCGTCAACGGCTACGCCGACACCGAGCCCGAGCGGGTCGCCGGAATGGTGTTCGTCGACGACGCCCCACTCCCCGACGGCGGCACGTTCGCCGTCGATGTGCCGCGCCGCGCACCGGGCCTGCCGTTGCCGCCGTGGAGCGAACTGGCCCAGATGGGACTGAGTCCCACCGGCCTGGACGCGCACACACGGGAGGTCGTCCGCGACCTCGCGGCCGCCGAACCGGCCGGCGTGCTCACGTCGACGGCGCGGCTGCGCAACCCGCGCCGGAAGGACATCCCGGTGACCATGGTCTGCACGTCGATGCCGGCGGCCACCGTGCAGGACGCGATCACGGCCGGGGCACCGTTCACCGAGGAGCTCGCCGGGCGGGATCTCATGCTTCTGGACATGCCGACCGGGCACTGGCCGATGTTCAGCCGGGGTGAGGATCTGGCGCACGCCATCGCGCTGGCCGCGCGCCGCTAGGGCGAATCCTCACGCGGGTGGGTCGATCCGGCGGCGCATCTCGTCCAGGCGCCGGCCGACGTCGTCATCCGTGCCGAGCTCGTCGAACGCCTCGCGGACCGGGTCGGAGCCCGGGTCGGTGCCGGCGATCTCCTCGTAGGCCTCGGTGCGGGCGCGCAGCTGCCGGATCTCCCGCTCGGCCTCCCGCTCGACGCCGAGCGCATCGGCCTGTCCTTGGGCGACGGCGTCCTCCCGACGGCCGAGCGCGGCGCGGGCGGCGTCGTGGTCGGTGCGCAGGGACTGAAAGCGGACGAACGAGTCCTCGGTCTCGTCCTCGAGACTGGTCAGCCGGCGCTCGAGTCCCTGGAGCTGGTCGTCGAGACGCCGGTGCTGCTCGGTCAGCTCGTCCAGCCGGCGGCCGGTCTCGACGGAGCGCCGCAGGTACTCGCGGGCAGCCCGCTCGTCCCCGGCGGCCACGGCGGCCTGTGCCTGGGTGTCGTGGTGCTCGATCGCGCGACGGGTCCGCTCAGCGAGCACCTCGACCCGGCGCCGGCCGGCCGCCAGGTCGGCGACGGCACGGCGGGCTCCGTCGAGCCGCTCGGCCCGCGCGGCGTGCGCCCGCTCGAGTTCCGTCACGGGGTCCGCGGACCGGGTCTTGGCCGAGCGCCGGGCCCGAAGGATCCGGCGGATCCGGTCCACTGTCGACACGGCGGCGTCCTCAGGCGGCGCCGCGCGTACGGTACGTGCGGCTCCAGGTGTTGAGGGCCTCGATCTCGAGCAGGACCTGGTCCGCGGTCCGGGCGAGCTGCGCCGGCGCCACCGACGCCGCGGCGTCGACGAGACTGCGGCGCAGGTCGGCGCACAGCTGCTCGTGCTCGGCGACTTTGTCGGCGAGGAGGTCGGCCCAGACGCCGCGAAGTTCCCGGTCGGGCTCGATCTCGGCGTGCCGGAGCTCCTGGTCCAGGTGCTCCCCGGTCCGGCGCAGCCCGGTGACCACAGGTGTCACCGGCCCGACCGGGGCACCGCGGGCCTCGGCCGCGGCGAGGGCGCTCTCGGTGGCCTCCGAGGAACGCGCGACCCGCAGCCGCAGCCGGGCCAGGCGCCGTCCGACATCGTCCGCGGCCACGGTGCGCACCGTGAGGCGAGAGCGGCTGAGGGTGCGGGCGAGCTGGCGCGAGCGGCGGATCCGCCGCACGACGTACCAGGTCACTCCGAGCGCGAGGAGGGTGCCGACCGCGACGACGCCGAGTCCGGCCAGCAGGATCGTGCCGAGCACATCGGCGAACGTGTCCATCGCGGCCTCCTCCACCTCGCGGTGGTCCCACGGTACGACGAAACGAGGCGGAACGGGGCGCCGTCGGACCCGTCCGGTCTCAGACCACCGTGGTGCCGAACAGCAGCCCCAGCGCGTACGTGACGGCGGCGGCGCCGTAGCCGATCGCGAGCTGGCGCAGGGCGCGACGCACCGCCGGTGCCCCGGACAGGACACCGACGATCGCGCCGGTGATGAGCAGCGCGACGCCGACGAGCCCGGCCGCGAGGACGACGGCGGCGCTCCCGTCGAGTCCGACGATCCACGGCACGATGGGGATCACCGCGCCGGAGGCGAAGAAGCAGAAGCTGGACAGGGCGGCACCCCAGGCGCTGCCGACCTCCTCGTAGGAGCGGGCGTGCTCCGGTGCCGGGTGCGGTTCGCCGGCCGTGACCCGGGCGATGACCTCGGCGGCATGCGCCTCAGCCTCCTCGTGGGACATCCCGCGGGCGCGGTAGACGAGGGCGAGTTCGTTGGCGTCGACGTCGAGGGCCGGGAGGTGCTTGCGTGCCTCCGGGTCGGGGGTGGACGCCTCGAGCAGTTCGCGCTGGGAGCGCACCGAGACGTACTCGCCGGCCCCCATCGACAGTGCACCGGCGAGCAGCCCGGCCACACCGGTGACCAGGACGGTGCCGGCCCCCACGCCGGTCGCACCGACGCCGAGGACCAGCGCGAGGTTGGAGACGAGGCCGTCGTTGGCGCCGAACACGGCGGCCCGGAACGTCCCCGACATGCGGGCCCGTCCCCGTGCCGCGAGCGCGCGGACCACCTCGCCATGGATGCGTTCGTCGGCCGCCATCGCGTCCGTGGCGTCGACGTCGCTCTCGTAGGTGGCGCGGCTCTCGGCGTGCTGTGCCAGGGCGAGCACGAAGACGCCACCGAAGGTGCGCGCGAGCCACCCGAGGATCCGGGTGCGCAGGGCACCCCGGCCCGGGTCGGCCGCGCGGGCGCCTAGCAGGTCACGCCAGTGCTGCTCGTGACGCCGTTCGGCCTCGGCGAGCCCGAGAAGGATCTCGCGCTCCTCACCGGTTCGGCGCGCCGCCAAGTGCCGGTAGACCGCGCCCTCGGCGCGTTCGTCGGCCAGGTAGCGGCGCCAGCGGCGGACCTGCTCGCGGTTCGGTCCGGTGTGCTCGTCTCGGCGGCGGGCGGTCGCGATCACGCCGTCATGATGTCAGCACGCGACCGTGCCGCGGCAGGGGGCTGTGACGGACGCAGCACAGGCGTGCGGCGCACGAGACCCCTGGTCGCGCGGAGACGGGCCCGTCAGCGGGGCTGCGGCGGGGTCGGCGGAGGCGTCTGGTTCTCGCCCAGCTTGGCCTTGACGGCGGAGGCGACCTTGTCGGTGACCACGCTGCCGCGTTCCCGGGCGACGTCGGAGACCTTGCCCTCGACCTTGTGGACGCCCTTCTTCACGGTCGGGCTCTGCCAGAGCTTGTTGCTTCCGCGCTTGATCGCCTCGTACCGCTCCCGGCCCGCGCGTGCGCCGAGGACGTATCCGACGCCTGCGCCGACGATGAATGACAGCTTGCCCATGCGATCCTCCGTGCGTTCGGGTGCGTGTGGTGAGCGTAACGACGTCTGGCCGATCCTGCCTGCGACGGCGGCTATCGTGGAATCGGCCCACCGCATCCGGCGGCGGCCACGACGGCGACCGCGGCACCGACGAGACCGACAGGACGGGGACAGGACCAGCGTGACCGACCAGAGCGAGACGTCCGACCACGCCGCGGCGAGCAGCACCCCGCTCCGGTTGTCCTCGCCGTCGGCGCGCCGGCTCCCCGAGCGCAGTGCGCAGGCGGCCAGGCGGGTGCGGGCGCGGATGGTCGAGCTGCCGGGCGGGGTGTTCGCGATGGGCAGTGAGGATGAGGACGTCAATCCGGGCGACGGCGAGGGTCCGGTCCGTCCGGTGGAGGTGGCCGGTTTCCGAGTGGCCACGACGGCGGTGACCAACGCGGAGTTCGACCGGTTCGTCAAGGCGACGGGCTACCGGACCCAGGCCGAGGAGTTCGGCTGGTCCTACGTCTTCCACCTCTTCGCCCGCGAGGTCGAGCAGTCCAAGATCCGCGGCAGCGCCGACGGCACGCCATGGTGGATCGCCGTCGACGGTGCCGACTGGCGGCACCCGGACGGGCCGCGTTCGTCGTTGTGGAACCGGCGTGACCACCCGGTGGTGCACGTCTCGCACGCGGACGCCGAGGCGTACTGCGCCTGGTCGGGGACCCGGCTGCCCACCGAGACGGAGTGGGAGTACGCCGCCCGCGGCGGCCTGGAGTCCAAGCGGTACGCCTGGGGTGATGAGCTGACCCCGGGCGGGAAGCACATGTGCAACATCTGGCAGGGCCTCTTCCCCCAGGTCAACACGGCCGAGGACGGTTTCGTCGGGACGGCGCCGGTGACGTCGTTCGAGCCGAACGGTTACGGCCTCTACAACGTGGCGGGCAACGTGTGGGAGTGGACCTCCTCTCCCTGGGACGACGAGGTCAGCTCCTACGACACGTGGGTAGTGCGCGGCGGGTCGTACCTGTGCCACGCCTCGTACTGCAACCGCTACCGGGTCGCCGCCCGCACCCGTAACACCGGGGACTCCTCCTCGGGCAACACCGGGTTCCGGGTCGTAGCCGATCTCGACAGGAGCGAGACGGCGTGAGCGGGACCCGGCTGCCGCGCAGCGTCTACGGCACCGGCCAGGAGCCGGACGTGCGGTTCTCCCTCGCCAACGAGCGCACGTTCCTCGCCTGGATCCGGACCTCGCTGGCCTTCATCGCCGGCGCCGTCGCGCTGGAGGCCCTGGCGACCCCGCTCGACCCGACGCTACGGCTGATCGCGTCCCTCATCCTCGTCGCGACCGGCCTGTCGCTGGTCTTCCAGGCCTGGTTCGGGTGGATGCGCACCGAACGCGCGCTGCGCCGGCACGAACCACTGCCCTCACCGCTGTCCGCGCTGCCGGCCGCGATCGGCGTCGGCGTCGTGGCGGTCCTGGTCGCGATCGCGCTGGTCCTGGGGCCGTCGTGACCCGGCCCTGGGACGCGGGGCTGCAACCGGAACGCACCGAGCTGTCCTGGCGGCGCACCGTCCTGGCCGTCACCGCCGGTACCGCCGTCGCCGCACGCTATCTCGGAGCCAGCGACCCGGTGCTCAGCCTCGCCCTGCCGCTCCTGGCCCTGGTCGGCGGGTTCGCCCTGCTGTACGCGGGAACCGTGCGCTTCCGGGGCCTGAACGACGACCTGCGCGCCGCCGGTGAAGGCGTCAGCCCGGACGAGCCCGTGATGCCCGGCGGCTCGATGCTCTTCGCGCTCACCGTCATGACCGTGCTCATCGCTCTCGTCTCCCTGGCCTTCATCGTGCTCACCGCCCTCGGGCGCGCCTGAGCAGGCGACCGGGACCGGCCATGTCCGCCGCAGCAGCGCTCTACGCCAGGCTCGTCCGACCGGGCGAGAACGGGTCGGCCGGGCTCGCGCCCACCGCGGCCCGCCACGTACCCGGCAACGGGCTGCGGCAGATCGCTGCCGAAGCGCTGCAGGCGACCGGTGACCAGGTGGTCAACCCCAGGACGGTGCTCCCGTGGCTGTTCTCCGCCCTCGGTGTGCCGGGCGGACTGGTCGGGCTGCTGGTGCCGATCCGGGAGGCCGGCTCGCTGGTGCCGCAGGCGGCGCTGCTCCCCTGGGTCCAGGCCAGGCGACGGCGCCGCTGGGTGTGGGTCACCGGCGCAGCCGGCCAAGGGCTGGCCACGGCGGCCATCGCAGCGGCGGCGGCCACGACGTCCGGGACGGCGGCGGGCGTCGTGGTCCTGCTCGCCCTGGTGGCCTTCGCGCTCTCGCGCTCACTGACCTCACTCGCGGGGAAGGATGTGCTCGGCCGGACGATCCCGGCCGGTCAGCGTGGTCAGATCAACGGGGTCGCGACGGTGCTCGCCGGACTGGCCGCCATCACCGTGGGCGTCGGGGTGCGCCTGATCGGCGGCGAGGAGGCGCCCCTGCTGGCCGGGCTGCTCGCCGCGGCCACACTGGCGTGGGTGGCGGCTGCGGTCGTCTACGCACGGATCCGCGAACCGGATGCGGACCCCGAGCCGGCACCACAGGGACCGGGCCGGCTACGGCACATGGCCGACCTGCTGCGCGCGGACCAGGCGCTGCGACGATTCGTCACCGTTCGTGCCCTGCTGCTGGTCTCGGCGTTGAGCCCACCGTTCGTGGTGACCCTCGCGGCCCGGAACGGGCAGGACATCAGCGGCCTCGGCGCGTTCGTCATCGCCTCGGGCCTCGCCGCCCTCATCGGAGGACGGGTGTTCGGGCGGTGGGCCGACCGGTCCAGTCGGACACTCATGGCCGCCATGGCGGCCGGCGCCTCGACGGTGATCCTCGCGCTCCTCGGCCTCGCCTCGCAGGGGGGCGGGCCGTGGACCTGGGTGTACCCGGCCTGCTACCTGTTGCTGGCCCTCGCCCACACCGGAGCCCGCGTGGGCCGGAAGACGTACGTGGTGGACATGGCCGAGGGTGACCGGCGCACCGAGTACGTCGCGGTCGCGAACTCGGCGATGGGGGTGCTGCTGCTCGGTGCCGGTGCGATCACCGGCCTGTTGGCCCTGGCCGGGCCGGAGGCATCGCTGGCGTTGCTGGCGGTGCTCGGCCTGACCGGGGCCGTGTGCGCGGTCCGGCTCCCGGAGGTCGGCGCGCGCGCCGCGTGAGTACTGCCGCGTCCACCGGCCGCGGCCTCGCTCGTCCGGCATGCGCCGGCCCCCCACCCTCGGTACGGTCACACCGTCCGGCCGACCACGGCGCCGGCACCACGCCTCCGGCGTCACGACGGAAGGAGTGCCATGACGAGCGCCGCCATGATCGAGACCTATCCGGGCGAGGTCGAGGCCGACCACCAGCGCCTGTCGTCCGCGCTCGACGCGCTGATCGCCTGTGCCCAGACCTGCACCGCCTGCGCGGACGCGTGCCTCGCTGAGCAGCAGCCGGCCGACCTGCGTGCGTGTATCCGTCTCAACCTCGATTGCGCAGACATCTGCGGGGCGACCGCACGAGTGTTCTCGCGGCACACCGCAGGAGACCCGACGACGGTGCGCGCCCTGCTGCAGGCCTGCGTCCAGGCGTGCCGCAGTTGCGCCGAGGAGTGCGAGCGGCACGCCGACCACCACGAGCACTGCCGGGTCTGCGCGCAGCAGTGCCGGTCCTGCGAGGAGGCCTGTTCCGCGTTGCTGGCGACGCTCGCCTGATGGTCCGTGGCAGCGCGTGCTGCCCGGCACGTCCGGGCGGTACGGCCGCTATGCCCGGCTGGTGAGGACGAGCGGGCCGTCACCCGTGATCGCGATCGTGTGCTCGGAGTGAGCGCCGCGGGAGCCGTCCTTGCTGCGCAGGGTCCAGCCGTCGTCGTCGGTGTAGATCTCGTCGGTCCCGGCCATGAACCAGGGCTCGATGGCGATGACCAGTCCCTCACGCAGTGGCAGGCCGCGGCCGGGCCGGCCGTCGTTGGCGATGTGCGGGTCGCCGTGCATCTCGCGGCCCACGCCGTGCCCGCCGAACTGGGTGTTGACGCGGTAGCCGTGCTCGCGGGCGACCGCGCCGATGGCCGCGGAGATGTCGCCGATCCGGTTGCCGACGGTGGCCGTGTCGATGGCGGCGGCGAGTGCTTCCTCGGTGGCCCGGATGAGACGCAGATCGTCCTCGCGCGGGGTGCCGACGACGAAGCTGATCGCCGAGTCGGCGACCCAGCCGTCGACGCTCACCGCGAAGTCGACGGAGAGCAGATCGCCGTCGCGCAGGGTGTAGTCATGAGGCAGGCCGTGCAGCACGCCGTCGTTGACCGAGGTGCACAGCACGTGACCGAACGGCATGGCACCGAAGGACGGGTGGTAGTCGATGTAGCACGAGGTCGCGCCCCGCCGCCGGATGCGCTCGTGCGCGAACTCGTCGAGTTCAAGCAGGTTGACGCCGACCGCGGCGTAGTCCTGCAGCGCGGTGAGCACCTCGGCGACGAACGCGCCCGCCGGGCGCATGGCTTCGATCTCGGTGCGGGTCTTCAGCTCGATCACCGGACAAGGTTAAGCGCGCCGGACCGGTGCGCGCCGCCCCGCCCTTCGCAACCACGCTCGGGCCTGGCGCAACAACGCCCGGTCGGGCTTCCACGGCCGAACCGGCGGCCGTCGCCGTCGTTAGGGTGCCCCTCATGTCCCGGACTCGCGCCCGTGGTCGCCGGCCCGGCGGCCCCGACACCCGCCACCAGATCCTCGACGCCGCCCGGCAGGAGTTCGCCGAGCGTTCGTTCGCTGCCACCACGGTCCGGTCGGTGGCGTCGCGGGCGGGTGTGGATCCGGCCCTGATCCACCACTACTTCGGGACCAAACGCGACCTCTTCATGGCGGCACTCGATCTACCGCTCGAGCCTGAGGTGCTGCTCGGCCCTCTCCGGCAGGCCGACCCGGATGACGTCGGGAAGGTCCTGGTGACCGTCGTCCTCGACGTCTGGGAGGACGCCGCGTCCCGCGCGCCGTTCGTGGCGCTCCTGCGCTCGGCGACCTCCGACGCTGAGGCCGCCGCGAACATTCGACAGGCTCTGGAGGCCGTGATGCTGCCGGCGCTCCGGCCGATCCTGGGACCGACCGACGAACCGGCACGCGCCGACACCACGATCCAGCTGGCCGTCGCCCAGCTGCTCGGCGCGATGTTCCTGCGGCACGTCGTCCGTGTCGAGCCGCTCGCGTCCGCCTCGCGCGAGGAACTGGCGGGTGAACTCGCGCCCGTGATCCAGCAGCATCTGCGCCGCAACGGTTGACGGGAGGACGGGACCGCCCCAGAATTCATTGCATGATGAATTCTGGGGTCCGGATCCGCTCGCTCCGCGTGGTGCGGGGCCGCACGAGAGCGGTCGATGACGTCGACCTCGACATCCCCGCCGGTCAGGTGACCGGCCTTCTCGGCCCGTCCGGGTCCGGCAAGACGTCCTTGCTGCGCGCGATCGTCGGCGTGCAGATCGTCGACTCCGGCGAGGTCGAGGTCCTCGGCAGGCCGGCGGGCAGTCCGGAGCTGCGCCGTCGGGTCGGCTACGTCACCCAGAGCCCGAGCGTGTACGAGGACCTCACGGTCGCGGAGAACCTGCGGTACTTCGCCCGGCTATTGCGCAGCCGCGGGGACACCTCCGGCGCCGGCGTCGAGCGCGTGCTCGCGACCGTCGGGCTGACCGAGGCGGGGAGCCAGCTCGCGCGCACTCTGTCCGGCGGTCAGCTCTCCCGCGTCTCGCTCGCCACAGCGCTCCTCGGCTCGCCGGAACTGCTCGTCCTCGACGAACCCACGGTCGGCCTCGATCCGGTGCTCCGCGCGTCGTTGTGGCAGACGTTCCGCGGCATCGCCGAGCAGGGCACCACAGTGATCGTCTCCTCGCACGTCATGGACGAGGCGTCCCGCTGCGATCTGCTCGTCCTGCTGCGCCAGGGTCGGGTGCTGGCGCGCGCCACGCCGGACGAGTTGCTCGAGCGCACCGCGACCGAGGATGCGGAGTCCGCCTTTCTCTCGCTGATCGGAGACCGCGCATGATCGCCACCGCTGCCCGCGTCTTGACCCAACTGCGTCACGATCCGCGCACGATCGCGATGATCCTGCTCGTGCCGTTGCTCCTGCTGTCGTTGCTGTGGTGGATCTACGAGGACTCCCCCGTCTTCGCGCAGATCGGGCCCACCTTGTTGGCCATCTTCCCCGTGATGATCATGTTCCTGGTCACCTCGATCACCACGCTGCGCGAACGCCGGTCAGGCACGCTGGAACGGCTGATGACGCTGCCCCTGAGCAAGGTGCAGCTCCTGCTCGGCTACGCATTGGCCTTCGGTACGGTCGCCGTGGTGCAGGCCGTGCTCGCCTCCGTGCTGATGCTGGGCCCGCTCGGGCTGGAGACCGAGGGGTCGGCGGCGTTGCTGATCCTCGTCGCCGTCCTCGACGGGCTACTCGCGGTCGCCCTGGGGTTGTTCGTCTCGGCGTTCGCCCGGACGGAGTTCCAGGCGGTGCAGTTCATGCCCGCCCTGATCCTGCCGCAGCTCCTGCTGTGCGGGCTGCTGGTTCCCCGTGACGAGCTCCCGCGGCTGCTCGAGTACCTCTCGGACGTGCTGCCGCTGTCCTACGCCGCGGATGCGATGAGCGCGATCGCGAGCGAGTCCACCCCCGACCTGACGCTCGAGGTCACCGTGCTCGGCGGCTTCGTCATCGGCCTGCTCCTGCTCGGCGCGGCCACCCTGCGGCGGCGTACCCCCTGAGGCGCTGTGCCGAGCTCAGCCGCCGGCGGTCACCGCACGCAGCGTCACCGCGAACGTGTAGGCGCCCGGCCAGAGCTGGTGCTCCGGCAACGCGCCCGGCCCGCACGCCCCGGAGCCGATACCCTGCTGTGCGGCATCGAGGTAGAGGTGGACGTGCTCGCTCGGTGGCAACTCGTGGGGGTGCCGGGCCGCGGACAGCTCCTGGGACGTGTGCCGCGAAGCCGTGAAGCCGGGCCGCACCGCGGGAACGGTGCCCCCCGCACCGCCGAGCCCGGTGTGCGTGCGCACCTCGAGCCCGGTGCCGTCCGGCGCCGCGAGCGTGAGGGCCCGCAGTCCGGGCCGGTGCCCCGTCTCCTGCGGCCGGGCGTAGTCGACGCCGAGGTCGTCGACCGCGCACTCGTAACGGCCGACGAGCGCGGCGTGGGCGAGGTCGACGTAGGACTCCTCCGGGCCGGTACCGAACCAGCGGGCGGTGGCGATCTGCGGCGGTAGGGCGAGATGGACGCCAACCCGCGGCCAGGTCCCCCGCCACGGCCCGTCGGGGGTGATCTCGACGCGGATCACCAGGCCGCCGTCGTCGTCCACCAGGTAGGTCAGCGAGGTCACGATCCCGAACGGTGCCGCCCCCGGCGCGCTGCGCAGCCTGGTGACCACCCGGTCCGGCCCGGGCTCGACGGCGACGGTGCGGTGGGTCAGCCGGTCCAGGCCGCGGTGGGCCCACCGGTCGGCGATCGGGACGGCCTCGTCTGAGCGCCGCGCCTGGCCGGGCGCGGCGTCCTCGTACATGCCGGACGCGCCGCCGCGGTCGTTGTCCGTCGGCGCGCGCCACAGCTGAGGCGTCGGGCCCGTGACCTCGAGTCCGTCCAGGGCGGTCAGGCCTCCGCTGCGCGCGTCGATCCGCGCCGGGCCGAGCACGATGGTCTCGCCGTCCCGGGCCGGTGCGGCCGCGCCGGCCGACGGCGCAGTGCCGGCCGACGGTACGCTCCCGGGCCGGGCGGGCCGTTGCCCGAGGAGCGGAGAGTCGGTGACGTCGGCCTGGCTCCGCGAGATCGCATGGCCCGCCGGTGCCCATGGCGTGTCATCCGCGAGCTCGACGCTCAGGGCCAGCCAGATCTCCGCGCCGGTGGGTGCCTGGCGGCCGGCGCGGGCCAGCGCCGCCGTCGCGTCCGCGGGCAGCAGGATCGTCACCGTCGCCCCGGCCGCCACCGTGGGGGCGTCGACGTCGCCGGAGGCGACCACCTCGCCGTCGACCTCGAGCCGCCACCGGACGGCGACGTCCGAGCTGTCCGCGGTGTGCCGCTCGTTCACGAGGGTGATCTCGCCGGTCCGGCTGTCAGCCGTGGCACGGACCGGCGCGACGACGGCGGCGTACTCACGCAGACCCGGCGAGGGGGTGCCGTCGGAGAGGATCATCCCGTCGGTGACGAAGTTCCCGTCATGGATCAACTCGCCGAAGTCGCCGCCGTAGCCGTAGTACGCGGTGCCGTCGTCCGTCGTCGTCAGCAGGCCGTGGTCACGCCACTCCCAGACGAAACCCCCGTGGATGCGGGGGTAGGCGCGGATGCGTTCGTCGTACTCGGCGATCGCGCCGGGCCCGTTGCCCATGGCGTGGATGTACTCGCACATGAGGAACGGCTTACGGCGCAGCCGCTCCGCCTGCCCGGGCGTGACGTAGGCGATCTCACCGGCCTGGCCGCCGATGGCGTCCAGCTCGGTCAGCGTGGGGTACATCCGGGAGTAGACGTCGGTGTACTGGCCCTCGTAGTCGCCCTCGTAGTGGACGGGCCGGCCGGGGTCGCGATGGTGGACCCACGCGGCCATGGCCGCGAGGTTGCGCCCGGAGCCGGACTCGTTGCCGAGGGACCACATGATCACGGCCGGGTGGTTCTTGTCCCGCTCGACCGTGCGCTCGATGCGGTCCAGGTGGGCGGCGCGCCAGCGGTCGTCGTCGGCGGGGGCGTCAGCCGGCCGCGAGCGCCATCCGTCCGGGTAGAAGCCGTGCGTCTCCAGGTCGCACTCGTCGATCACCCAGAAACCCAGCTCGTCGGCGAGCTCGAGCACTCCGGGGTGTGGCGGGTAGTGGCTGGTGCGGATGGCGTTGACGTTGTGCCGCTTCATGAGCGCCAGGTCCGCCCGCGCGTGCTCCCTGTCGAACACCCGGCCCCGGGTCGCCTCGATCTCGTGCCGGTTCACCCCGCGGAAGATCACCTGGCGGCCGTTGACCTCGAACGTCTCGCCGGCGATCCGCACGGTGCGGAAGCCCAGCCGCAGGCGCACCCGCTCGCCCCGAGAGGCCAGCGCCGCCTCGTACCGGCGTGGGGTCTCGGCGGTCCACGGCTCGACGGCGCCGACCTCGACCACTGCGACGTCCTCCGGCCGCTGCCACGTCACGTCCACGCCGAGCTCGTCGACGGTCAGCCGGACCGGGTAGGCGGCTTCGTCCGCGCGGATCTGAGGGGTCAGCGTGCCGCTGCCGGTGCGGTGGTCGTAGCCGGCGTCCAGCCACACGTCCTCCAGGCTTCCGGCGGGCCGCGCGAGCAGCGTGACCTCACGGAAGATGCCGGGCAGCCACCACTGGTCCTGGTCCTCCAGGTAGGAGGCGTCGGACCACTGGTGGACGCGGACGGCGAGGACGTTCTCCCCGGGCTGCAGATGCGCGGTGACATCGAACTCGTGGACCAGGCGGCTGCCCTTGCCCACGCCGATCTCGGCCCCGTTGAGCCAGACCTGGTAGGCGGACTCGACGCCGTCGAAGCGGAGCAGCACGCGCTCGGCGCCGTCGAAGTCGCGCGGCAGGGTGAAGGAACGCCGGTGGTCACCGGTCGGGTTCTCGTCCGGCACGAACGGCGGGTCGACGGGAAAGGGGTAGCGCACGTTCGTGTACGCCGGCCGGCCGTACCGGCCCTCGCCGGCCAGAACCCAGTGGCAGGGGACGTCGAGGGCCTCCCAGGGGGCTGCGGCGTCGTCCTCCCACGGGGCCGGGCCCGGGTCGGCCACCGGGTGGAGGCGGAAGTCCCAGGTGCCCGTCAGGTCGAGCGAGGGCGCGTCCGTGTCCAGGTGGGCGCGCGGTGGCAGGGCGCCGTAGCCGGGGCTGTAGTCGATCAGGTGCGCTGGGGTGGGCATGTGGCCTTTCTTCCGGCCGTCGCGTGACGTCGCTGGCCGATTCGGTCGGAACGGTCTGCCGTCACAGAGTCTCGCGTGCACGACGCCCTGGCGTCACGACCGACCCGCCAGGCGGGCACACCGTCGCATTCGGTGAGCGTTCGTGAGCGATTACCGTCTCTGCCACTCACATCATGTCAAGATGTGCGTGGTCAGGACGCGACGGTGGACGTTCCCGCACCGGAAAGTGGAGTGGTGGAGTGATGACTGGCCCCGCAGGTAGCGCCCTCGGCGCACACATGGAGGCGGAGTTACGCAGCCAGCCTGAGGTCTGGCGCCGGGCGGCCGACCTCACCGGTGACGCACCGCTGCCGGGACGCGGTGAACGCGTCGCCATCATCGGGTGCGGCACATCGTGGTTCATGGCTCAGGCGTACGCGGCGCTGCGGGAACGTGCCGACGACGGCGGTCTGACCGATGCGTGGGTCGCCTCCGAGGCGCCGTTGCACCGCGAGTACGACGTTGTCGTCGCCCTGTCCCGGTCGGGCACGACCACCGAGGTGGTCGAGGCGGTGGGCCGGGTGCCGGCCGGCACCCGCACGCTCGCCGTCGTCGCCGATCCGGACACGCCGCTGGCACGCGAGGCCGGCGACGTCCTCGCCATGCCGTTCGCCGACGAGCGGTCCGTGGTGCAGACCCGATTCGCGACCGGGGCGTTGACGCTGCTGCGAGCGAGCCTCGGCATCGACGTCGCACCCTCGATCGAGGACTGCGTGGCCGCCCTGGACGCACCGCTGCCGGAGGCGGCCGTGAGCGCGCAGCAGATGACGTTCCTCGGGACCGGGTGGACGGTCGGGCTCGCGCACGAGGCGGCACTGAAGAATCGTGAGGCGTCCCAGTCGTGGACCGAGTCCTACCCGGCCATGGACTACCGGCACGGGCCGATCGCCGTCGCCGCGCCGGGCCGCGTGGTCTGGTCCTTCGGGCCGGCGCCGGGCGGGCTCTCCGGCGAGGTCACCCGCACCGGAGCCACGTTCCTCGGCCGTACCGACATCGATCCGCTGGCCGACCTCGTTCTGGCGCAGCGGGTGGCGCTCGAGCGCGCCCGGGCCCTGGGGCTCGACGCCGACAGCCCGCGGGCGCTGACCCGGTCGGTCATCCTGGACGGATGACCGGGCCGATCGCCGTCGTCGATGTCGGCGGCACCGACACCAAGACCGGCATCGTCCTGCCCGACGGCGGGCTCACCGAGGTCCGGTCCGTGCCGACGCCGTCGGCGCCGGACGCCGCCGAGGGGGTGCTCCGCCTGGCGGCCGAGCACGTCACCCGCGCCCGCGCGAACCATCCCGACCTGACCGCCGTCGGCATGGTGGTGCCCGGGATCGTCGACGACGCGACCGGGACGGCGGTGTACTCCGCCAACCTGAACTGGCGCGACGTCCCGTTCGCCGAGCTGCTCACGCGCCGCGCCGGCCTGCCCGCCGCGGTAGGGCACGACGTCACCGCCGCCGGCCTGGCAGAACGTCGGCTCGGCGCGGGCCTCGGGGTGGACGACCTGGCCGTCCTCGTGCTCGGGACCGGCGTGGCCGCAGCTCTGGTCAGCGGGGGCCGGGCCGTGCGCGGCGGCGGCTACGCCGGCGAGGTCGGCCACTCCCCCGTCGGGCTGGCCGGGGAGCGGTGCCGGTGCGGCGCCCGCGGCTGCGTCGAGACACTGGCCGGGGGCGGCGCCATCACCCGCCGGTACGCCGCCCGGACCGGGCGTGCGGTCCCCGGCGTGCGGGAGGTCCTCGCTGCCGCCGAGGCCGGCGACCCGGACGCGGCCGAGGTCTGGCGCGAGGCCACCGATACGCTCGCGCTGCTCATCGCCCAGCTCGCCGCGACCCTCGCCCCGGAGCTCGTGATCCTCGGCGGCGGCCTCGCCCGCGCCGGCACCGCCCTGCTCGACCCGGTCGCGGACCGGCTCGGGACCCTCCTGTCCGTGCCACGCCGCCCCGAGCTGCGTCTGACCGCCCTGGGCGCGGAGGCCGGACTGCGGGGCGCCGGCCTGCTCGCCGCGGGGGAGCGCCCGTGATCGTCACCGTCACGCTGAACCCCGCGGTCGACGTCACCTACCGGATGCCGGCGTTGCGTCCCGGCCACAGTCACCGGGTCGCCGACGTCGTCCGGCGGGCCGGGGGGAAGGGCCTCAACGTCGCGCGGGTGCTCGCCGCGCAGGGGTACGCCACACTCGCGCTGGCCCCGGTCGGCGGCGCTCCGGGCGATCAGATCCGTGCCGACCTGGACAGCTCCGGGCTACCGCATCAGCTCATCGAGACGGGCGTGCCGACCCGGCACACGGTCGCCGTCGTCACCGACACCGAGACCACCAACCTCAACGAGGCCGGCCCGCCGCTGCCGCCGGAGAGCGTCGACGCGCTGGGCGATGTCCTCACCGACGCCCTGCGCGAGGCCACCGTGGTGGTCTTCTCCGGGTCGCTCCCGGGTGGGACCGACCCGTCGGTGCTGACCTACCTGCTCACCCTCGTCCGGCAGGCCGGCGTCCCCGCCGTCGTCGACACCTCCGGGCCGGCCCTGACCGCCACCGCCGAGACGGGGGCACGCGTGCTCAAGCCGAACCGGGACGAGCTGCTCGCGGCGGTCGGCGGCTCGGCCGACGCCGGTCTGCCGCAGCTGCTCGCGGCCGCCCGGCGCCTGGCCACCCGCGGCGGCGGCGCCGTCTTCGCCTCGCTCGGTGAGGCCGGCATGCTCGCCGTCGACGGGCCGGATGCCTGGCACGGTCGCCTCGACGCCCCGCTGACCGGCAACCCGACGGGTGCCGGGGACGCCGCCGTCGCCGCGATCGCCGCCGACCTGTCGACGGGCAGTTATCGGCCGGACCGCACGCTCGCCCGTGCGGTGAGGTGGTCGGCCGCTGCGGTGCTCACCCCCGCCGCGGGCAGCATCGACGACGCCGCACTCGCCGACCTGAGCGTGCACGTGACGGACCTACCCGACCCCGGACCCAGCGAGGAGGATCCCCCGTGACCCTGGTGACCACCCGCGAGCTCCTCGACGGCGCCGTGGCGGCCGGCCGGGGCCTGGCCGCGCTCAACGTCATCCATCTCGAGTCGGCCGAGGCGATCGCCGCGGCCGCGGAGGAGACCGGGCAGGGCGTGGTGCTGCAGATCTCCCAGAACTGCGTGCGCTACCACGGGTCACTGGCGCGGATCGCAGCCGCTGCCCGTGCCGTGGCCGAGACGTCCTCCGCACCGCTGTCCCTGCACCTGGACCACGCCGAGGACGCCGATCTGGTCGACGAGGCGCTCGCCGGCGGCTTGTCGTCGGTGATGTACGACGGGTCGTCGCTGCCGTACCCGCAGAACGTGGCGACCACCCGCGCCATCGTCGAGGCGGCCGCCGCACACGAGGTGCTGGTGGAGGCCGAGCTCGGCGAGGTCGGCGGGAAGGACGGCGTGCACGCACCGGGCGTGCGGACCGATCCCGCCGAGGCGGCACGGTTCGTGTCCGAGACCGGGGTGCACGCCCTCGCCGTCGCCGTGGGCAGCTCGCACGCCATGACGACGAAGTCCGCCGAGGTGGATGTGGAGCTGGTGGGCCGGCTGGCCGCCGCCGTACCGGTACCGCTCGTGCTGCACGGCTCCAGCGGGGTGCCGGAGGCGAATCTGGCGGCGGCGATCCGGGCCGGCATGCGCAAGGTCAACGTCTCGACCCAGCTCGTCGACGCCTTCACCGCCGCCGTCCGCCGGCGCCTGACCGAGGACCCGCACCTGGTGGATTCCCGGAAGTATCTCCGGGCCGGCCGGGAGGCGCTGACGGCCGAGGCGATCGCCGTCATCCGCCTGGTGACGACGGCCGCCCGTCCGGCCGGGCCGGGCGCGCCACGATGACCTCGACCTCGGCAGCGGCCAGGGCGTCCGCGAGATCCGCTTCGGGCTCGGCGTCGGTGACGACGGTGGAGATCTCCTCGAGGGAGCAGATCCGCGCGAAGGTCGAGCGGCCGAGCTTCGAGCCGTCCGCCACCACGACGACGCGGCGGGCCGTGGTGACCAGGTCGCGGTTGACGGCTGCCTCGCCCTCGTCGGGTGTGGTCGCCCCGTAGCGGGCGTCCAGGCCGTCGACGCCGATCACCGCCCAGTCCAGGGCCAGGCCGGCCATCGTGGCCCCGGCCATCGGTCCGACCAGCTCGAAGGTCTGCGGGCGTGCGACGCCACCGGTCACCACCAGTTTCACGTGCGGCCGGATGGCCAGCTCGTAGGCGATGTTCAAGGCGTTGGTGACCACCGTGACCCCATGGCCCCGGTCCGCGGACATCCGCGGGGCCGCCCCGAGGGCGCGGGCGACCTGCGTCGTCGTCGTGCCGCCGGTCAGTCCGACCACCTCGCCGGGGGCGACCAGCTGCGCCGCCCGCTCCGCGATGGCGACCTTCGCCCGCGCGTGGCGAGCGATCTTGTACTGCAGCGGCAGCTCATAGGCACTTCCCGCCGCGACGGCGCCTCCGTGGGTCCGGGTGACGAGCCGTTGCCGCGCCAGGACGTCGAGGTCGCGCCGCGCCGTCGCTGCCGAGACCGCGAACCGCCGGACGATCGCGTCGATGCTCAGATGCCCCTCAGCGCCGAGTGCGTCGAGGATCGCGTTCAGCCGTTGCTGCTGGCGCATCGCACCGCTTCCTTTCGCCGGTCCCCTCGGGATCCTCCCAGGTCGGGCGGCACGCCCCGAAACCTGAGACGCAGGGCGCCATCCGCCGCCGGCGGGCACGGGAACGCCTACGGTGGAACCATGGCCGAGGTTCAGATCACGACCCCGCGTGGCGTCACGTTGGCGGGCACGTTCGAGCCTGGCCCGGCGACCTCGGCGGTCCTGTTCGCGCACGGGTTCCTCTCGGACCGGCACTCCTCGGGCCGGTTCGACGTCCTCGCCGCCGCGTACCGCGAGGCCGGCCACGCGACGTTGCAGATCGACTTCTCCGGCTGCGGCGCGTCCGGCGACGACGTCGTCACGGCAGCGGGCGAGGTCGAGGACCTGCGGTCCGCATCGGCCTGGCTGGCCGAGCAGGGCTTCGAGCAGCAGATCCTGCACGCCCATTCCTTCGGCACCCTGGCGGCGCTGCGGTCCAGTCCTCGCGACGTCGTCACCATGGTGCTGACCGGGCCGCTGCTCGGCCCGATGTCGTACCCGTGGGAGGACATCTTCTCCGCCGACCAGCTCGACGACCTGGAGACCCACGGTTACGCCCGCATCCCGGACGACAACGAGGGCGCGGCCCGCGAGTACGCCGTCATCTCCAAACAGACGTTGGCCGACTACTCCCTCATCGATCCGGCCGAGCTCGTCGGCGCGGTCGAGGTGCCCGTGCTCCTCGTGCACGGTGAGTCCGATGACGACGGCACCGACCTCGTCGAACTCTCCCGGGAGGCGCTGCCCCTGCTACCGGCCGGCACACGGCTCGAGGTCGTGGACGGTGCCGGGCACGGGATGAAGGCCCGACTCGACGTCGTCACCGACCTCGCGCTGAGCTGGGTCGAGGAGCAGCTCACCCGCGCGGCGTGAGCCGGAGCTGCCACGCTCCCTCGACCGCGGCGACCTGGAAGCCCATGCGGATGTTGATGGCGAGCATGTGCTCGTTCTCGCCCGCGTTCCACGTGTGAATCCGCCGCACCTGCGGGAAGCGGTCGGCGAGTTGCTCGACGTTCGCGGCCTTGACGAGTAGTCCGAGGCGATTGCCCCGGTGCTCGGCGCGCACCAGCGTGTTCTCCTGGTAGGCGACCTCGGGCTTGTCACGCGGGAGGACCACGAAGGTGTATGCGGCCAGAACACCGGTGGGCACGTGCTCGGCGGCGGACAGCACCGTCTGCATCCCGCGGAGCTCGCGGCGGTCGTCGTAGTCGCTGACGCGGCCGGCGTCCCAGGACTCCTCCTGCATGTCGAGGTCGGCCATCGGGACATCCGTGCTCATGCGGCGGTTGAGCTCGGCCATCTCCTCGAGCCAGCGCTCGGGCGTGCGGCCCACCCACTGCACGAGCCGATAGTCCTGACCGGCCACGCTCTGCGCCTCGAGTCGCCACGCCTGCAGGGTCTGCGGGTCGATCGGCAGCCGGAGGGTGGATTGCCGCTCGGTCTGCTCGAGCGTGAAGCCGAGCCGGCGGGCGAAGATCGCGGCGGCGTCGGCGGCGCGGATGCGGCCCACGCCGGACTCGGCGTGGACGGCTTCCTCCGCCTCGGTGGCCTCCCCGCCGTGGGCGGACCAGCCGGCGACCGTGGTCCGTCCGTGCGAGAGCACATGTTCCTCGGCGGCGCGCCAGAGCTCACGGCCGATACCCCGGCGCCGGTGGGCCGCCCGGACCCCGATCCACAGCTCGGCGAAGTGGGTGTTGTCGTCCATGGGCAGATCGAGCGAGGCGACGCCGAGGACCTGCGCGGGCTCGCTCGGTTGGTCGGTGACGTCGTCGGAGACGGCGATCAGGTGGATGTGCCGGGAGTGCCGCTGCGGCACAGCCGCGGCCACGAGCCGCTCCGGCGGATCCGCCAGGTCCTCGTGGCCGACCGTCTCGCGCCCGTGCTCGGCCTCGATCTCGCTGATGGCGAGATACGCCGGCGTGGGCGTGACGTCGGCAGCGGCCGGGGCCGGGACCTCGACGATGCGGTAGGCGTTCATGATCCGAGCCTGGCAGCATCACACCCCCGCCCGCACCGGCTTTTCCGGCCGGCCTGCCGGGGACCTCTCACCAGTCAGCGTCAGGTGGTCGGGCGGATGCGCACCACGAGTCCGCGGTGGTCGCTGTCGCCGGCCTCGTCGACGCGCCCCTGTCCGACCTCGTAGGCCGCGGCGTCGACGAGCACGTGGTCGATCGGTGCGCCGACGAGCTGCGGAAGGTTCGACGGCCACGTCGCGATCCCGCCGATGCCCGCCTCGACGGAGGCGTCGACGCATCGCCCCAGGTCCCGCATGGGGGCGTGATCGAGCGTGGCGTTGAAGTCCCCCGCGACGACCACGCCGTCCGGCCCACTCGACCCGCACAGCGCCATGATCGTCTCGAGATCGCCGAGCCACTCCTCGTGCTGGTCACGCACAGGGGCGGCGGCGTGCACGCCGACCACGACGGGCCCGACACCGGACGCGGGCTCCACGCGCAACGCGCCGAGCGTGGTCTGCGCCGTCTCGTTGCGCACGTACTCGCCGAGGTTGGAGGAGACCAGGACGGCCGTGTGTCCGATGAACTCCGGACGCTCGTCCTCGCCGTCGTCCCCGCTACCGGGAACGCTGTCGCTCTGCTCCTCCGGCGCCCGGCGGGTGAAGATCTGGTAGGTCTCGTCCGCGCTGGCGAGGAAGGACGCCGTCTGCTCGGCGAACTCGGGCCCGGCCTCCGGGAGCACGAGGACGTCCGCCCCCGACTGCTCGGCGAGGTTCGCCACCTCCTCGGAGGTGGTCCGCCCGCCTGCCGTGTTGTAGGTCAGCAGCGTGATGGCGCCGTCGCCCTCCTCGGTCGGCCGTAGGCCGCGGTCCGGGCCGAGCTCGGCGGGATTCTCCAGGCCACGCGTCCACAGGTAACCGGCGTGGCCGACGCCAACGAGCACGAGGACGAGCGCAAGGGCCAGCGTGCGGTTCCCGCCACGGAAGCCGATCTTCCGGACCAACGCGACGATGAGGATGATGACGCCGACCAGGACGAACGCGCCGGCCGGCAAGGCACGCACGGCGATCGCCTGGCTGATCGGGAACCGGGTGCTCAGTTCCGCCCACGGCGGGACGAGGACGCCAATCCAGTCGGGGTTGAGCGTGAGCACGGCCGCGACGGACAGGATGAGCACGACGATCCAGCCCGCAATACGCACCGGGTCATTGAAGCATCTCCTCAGCGGCGCACGGCCACCGCGAGCACGAGCGAGGCGCTCAGATAGGCGGCGGCCATGACACCCGCCATGGCCACGACGGACCCGCCCAGCAGGCCGGAGAGCGGTGCGCCGGCAGCGGCGAGACCGAACTGGGAGGCGCCGATCAGGGCGGCAGAGCTGCCGGCGTCGTGGGTCTGCCGCGCCAGCGCGATGCCCGGGATGGTGGGGATCATGACGCCGATGGCGCCGACGGTGGGGAGCAGCACGGCGACCATCGGCCACAGCCGGTCCGGCCCGGTGCCGATGGTCAGCGCGAGGACACCCATCGTGGTGGCACCCGCGAGCGCGACGGCGAGCGCACCGCCGGCGAGCCGGACCGGTTCGACGCGGCCCATGAGGAACCCGGCGATCTGCGTGCCGGTGGTGACCATGACGGCCCCGGCCCCGAAGAGCACGCCGTACTGCTGGGCCGAGAGGCCGTAGGTGTCCTGGAAGACGAAGGTGGAGGCAGTGATGTACGTGAACTGGCCGGCCATCGTCAGCCCGGCGACGAGGACCAGCCCGCGGAACACCGGCTCGCGCAGCAACCCACCGTAGGTGGCCGCGGCCGTGGCGGCGCCACCGCGACGACGGCGTTCGGGCGGCAAGGTCTCCGGCAACGCCAGCAGGACGAGAACGAACAGGACGGCCGCGAGGGCGGCGAGAGCGACGAACAGCAGCCGCCACGAGCCGATGAGCAGAAGCTGGGAACCCAGCGCCGGTGCGACCAGGGGTGCGATACCGACGACGAGCATGATCCGTGAGATGGTCCGGCCCACGGCCAGCCCCGCCGAGGTGTCCCGGGCGACGGCGAGGGCGATGACCATCCCGGCCGCCCCGAGGAAGCCGTGGAGTACCCGCAGACCGAGCAGCACCCAGATGCTGCCGGCGGCCGCGATGCCGAGCGAGACAAGGGTGTACGCCCCGTAGGCGAGCAGCAGCGGGCGGCGCCGGCCCGTGGCGTCCGAGACGGACCCGAGCACGAGCTGGCCCACGGCGATGCCGACCAGCGTCGCCGTCATCGTCAGCTGCACCTCGCCGTGGGAGGCGCCGAGCTCGTCGGCGATCGCCGGGAAGGCCGGGAGGTAGAGGTTGATCGTCAGTGGCCCGATGGCGGTCAGGGCGCCGAGGAGGACGACCAACGCACCGGGGGTGCGTCGATAGTCCTCACTCACGCGTCGAGCCTACGTCCGCGCCCCCCACCCCCCGCGAGTCGTCACTTCTGTGCTCACTCGTCATTCCTGTGCCGACTCGTCATTCCTGTGCTCACTCGTCATTCCTGTGCCGACTCGTCAACGCTGTGCCGAACCGACGATCCTGGCTGTCACAGGCTTCGCGGTGGCCAGCTCGCGCCCTCGAGCGGGCGATCCGGAGGTGGTGACCCAGGATCGGTGTCATCGCTGCCCTCGCCGCGCGGCGCCCACACGAGGTGGGCGATGTAGACGATCAGAGCGAATCCCGAAGCGATCAGTACGAAGGACATGGCAGAAATCGTTCCGGTGATCACTATCTGCCACGAGTGGCCGGTTTGCCACGCTGCATCGATTTCCTGCCAACTTCTGGCACGATGCCGACATGAGTCGCGGAATCCGCAACGTCGTGGCGTTGGCCTTCGACGGCGTCGCCCCGTTCGAACTCGGGGTGGTGTGCGAGGCGTGGGGCATCGATCGCTCCGAGATGGGCCTGCCCGTCTTCGACTTCGCCGTCTGCGCACCGACCTCCAGCGTCCGCACCAACGCGGGATTCGACATCCAAACCCCGCACTCCCTCGACCGGGTCGCTGAGGCCGACCTCGTGGTCACGCCCGCCGCCGACGACGCCCTGCACGCCCCACCGGCGATCCTCGAGTGCCTCCGGGCCGCGCACGCGCGCGGGGCGTGGGTCATGTCCGTATGCTCCGGCGCGTTCACCCTCGGTGCCGCCGGCCTCCTCGACGGTCGGCGCTGCACGACGCACTGGCGGTACGCCGACGAGCTGGCGACCCGATTCCCCCAGGCGAGCGTCGAGCCGGACGTGCTCTACGTCGACGACGACGGGATCCTCACCAGCGCGGGCACCGCTGCCGGGCTCGACGCCAGTCTCTACCTCTGGCGCCGGGAGTTCGGCGCGGCCGCGGCGAGCCTGGTGGCCAGGCGGATGGTGGTGCCGCCCCAGCGCGACGGAGGCCAGGCGCAGTTCATCACCACACCGGTCCCGGATCAGGACGCCGAGACGCTCGGCCCGGTGCTGTCCTGGATCGTCGAACATCTCCAGGACGACCTGTCCGTGGACAGTCTGGCCGCGCGGTTCATCATGTCGCCGCGCACCTTCGCCCGCCGCTTCCGTGCCGAGACAGGCACCACGCCGCACGCGTGGATCACGGCCCAGCGCGTGCGGCGAGCGGAGCAGCTGCTCGAGGAGACCGACCTGTCCGTGGACCGCATCGCCGACGACGTCGGGTTCGGCAACGCGGCGACGCTACGGCACCACCTCGCGCGCTCCCGCGGCCTGAGCCCCCTGCAGTACCGGCGTCGCTTCCGGGCCGAGCCGGTACCGACAACGGGCTGAGGGCCGGATCGGACGGCGCGGCCGCAGAGGTGTCCTCAGCCCTGAGAGATATGCCGTGAAGCACGGGCGCCCCATCGGTGACAATGGAGCATCGTGAGTACGGACCGGGAGACTGCTGCGCCCTCGGCACGGCCCGGCCGGGGCAACCGCCGGCGAGGTGGGCGTGGCCGTCGCGGCGGTCCGCGGCGGGCGGAATTCCGGCCGTGGACCGAGGAGCAGCTGGCCGCTCGCCGGGCCGCCCGTCCCGCCATCTCCTATCCCGAGCAGCTGCCTGTCTCGGCGCGTCGGCAGGACATCGCGGACGCGATCCGCGATCACCAGGTGGTGATCGTCGCCGGGGAGACCGGATCGGGCAAGACGACGCAGATCCCGAAGATCTGCCTCGAGCTCGGCCGCGGGATCACCGGGACCATCGGCCACACGCAGCCGCGCCGGATCGCCGCGCGGACCGTGGCCGAACGCCTCTCCGAGGAGCTCGGTGTCGAGATGGGCGGCGCCGTCGGCTACCAGGTCCGGTTCACCGACGAGGTCTCGGACACCACGCTGGTCAAGCTGATGACCGACGGGATCCTGCTCGCCGAGATCCAGCGCGACCCGCTGCTGCGCCGCTACGACACGGTCGTCGTCGACGAGGCGCACGAACGCAGCCTCAACATCGACTTCATCCTCGGCTACCTGGCCCAGCTCCTGCCGCAGCGACCGGACCTCAAGGTCGTCATCACCTCGGCCACGATCGACTCCGAGCGGTTCGCCTCCCACTTCGGCACCCACGAGGGTGGACGGCCCGACGGCGCACTGGTCGAGCCGGCCCCGGTCGTCGAGGTTTCCGGCCGCACCTACCCGGTCGAGATCCGGTACCGACCACTCGCCCCGGACGACTCGCCCGAGGGGGAGGATCCGGCTGCCGACAGCGACCGGAATCGCCCTCTCGGTGACGGAGGTCAGGCCGTCGCGCCCGAGGAGCCGATCGACCAGATCACCGGCATCACCATGGCCGCCGACGAACTCATGGCCGAGGGCCCGGGCGACATCCTGGTCTTCCTCTCGGGTGAACGGGAGATCCGGGACACCCACGTCGCCCTCGCCGATCACCTGGGCGAGCGGTACCTCGCACCGGGAACGGCGAAGGGATCCGGACACCGACCCGACGCCGTCGAGGTCGTGCCGTTGTACGCACGGCTGTCCGCCGCCGAGCAGCACCGCGTCTTCGAGCAGCACACGACCCGCCGGATCGTGCTCGCCACCAACGTCGCAGAGACGTCGCTGACGGTGCCGGGCATCCGGTACGTCATCGACCCCGGCACCGCGCGCGTCTCCCGGTACTCCAACCGCACGAAGGTCCAGCGTCTGCCCATCGAGCCGATCTCGCAGGCCAGTGCCAATCAGCGTTCCGGGCGGTGCGGCCGCGTGGCCGACGGCATCGCGATCCGGCTCTACTCGGAGCAGGACTTCGCCGCCCGCCCCGAGTTCACCGAACCCGAGATCCTGCGTACCTCGTTGGCCAGCGTCATCCTCCAGATGGCGGCGCTCGGTCTGGGCGACGTCGCGGCGTTCCCGTTCGTGGACCCGCCGGACACCCGCGCCATCCGGGACGGCATCCAGCTGCTGCACGAGATCGGAGCCCTCGACCCCGAGGCCCGCGACCCGCGCAAGCGGCTGACCGGCGTCGGCCGCCAGCTCGCCCAGCTCCCCATCGACCCGCGGCTCGGCCGCATGCTGCTCGAGGCGCAGAAGAACGGCTGCGCCGCCGAGGTCATGGTCATCGTCGCGGCGCTGTCCGCGCAGGACGTGCGCGAGCGCCCGGCGGACAAGCAGGCGCAGGCAGACCAGATGCACCGCCGCTTCACGGATCCGACGTCGGACTTCCTCGCCTACCTCAACCTCTGGCGGTACCTGCGCACCCAGCAACGGGACCTGTCCGGATCGGCGTTCCGGCGGCTGTGCCGCAACGAGTACCTGAACTACCTGCGGGTGCGCGAATGGCACGACGTCGTCGCGCAGCTGCGCCAGCTCGCGAAGCCGCTCGGGCTGTCGATGAAGCCGATCGCCCTGCCGCACGCCGATGACATCGCCGCGACCGCGGAGAATACCCCGGACGGGCGGCCGGACACCGCACGGGCCGCAGTCGCCGTCGGGAAGTCCGCCGACGCCGCGAGCGCCGACGCGATCCACCAATCGCTGCTGGTCGGTCTGCTGTCGAACCTCGGCTCCTACGACGAGCGCCGCCGCGAGTACGCCGGCGCGCGCGGGACGAGGTTCGTCATCTGGCCGGGTTCCGGACTGGCGAAGAAGACGCCGGCGTGGGTGATGGCCGCCGAGCTCGTCGAGACCTCGCGGCTGTTCGCCCGGACGGTCGCGCGCATCCAGCCCGAGTGGGTCGAGCCACTGGCCTCGCACCTCGTGAAGCGGAACTACTCCGAGCCGTACTGGTCGACCAAGCAGGGCGCGGCCATGGTCAAAGAAAAGGTCCTGCTCTACGGCATGACGCTGGTGGCCGACCGCTCGGTGCCGCTCGGGAGGCTCGGCGACCTCGTGCTCGGGGACGTCACCGCACGGGAGCTGGCGCGTGAGATGTTCATCCGCGAGGCGCTCGTCGGCGGCGCCTGGCGCACCCACCACGAGTTCTACGAGCGCAACCGCGAGCTGCTCGCCGAGGCGGAGGAGTACGAGAACCGGGCACGTCGTCGCGACCTCGTCATCGACGAAGACGGGTTGTTCGACTTCTACGACGAGCGCATCCCCGAGCACGTCACCTCGGCCCGCCATTTCGACTCCTGGTGGAAGAAGGCCCGCCGCGAGGATCCGGACCTGCTCACCTTCACCATGGACCTCCTGGTCCCGGGCGCCGGGGAGGTCACCGCCGAGGACTTCCCCGACACCTGGCGCCAAGGTGACCTCACGCTGCCACTGACCTACCAGTTCGAGCCCGGCACCCATGCCGACGGCGTGACGGTCCACGTTCCGGTCGAGGTGCTGGGGCGGCTGCGTCCGGACGGTTTCGACTGGATGGTGCCGGGCCTGGCCCTGGAACTGGCGACGGCGACCATCCGCCATTTCCCCAAGCCCACGCGTCGCCAGCTGGTCCCGGCGCCCGACGTCGCCCGCGAGGTGGTCACGCGACTGCCGCCGTGGGCCGAGGTCGCCCCCGCGCCGGAGGGCGCGCCGTCGTATCGGGAGGCGTTCACCGCCGCGGTGCGTCAGATCCGCGACGTCGACATCCCGGAGGGGGACTGGGAGCCCGACCGGCTGGCCGACCATCTACGCATGACCTTCCGGGTCCTCTCCCAGCGCGGTGCCGTGCTCTCCGAGGGCAAGGACCTCGTGGCGTTGCAGCGTGAGCTCGCGCCGCAGACGCAGCAGGCGGTGTCATCGGCCGTGCGCGGTGCGGTGGCGGCGGCGATGGAAGCGTCCGGTCACCTCGAGGGACGGGGAGGCCGCTCTGCGGGACGACAGCGCCCTGGCCAATCCTCGGCCCGGTCGTCGCGCGTGCCTGGCCCCACAAGCCCCGCTGCCGCACCCTCCCCGTCCCAGGTGGCCGGTCACTCGTCCGGCGCAACCACCTCCTCCGCGGCACTGCCGGAACAGGAGGAGCTGACGGCCTGGCCGGAGGTGCCGGACGGGGTGATCCCGCGGCAGGTGGAGTCCGCAGGTGCACACGGGCTGGTGGTCCGCGGCTACCCCGCGCTCGTCGAGATCCCGGCGAAGGGCGGCGCGGCGACGGTGGCGCTGCGGATCCTGGCCGACGCCGCGGAGCAGGCCCGGGCGCACCGGCTCGGCCTGCGGCGCCTGGTGCTCGGCGAGACCGCCCTGAACACCCAGCGGATCACCACCCGGTGGACCGGAGCGGAGGCGCTGACGCTGGCGACGTCGCCGTACCGCGACACCGACGCGCTGGTGGCGGACGTGCAACTGGCCGCGGTGACCGCGCTGGTGGATGAGTGGGTCTCCGGCCGGGGCCAGATCTGGGACGCCGCCGCCTACCGGGACGTCCTGGCCCATGTGCGGGAGCAGCTCGAGGACCGGGTGCACCAGATCATCCGCCAGGTCGTCGCCACGCTCGAGGCCAAGCGCGAGCTCGACGCGACCATCAAGAACGCCACCTCGATGCACCTGCTAAACACGCTCACCGATGTGAAAGACCAGGTCGCCCGGCTCGTCTACCCAGGTTTCGTCTCCCAGACGCCGGCGGCGCAGCTGGTCCATCTACCCCGGTACCTCAAGGCCGCACGCCGGCGGATCGAGCGGGCCCAGCAGAACGTGCACCAGGACGCGACGCTCGCGTGGACGATCGGCGAGCTCGAGGACGCCTACGAGGCCGCCGTGCAGGCCACCGATCGGCTGGCTCCCGATCCGGCCCGGGAGAACGCCCTCGACGACGTGCGCTGGATGATCGAGGAGCTGCGCGTCAGCTTCTTCGCCCAGCAGCTCGGCACCCCGGTCAAGGTCTCCGAGAAGCGCATCCGCAAGGCCCTCGCCGCACTCTGACCGAGTCAGTTGCCCAGAACGTGCGTGGCTCGTCCCGGTCTCGGGATCGACACAGGCCGAGTTCGCCCGCGAGATCGGCACGTCCAGGACGCGGCTGTCGACGTACGCCTCGGGTGCCGTCACGCCGTCGGCGGCCTTGCTGCTGCGCATGGAGCGAGCCGCGGACATGACTGACCACTCGACGCGCGAATGACCACTCGGCACGAAAGTGACCACTCGGCACACGATTGACCACTCAGCACATGATTGACGACTCGCGCTCATGGCGGAGGGGCAGGGGCGAGCGGCCGCAGCGGCTGAGCGCGCGGGCGGGGTCGGCGGGCGAGGCTCAGACCGGCCACGCTTCCCGGCGATACGCCGCGTCCCAGAACATCCACTCGAACTGGACCCCGCGGCGGAAGGACTCGTGCATCCGCGCCACGGTGCCCGGATCGGACTGCGCCGCAACCTCGTCGACGATCGCGCGGGCCTGCGCCGTCGAGGCGGCGAAGTCCGGGTCGCCGTAGGTGCCGATCCAGTCCGCGTACGGGTGTGCGGACAGGTCGCCGATGCGCTCCTTCAGGCGTGTACCGACATCGTCGTAGATCCAGAAGCACGGCAGGACGGCGGCCACCAGCACCGGATAGCTACCCGACGACGCGAGGGCAAGGACGTAGGAGGTGTACGCCGTCGTCGTCGGGCTCGGTTCGGCAGCCGTCAGATCGGCCACGTGCGCGCCGTGCAGCACCCGTTCGACCTCGACCGTGCGGGCGGCGCTGGTGGACCAGAACAGCAGGTGGTCCGGCCGCGGCGCCTGGACGGCGCACGCTGCGAGTGACCGGCCGTACTCGGCCAGGTACAGCGCGTCCTGGGCGAGGTAGCCCGTGAAGACCTCGTGTGGCAGGGTGCCGGCCTCGAGCTCGCGCAGGAACGGCAGCTCGTCCACGGCGGCACGGATTGCGGCGGCGCGCTCCCACGCCTCGTCGGTGAAGGTCCGCCCCGCACCGGCGGAGACGGTCTCGGTGGCCGGCGTGGTCATCACTGCCTCCAGTACTCGTAGAAGTGGTGCACGGGCCCGGGCCCCCGGCCGATCTCCAGGCCGGCGCCGGCACGCAGCGCCCCGGTCAGCCAGGACTTGGCGTCGGCCGCCGCGTCCCGCCAGCTCGTCCGACGCGGACGCAGGGCCGCGATCGCGGACGAGAGGGAGCATCCCGTGCCGTGCGTGTTCGGCGTCTCGACCCGGGATCGGACGAGGACCTCCTCACCGGCCTCGTCGACCCAGACGTCGGCGGCCTCGTCACCCCTCAGGTGGCCGCCCTTGAGCAGCACCCGTGCGGCGCCCAGCCGCTGGAGCGCACGGGCCTGGGCGCGCATGCCGTCGACGTCGTGGGCCTCCTCGCCGTCCAGCAGGACCGCCGCCTCCGGGACATTGGGCGTGACGACCGAGACGTGCGGCAGGAGGTCCCGGACTGCGCCGACGGCATCGTCGTCGAGCAACCGGGAACCGGCCGTGGAGACCATCACCGGATCGAGGACAACGGCGTGCCCGGGCCATCGGGCCAGGAAGTCGGTCACCGTCCGGACGGTCGCGGCCGAGGACAGCATCCCGATCTTGACGGCGTCGAGCGACACGTCGTCCACGAGCGTCTCGAGCTGCTCCCGGACGAACTCCGGCGGCACCGGGTGCACCCCGGTCACGCCCTGGGTGGACTGGGCGGTCAGGGCGGTCAGCACCGCGCAGCCGTAGGCGCCGAGCGCGGAGAAGGTCTTCAGGTCCGCCTGGATGCCGGCGCCGCCCGAGGGGTCGGATCCGGCGATGGTCAGCGTGACGGGGATCGCGGTCATGAGGCTCCTTCCCTCGCGGCGTCCCAGCGGTCGCGTAGCTCACGCGTGGCCGCCGCGGGTTCGTCGGCGGCACAGATCGCGCTGACGACGGCGGCACCGGCCACGCCGGTCGCCCGCACCTCGGCGATCCGCCCGGCGTCGATCCCGCCGATGGCGACGCACGGCCACGGGCTCGCGGCCACGACGTCGCGCAGCCGACCCGGGCCGCCCGGCGGGGCGTGCCCGGGCTTGGTCGACGTCGCCCAGACCGGCCCGACGCCGAGGTAGTCGAGGGCCTCGCCGTACTCACGCGCGGCCTCGACCTGCCCGACGTCGTGCACGGACAGCCCCAGCAGTCGCGTCTCGCCGAGCAGGGCACGAGCCCGCGGGACGGACATGTCGCCCTGGCCGATGTGTGCGCCGTCCGCCCCGATCTCGCCGACGAGATCCGCGCGGTCGTTGACCAGCAGCGGCACCCCGGTCCCGGCCAGCACGTCCCGGACGGCCCGCCCCAGGGCCACCAGCTCCCGGTCACCGGCGTCCGGATCCCGCAGCTGGACCATGGTGACCCCGGCCCGCACGGCCGCGGCCACGGTCTTCGGCACCCCCCGCTCGCCGCACATCCCGGTGTCGGTGACCAGGTACAGCGAGTAGTCCGGCGCTGGTCGCACGGACGTCATGAGAGGCGGACGCCGTCGGCGACGGCCGCAGGTTGGAGGCGGTCCAGTTCGTCGAGCAGCGCGACGGCGAAGCTGCCCGGTCCCCGGGCGGCGCGTTGGGCGGCTTCGGCCGCGAGTGTGAAGACCGCTGTCGCGGCCGTCGCGGCGACCAGGCGGTCGGCGACGACGGCGGTGAACCCGGCCATGAGCGCGCCGAGGGCGCAGCCCGCACCGGTGACCTTGGTCAGCAGCGGACTGCCGTTGGACACCCGCACCACTCGCTCGCCGTCGGTGACGTGGTCCACCCGACCGCTGACGGCGACGACGCAACCCAGTTCGTGAGCCAGCGCGGTGGCGGCGGGCATGGCGTCCTCGGCGGCGTCGACGCCTTCGACACCCTTTCCGCCCGTGCCCCCGTCGAGGGCGAGGATCTCCGAGGCGTTCCCGCGGATGACGGCGGGTGCGTGGCGGCCGAGCAGGTCATGGGCGATGCGCGTCCGCCACGCCAGGGCACCTGCCCCGACCGGGTCGAGCACCCACGGCGTGCCGGCCTCGGCGGCGCCCGCCACCGCCTCGGTCATGGCGGCGGCGGTCTCCTCCTGGGGAGTGCCGACGTTGACGAGGACGCCGCCGGCCACGCCGGCGCACGCGCGGGCCTCCTGCGGGTTGTCGACCATCACCGGGCTGGCACCGGCGGCGAGCAGCGTGTTCGCGGTCCATTGGGCGACGACGACGTTGGTCAGGCACTGGACCAGCGGGGCGCCCTCCCGTAGCGCGGACAGGGCGGCTGCCAGACCGCCCGGATCAACGGTGTCGACGGGAGTGGAGGGTGCAGACATCTGCGACGTTCCCTTCGCTAGTACGAACTAGATCAGGTTCAACGGGTGTGCTCTCAGCCGTGCCGGTGCACGGCACCCCGCGTCGTGGCCAGGGTACGCCCCCGCCGGTGGGTCGGCGCGCGTTCGGTCGGTGAGCGTGAGCGATCACCACCGAGGGCAAGCGCCCTCGCCGATGTCTCGGATGCTGGTCCCGGCCGGCCCGGCGGTCTCACATGCCGTCCCCGTCCTTCTCACGCGGCGGGATAAGGGGCAGCCTGCACCCTGCACCCGTCTGCGTACCGCGTGTGCGTAGATACGAGTCCGTGACGAGACCGGAGAGGAGGCCCGGCCACATGCCCGAACCGACCGTGCTGTGGACGCCGCCGGAGTCGGCGTTCGAGGACTCGGCGATGGCGCGCTTCGCCCGTGCCCAGGGCCTCGACCCGCACCGCTACGACGAGCTGCACGCCTGGTCGGTCACCGACCGCGCCGGCTTCTGGTCCGCGCTGTGGGACTTCGCCGGCGTCGTCGGCGAGAAGGGTGACGTCATCGAGCAGCCCCCCGGGGCGACGGCGCACCAGGAGGAGCTGGCGTCCCTGCGGCACGGCCACATGTTCGGCACCCGCTTCTTCCCGCACGGGCGGTTGAACGTCACGGAGAACCTGTTGCGGGGCGCCGGCGGCCGCCTCGCCGTCGTCGCGGCCGACGAGACGGGCGTCCACACTCGCCTGACGTTGGACCAGCTCCGCGGCCGGGTGGCGGCCGTCCAGGCCGGGCTGCGGGCTCGGGGCGTGCGCCGCGGCTCCGTCGTCGCCGGCATCATGCCGAACGACGTCGACAATCTCGCCGCGATGCTCGCCACCCTGAGCCTCGGCGCGGCCTGGGCCGGCTGCTCGCCCGACTTCGGGCCGGTGGGACTGCGGGACCGGATCGGGCAGGTCTCCCCCGCGCTCGTCATCTCGGCCGGCAGCTACACCTACAACGGCAGGGCGTTCGACGTCGCCGCCAAGGCTCGTGAGGTCCTCGATGGTCTCGAGGCCCGCGCGGAGCTCGTCGTCACCGGTACTCCGCAGTGGCAGGAGGAGTTCTGCGACACCGGCGCGGAGCTCGTCCTCGAGCGGCACCCGTTCGACACCCCCGGGCTCATCATGTTCACCTCCGGGACCACCGGGCTGCCGAAGGCCATCGTGCACGGCGCGGGCGGCGTGCTCCTCCAGCACCTCAAGGAACACGTGCTGCACGGCGACGTCCGCCCGGGCGATGTGCACTCCTGGTTCACCTCGACCGGGTGGATGATGTACGGCTGGGTCGTCTCGGTGCTCGCGGCCGGCGCCGCCGTCGTCCTCATCGACGGCAACCCGGCCCCACGCAGGCCCGACGGGACACCGGACCGCGGGCACCTGTGGCGGCTGGCCGAGGACGCCGGGATCACGCACTTCGGCACCTCGCCCGCCTACCTCTCCGGCCTCACCGGTGCCGGCTACCGACCGGCCGAGCACCACGACCTGGGAATGCTCCGCTCCGTCCTCTCCGCCGGGGCGCCACTGAGCCCGGAGCAGTACGACTGGTTGTACGCCCACGTCAAGGCCGACATGATCGTGGCCTCGATCTGCGGCGGGACGGAGATCCACGGCTGCTTCCAGCTCGGCTCGCCGATCCATCCCGTCCGGCGCGGGGAGATCACCTGCCTCGCCCTCGGCCACGCCATGGCCGTCCTGGACGAGCGCGGCGCCCCGGTGGTCGGGGTCAAGGGCGAGCTGGTGTGCACCGAGCCGTTCCCCTCCATGCCGCTGACCTTCCTCGGCGAGGGAGGCCTGCGCCGCTACCACGACGCCTACTTCGCCGACCGCCCCGACATCTGGACCCACGGCGACCTCGCCGAGATCACGCCGCGCCGCTCGGTGGTCGTCTACGGCCGCAGCGACACGACGCTCAAGCCCCAGGGGGTGCGGATCGGCACCGCGGAGATCTACCGCGTGGTCGACCGCCGCCCGGAGATCGCCGACGCCGTCGTGTTCGGGCACCAGCGGGCCACGGACGAGGACGTGGTGCTGTGCGTCGTCCCCGCCGACGGCGTGGACCTCAGCGACGAGCTGGTCAGCGCTCTGCGGGCGGACATCCGTGCGCAAGCCTCGCCGCGGCACGTGCCGGCGCAGGTGTTCGCGGTACCCGCGGTCCCGGTGACGCACAACGGCAAGAAGGCCGAGGGCGCGGCCAAGGCGGCTGCGGCCGGATTGCCGGTCAAGAATGAGGCGTCACTGGCCAACCCGCAGTGCCTGTCCGCCTACCGCCAGCTCTTCGCGCAGGAGACGGTGTGACGCGGCCGCCCGGGACCTCGCGCGCGGCGATCATCGGCGTCGGCGAGCTGACCCCGGTGCGACGCACCGAGGGTGCGACCACCATGGGGCTGCTCGCCCGTGCCGCCCGGCTCGCGCTGGACGACGCCGGGTTGGAACCGGGCGACGTCGACGGCCTGTTCATGGGCCCGCAGGTGGGCGAGACACCGCAGCACGTCCCCGCCACCCTCGCCGAGTACCTGGGTCTGGCGCCACGTGCCGCCAACGTGGTCGACCTCGGCGGAGCCACCGGCCCGGGGATGATCTGGCGTGCCGCGGCCACCATCGACGCGGGGATGGCCGAGACGGTGCTGTGCCTGGTGGGCAACCACCGCAATCCGGAGCCGGTGCGCTCGCCGAACCGGAACCCGATCCGCGAGTTCGACGTCCCGCACGGCGCGAGCGGCGCGAACGCCTCCTACGCGTTCCTCAAGTCGGCGCACATGGCGGCCCACGGCACGGCCGACGCCGACTATGCCCAGATCGCCGCGATCTCCCGCGCGCACGCCCAGGACAACCCGGCAGCGATCTTCCACGGGACGCCGGCCACGCTGCAGGACGTTCTCGACTCGCCGTACATCGCCGAGCCCTTGCACCTGCTCGAGATCGTCATGCCGGTCGCGGGAGCGACGGCCGTGGTGGTCGTCAGCCCCGAGCGGGCCGCCGCCCTCGCCGCCGACGGCCGGCTCCCGCACCCGCCGGTGCACCTGCTCGGCGCCGGCGAGAAGGTCACCCACCGGGCGATGAGCCAGGCGCCGTCGCTGACCTCGGGGCCGCTACGGCCGGCGATCGCCCAGGCCTACGCCCAGGCGGAGACCGGCCCGGGGGGCCTCGACGTCCTCTCGCTGTACGACTGCTACACGGTCGTCACCGCTCTGACCCTCGAGGACGCGGGCCTGTGTCCTCCCGGCGGCTTCGCCCGATGGTTCGGCGAGCGGGACGTCTCCCACCGCGGCGAGGTCACCTACAACCCGCACGGCGGTCAGCTCGGGTGCGGACAGGCGGACCTGGCGGGCGGCATGAGCCACGCGATCGAGGCCGTGCATCAGCTTCGCGGTACCGCGCGCGGCCGCCAGCACCACCGCGCGGACGGTCGGCCCTCGACCGCTCTGGTCACCGGGAACGGCGCCACCCTCAGCGAGGCCGTCGCCCTCGTGCTGCGCGGCGAAGGAGTCACAGCGTGAGTGCGAGGAGCCCCCGCGCAGGGACGCCGAGGGACGAGGTGTACCGGAGCGAGGCACCGCAGCACTCGCGCGATAGAACACACAGCGTGAGTGCGAGGAGCCGCCGCGCAGGGACGCCGAGGAACGAGGTGTACCGGAGCGAGGCACCGCAGTACTCACGCGAAGGCAGATACAGCATGAGCAAACTCGCCGACCTCACCGTCCCGGCACCGACTCCGACCGGTGAGACCCAGCACTTCTGGGACGCCCTGGCCGACGGCCGGTTCGAGCTGCCCTACTGCACGCGCTGCGAGACCTGGTTCTTCTATCCGCGCGCGATGTGCCCCACCTGCTGGCGCGAGGAGTGGCGGTGGCGGCCTGCCTCCGGGCGCGGCACCGTGGCCGGCTGGTCCCGCGTGCACCGACCCGGCCATCCCGCGTGGGCCGCGGCAGCCCCGTACCTGCTCGCCGTCGTCGTTCTCGACGAGGGTCCACGGATGCTCGCGCACGTGCTGGAGGGCCCGGCCGTGCCCGCCGTCGGATCCGCCGTCCGCGTCCGACCGACGGCGGTGGGCGGCCACGTCATCGCAGCCGTCGCCGTCGAGGAGGCCTCGTGACCACCGTCCCGCCCGTGTATCTGCTCGACGGCGTGCGCGTGCCCTTCGGCCGCGTGGGCCGGGCGTTGTCCGAACTCTCCGCCACGAACCTCGGCTCGGTGCCGGTGGCCGAGGTGCTGCGGCGTCACCCGGAGGTGCCCGTCGACGCCGCGCTGCTCGGCGTGGTCGTCCAGGCGGGCCTCGGTCAGAACCCGGCCCGGATCGCGGCGCTGGCCGGGGGGATGGACCCGACGGTGCCGGCCGTGACGCTCAACAGCGTCTGCCTCGCCTCGCTCGAGACCGTATGCGACGCCGCTCGCCGGATCGCCGTGGGGGAGGGACGGGCCTACCTGGTCGGCGGGTTCGACTCGATGTCCACCCGGGCGCGGCTCGGGGGTGAGTCGGACGTCGTCCTGCACGACGGGCTGCTCGACGCCGCCAGCGGCCGGTCCATGGGCGTGGTCTCCGACGCCGCCAACGCCGAACTCGGGCTGACCCGGGGTGACCAGGACGCCTGGGCGCACCGTTCGCACGAGCGCGCGGTGGCCGGGCGAGACTTCCTGCGCGGCGAGACGGTTCCCGTCCACCTGCCCGACGGTGCTGTCCACCGCGACGACGAGGGCGTCCGGGCGACGTCGTCGCTCGAGTCCCTGGCCGCCCTGGAGCCTGCCTTCGGTGCGGACGGCACCATCACCGCGGGCAACGCGTCCCAGACGGCCGACGGCGCGTCCGCCGGGCTCGTCGTCTCGGCGCCCGTGGCCGAGACCTCCGGCGTCACGCCGTTGGCGCGCGTGGTCGACTGGGCGTTCGTCGCCGGCCCGGACACGTCCCTGCATCTCAAGCCGGCGCGGGCGGCCCGGCAGGTGCTCGAGGCGAACGCGCTGGCCCCCTCGGACGTCGACGTGTGGGAGATCAACGAGGCGTTCGCCGGCGTCGCGATCGCCACGGCGCGCGAGCTCGCCGTGAACGACGCCGCCGTCAACGTCCACGGCGGGGCGATCGCCCTCGGTCACCCGCTCGGCGCCAGCGGGTTCCGGCTGGCGCTGACCGCAGCACGGACCCTGCGCGCCCGCCACGGCCGATACGCCGTCGCCACCCTGTGCGGCGGTGGCGGTCAGGGTCTGGCCGTCCTGCTCGAGGCGGTCTCGTGATCCGCCGCTGACACCCCCGCTCCGCTTCGTATCCGAACGCACACCGCCAAGGAACCATGACTTATTCCGCCACCACGACCACGCCGGGCCCGATCGACACCCGGCGCGAGTCCCGCAAGGCCGCCGTCTCCAGCTTCGTCGGCACGTCCATCGAGTGGTACGACTTCTACCTCTACAGCGCGGCGGCCGCACTGATCCTGCCCGCGGTGTTCTTCCCGGGAGACGCGGACGGCGTCGGCATCATCAAATCCTTCGCCACCTACGCCGTCGGGTTCGCCGCCCGGCCGCTCGGCGGGTTCGTCTTCGGCCACTTCGGCGACCGGATCGGCCGCAAGACCATGCTCATGTTCTCCCTGATCATCATGGGCGCGGCAACGTTCGGGATCGGGCTCCTGCCCTCGTTCGACACCGCCGGTCTGTGGGCGCCCATCGGTCTGTGCGTGCTACGCCTGATCCAGGGGTTCGCCGTCGGCGGCGAGTGGGGCTCGGCCGTGGTGATGGTGGTCGAGCACGCTCCGAAGGACAAGAAGGGGCTGTTCGGCTCCTTCCCCCAGCTCGGCGTGCCGGTGGGGCTGCTGCTCTCCTCCGGCGTCTTCGGACTCGTCCACCAGCTGACGGGCGAGAATTTCGTGGCCTGGGGCTGGCGGATTCCGTTCCTGCTCTCGGCTGTCCTCATCGTCGTGGGGGTCGTCGTGCGGCTCACGCTCGCCGAGTCACCAGAGTTCCAGAAGCTGCTGGACACCGACACCCGCGCCGAGCGGCCGTCCCGCGACGTCATCGTCGAGCAGTGGCGCACGCTGCTGCTGACCATCGGGATGAAGCTGTTCCAGAACGCCGTCTTCTACATCTACACGGCCTTCATGCTCAGCTACATCTCCGGGCGGCTGGGCATGGACGAGCAGGTCGGGCTGAACGCGGTCATGATCTCGTCGGTGGTCGGATTCGCGACGATCCCGGGCTGGTCCTGGCTGACCGACCGCATCGGCCGCAAGCCGGTCTACCTCGCCGGCTGCATCCTCGGCACGCTGTACTTCCCGCTGTCGTTCCTGCTCTTCGACCAGGCGAGTGTCGTGTGGGTGACGATCGGGATGATCATCGGCGCGAACCTGCTGCACGACATGATCTACGGGCCGCAGGCGGTCTACTTCTCGGAGTTGTTCGGCACGAAGGTGCGCCTGTCCGGCACCTCGATCGGCTACCAGATCGGCGCCATGCTCGCCGGTGGGCTCTCTCCCCTCATCGCCGCCTCGCTGCTGGAACTGCAGGACGGCGCGACCTGGGGGATCGCCGTCTACATCATGTCGCTGGGCGCGATCTCGACCGTGTGCACCCTGCTCGCACGCGAGACGCGGCCGCGCCGGAGTTGAACGCCCCGGTTCGGTTCGCTCCTCTTCCCCGAACGAGGTTGCAGAATCCGTCGAAAAAACGACGATTCCGGCAACCTCGTCACAGGATGAGGCTCGCGACGAACAAGAGCGGGATCGAGGCCGCCCACGCCACAGTCGTGATCCCGGACCACCCTTTCAACGCCGCGGTGCCGTCGAGTCCGGTGAACCGCGTGACGACCCAGAAGTAGGAGTCGTTGAAGTAGGAGCAGCACATCGACCCGGCGGTGCACGCGAGCGCGGCGACGACGGGGGAGATTCCCAACCCGGCGACCAGCGGGGCCGTGACCGACGCCGCCGTGATCATCGCGACCGTGCCGGAGCCCTGCGCCAGCCGGACCAGCGTCGCGATGACGAACGGGACGAGGAACGCCGGCAGTCCGGTGGCCCCGACCGCCTCCGCGAGGGCGTCGCCGACGCCGGACTCGCGCAACACCAGCCCGAAACCGCCCCCGGCGCCGGTGATGAGCAGGATCAGGCCGGCCGACGCGGCTGCCTCTGCGAGCCAGGAGTGCACCCGCCCGCGTGGCGTCCACCGGGGCAGGAGTGCGTAGACGGCGATGACCAGGCCGATGATGAGTGCGATGACCGGGTCGCCGAGGAACGCGAACGGCTGGGTCCACGCCGCCGCCTCGTAGTCGCCGTACAGCGCGCCCTGGTTGCTTCGATCGATGGCGGCGGTGACGGTGTTCGCCACGATGAGGACCAGCGGGACCGCGAGCGGCAGGAACGCCAGGAAGCCGCTGATCCGGCGCGCTCGCCCCTCCTCGGCGGGGGCCTCGCCGGCCTCTGCCGCGTCGCCGGCCGCTTCCGGGGCCGAGACCGTCGTGCCCGCCTCGCCCGAGTGCTCCTGTGCCGAGCCCCGGTGTGCGTCCGTTCCGCCGGTCCCGCGTACCCGGGCGGGCTCCGGGTAGACCGCCTCACGCACCGCCGGGACGATCTCGGCTTCGAGCCTGGGCCCGATCCACCGGGCGTAGAGCACCACGACCGGCAGCAGGATCACGGTGAACACCAGGCCGGTGAGGATGACGGCGCCGAGGTCGGCCTGCAGGATGCCGGCCACGCCGAGCGGACCTGGCGTCGGCGGGACCAGGTGGTGCGTCAAGGTCATGCCACAGCCCAGTGCGAGCGCGAGCGCCACGTAGCCACCGCGCTTCACCCGGGCGATCGACCGGGCGAGCGGGTTCATGATCACGTACCCCGAGTCGCAGAAGACCGGCACGGAGACGACGGCGCCGACACTGGCCATCGCCCATTCCTCACGGCCCTTGCCGAACGCCCGCAGGAAGGCGCGTGCCAACGCGTCCGCGGCGCCGGAGACCTCCAGGATCTTGCCGATCGCCACACCGAGGCCGATCACGATGCCGATGCTGGCGAGTGTGCTGCCGAATCCTTCGGTGATCCACCCGACGATGTCGGTCGGCGAGCCTCCGGCCACCAGTCCGGTCACGAGCCCCGCCGCGATGAGGCCGACGAACGCGTCCAGTCTGGTGAACAGCACCACGACGACGATCGTGGCGACACCGAGTGCCAACGCCAGCAGCAGGTTCAGTTCCATGTGCAGCCCCTCGTCGGACCAGGCGGCGTCGTCACCGCACGGGTGGGGGCAGTCTCGCGGCAGCGCGATCGGCGCCGCAACTCTCAGGCGGCCACCGGGGCGAGCCGCTCGCTCAGGTGAACCACCGCGTCGCGGCCCGCCCGGTTGGCGCCGACGGTCGAGGCCGAGGGGCCGTACCCGACGAGATGCAGCCGCGGTTCGGCGGCCACCGCGGTGCCGTCCATGACGATTCCGCCGCCCGGCGATCGCAGCCGCAACGGCGCGAGGTGATCCAGGGCGGCGCGGAACCCGGTGGCCCAGACGATGGCGTCGACCGCCAGGAACGAGCCGTCGGCCATCCGGAGCCCCTCGGGCTCGATCCGGGTGAACATCGGGTGCCGGTCGTAGATGCCCCGGGCCTGCCCGGCACGCACCTCCGGCGTGCGGATCAGCCCGGTCACGGAGACCACGGACCGTGGCGGCAGACCGCGGCGGACCCGGTCGGCGACCATGCTGACGGCGCGGCGGCCCGCCTCACTGTCGAAGTCCTCGCGCCAGCGGGGCTCTCGACGGGTGAACCAGGTGGTGGTCGCCACCCGCGAGATCTCGTCGAGGAGTTGGACCGCGGAGATCCCGCCCCCGACGACGGCGACGTGCCCGCCCGCGAACTCCTCGGCCCCGACGTAGTCGGCCACGTGGAGCTGCCGGCCGCGAAAGTCCGCTCGTCCCGGGTAGACGGGCCAGAACGGTTTGCTCCAGGTGCCGGTGGCGTTGATGACGCCGCGCGCGGCGATCGTGCCGGTGAACGCCTCGCCACTCACCTCGACGAGCAGGTTGCCGGCGGGGTCGTCGTCCGCGCGCCGGACCGCTCTCACTCGCACCGGACGGAGGACCGGGAGACCACGGTCGGCCTCATAGTCCGCAAAGTAGCGCGGCAGCGCCTCCCGGCTCGGTTCGCAGGGATCGACATCGGGTACGTCCATCCCTGGCAGGCCGAAGATGCCGTTGACGGTCGCCATGCGCAGCGAGCGCCAGCGGTGCCGCCACGCACCACCCGGACCGCTCTCCGCGTCCAGGACGAGGAACGTACCCGTTGCGCCCGGGTCGTCCGCAGCCACCTGGTGCGGCGACGCCGGCACGAAGCCACGCCGCTGCAGGTGATAACCGGCAGACAGGCCTGCCTGCCCGGCCCCGACGACCACGACGTCGGCGCGGCGGGTCGGTGCGGGCGTGGTCATACCCCGTCAACACGAACCGCCGGCGACTGCTTCCGCGGCAGGCCGTGCCCCAGGTCACGTGCCGCCAGGCCGGGGACACAGCAGAGCCCGGGCCGGGGCGATGGCAAATCCCTAGGCCTCACCGAGAGGCCTGGTTAGGTTGAGCGGGTGACCGACGCATCTGCCGCCACCCCGTACCTGCGCTATCCCCACGTCCGAGGTGACCTCGTGACGTTCGTCGCCGCCGACGACGTCTGGCTCACCACCGTCGACGGCGGTCGCGCCTGGCGCCTGACCACCGACCGTGCACCGGTCCGTCAACCGCGACTGGCACCGGACGGCAGCGCCGTCGCATTCGTCTCCTACCGGGACGGGCACCCCGAGGTCATGGTCGCCGACGTCGACTCCGGGCAGGTCCGCCGGCTCACCTGGTGGGGAGGGACGGTCACCACGATGCTCGACTGGTCCGCCGACGGGCGGATCCTCGTCGCCTCGAACGCCGGAGAGGCCAGCATCCGCCACGCCGTGGTCAAGGCGGTCGCGCTGGATGGCACGAGCGAACGGTTGCGGTACGGCGCAGCCTCCGGCCTGGCGGTCCACCCCGGTGGCGCCGTCGCGCTGAGCACGCCGTGGAGCCGTCCGCCCGCGCACTGGAAGCGCTACCGGGGCGGGACGGCACCGCGGCTGTGGCTCGACCGGTCCGGTGACGGCGGGTGGGAACGGCTGCTGCCGGACGAGGACGCGTCCCTGGTCGACCCGCTCTGGATCGGCGACCGCCTGCTGTTCGTCTCCGACCGCGCCGCCCGCTTCCCGGACCGCGCGGACGAGCAGGCCAACCTGTGGGTCTGGGACGAGCCCACCGTGCCCGGTTCGCAGCCGCGTCAGCTGACCACCCAGGACGCCGCGACCGGCTACGTCCGTGACGCCACCACCGACGGCGTTCGCGTCACCTGGCACAGCCGTGGCCGGATCTGGCTGCTGGACAGCGTGGACGCCGCGCCACGCTCGCTCGAGGTGAGCCTGCCGGGCACCGCGCCGGCGCGCACCACGGCCGCCCCGACGGAGAACCTCACGGCCCTGGCCCCCGACCACGGCGGCGACCACAGCCTGGTCTCCTGGCGGGGCACCGCGTTCTGGTTGGCGCACCGCGAGGGGCCGGCGCACGCCCTGGTGGCCTCCTCCGGTGTCCGAGTGCGCGAACCGGTCGTCCTCGGCCGCACCGGCCGGGCCGCCGTCGTCACCGATGCCGACGGCGAGGATGCGCTCGAGATCCACACGCTCGACGGCTCCCGGCCGCCCGAGCGCCTCCTCGGCGGGGAGCTCGGCCGGGTGCTGCACCTGGCGGCCGACCCGGCCGGTGATCGGCTGGCGGTCATCTCGCACGACGGCGCGATCCGCCTCGTCGAACCGGTCGCCGGAACCGTCCGCGAGGTCGGCCGGTCGCTCCAGGGTGAGGCGCTCGACCCGAGCTTCTCCCCGGACGGTCGTTACCTCCTCTGGTCTCAACCCACCGGCGGCGAGGGCGAGCTGCACCAGATCGTCGTGCTCGAGGTGACCCGCCCTCAGGCCACTCCCGTGCCGTTGACCACCGGGCAGTACCACGATCATTCGCCGGCGTTCACGCTGGACGGGAAGTACGTCGTCTTCCTCTCCGACCGGACCTTCGACCCGGACTACGACAAGCACGAGTTCGCGCTGTCCTTCACCGCGGCCACGCGCCCCTGGCTCATCCCGCTCGCGGCCACCGAGCCGCCGCCGTTCGGGCCCAGCGCCGACGGGTGGCGAGTCTCGAAACCGACCGACGAGACCGCGAAGGACACGCCGAAGCCCGTCACCTGCCCGGACCTGGACGCCGACGGCGCCGAGGCGCGGATCGTGCCGTTCCCGGTCCCGTCCGCCGAGTACCGCGACCTGCGCGCGGTCAGCGACGGCGTCGTGTGGATCCGAGTGACCGAGGAAGAGGGCACGTTGGGCAGCCGCCGGGCGGGCGTGAGCGGGGAGCGAACCCCGGACCGGGTGGAACGGTGGTCGTTCCCGGACCGCAAGGTCAGCACGATCGTCGAGAAGGCGGACGCCTTCGCCGTCTCCGGCGACGGCGAGCGCCTCGTGGTCCGGCACCAGGACGCGGTGACGGTCACCCCCGCTACCCGCAAGGTCGAGGAGGACGACGACGAGCTGGTCGCCGTGGACCTCGACCGGCTCCGCTTCGAGGTCGATCCGCCGGCCGAGTGGCGCCAGATGTTCGACGAGAACGCCCGGATCATGCGCACCCACTTCTGGCGGGCCGACATGGACGGCGTCGACTGGGACAGCGTCGTGGCCCGGTGGCGCCCCGTCGTCGAACGCGTCCGGACCCACGACGACCTCGTCGACCTGCTGTGGGAGACCGTGGGCGAGCTCAACACCTCGCACGCCTACGTCATGCCCGCCGCACCCCTGGGGAACAAGGATCGGCGCCTCGGCTTCCTCGGGGCGGACCTCTCCCCTGCCGACGGCGGATGGCGGATCGACCGCATCCTGCCGGGTGAGTCGAGCGAGCCCGACGCCCGCTCGCCGCTGCGTGCGGCCGGCGTGGACGCCCGCGAGGGCGACCTCGTCGTCGCGGTCGACGGGGTGCCGGTCAACCCGGCGGCCGGACCCGCCGCCGGTCTGATCGGTGCGGCGAACAAGCCCGTCGAGCTGACGCTGCGCCGCGGCAGCGAGGACCGCCGCGTCGTGGTGGTCCCGCTCGCGGACGAGGAGGTCATCCGCTACCAGGACTGGGTGCGGTCTCGGCGCGAGTACGTCCGCGAGCGCACCGGAGGCCGGCTGGGCTACCTGCACGTGCCGGACATGATGAGCTACGGCTGGGCCCAGCTGCACCGCGACCTGCGGCTGGCGAGCGAGGCCGAGGGCATCGTGGCCGACGTGCGGTACAACCGCGGCGGGCACACCAGCCAACTGGTCATCACCCGGCTCGCGGCCCGTGTGGTCGGCTGGGCGACCTCCCGGCACTACGCCGCGCCGACGACGTACCCCGAGCGGGCACCACGCGGCCCGGTGGTGATGGTGGCGAACGAGTTCTCCGGCTCGGACGGCGACATCGTCAACGCCGCCGCACAGGCGCTGGGCGTCGGACCCGTCGTCGGTGTGCGCACCTGGGGCGGAGTCGTCGGCATCGACGGCCGGTTCGACCTCGTGGACGGCACGGCGATCACGCAGCCGCGGTACGCGTTCTGGCTCGAGCGGAAGGGCTGGGACGTGGAGAACCACGGTGTCGACCCCGACATCGAGGTGGTGCACACCCCGTCCGACCTGTTCGCCGAGCACGACCCGCAGCTCGACCGGGCGATCACCGAGGCACTGTCGTTGCTGGAGCAGCAGCCCGCAGCGACGCCGCCTCCGCTGCCCGAGCCCAAGGTCCGCCCCGCCGGCTGAGGCCGGCCCCGGCCGGAGCAGGAGCCGGCCGCTCGGTTCGCGTGTCTCACATCCCGTGCGGGCCGGCCGGCGTGCGGCTCCTGTGGGCGCGGGCTCGTAGGCTGGGCGGCGTTCCAGTCGTGGTGATCGTCGCGGAGGTGGCGGGTGGAGCTGACGGCAGTGCGGGCGCTCGGTGAGCGGCTCCTGGCCGAGCACGGGTTGACCGAGTGGCGGCTCCGCTTCGACAACGCGAAACGGCGGGCGGGTGCCTGCCGTTTCGACGCGCGGACGATCTCGGTCTCCCGGCACCTGATGGCGCTCTACGACGAGGACGACGTCCGTGACACCGTGCTGCACGAGATCGCGCACGCGCTGGTCGGACCCGAGCATGGGCACGACGCGGTGTGGCGGGCGACCGCACACCGCATCGGCTGCAGCGGCCGACGGCTCGTCGACGCCGACGCCCCGAGACCCCCCGCCCCGTGGCGCGGCGTCTGCCCGCACGGCCACAGCTTCGAGCGACACCGGCGCCCGAGCAGGCCCGCGAGTTGCTCGCGGTGCGACCGCTCCTTCAACGCGGCGTACCTCCTGCACTGGACCTACCGCGGCCAGGCCGTCTCGCCCGGTCCGGCGTACGAGCGTGAGCTGGCCCGCATCCTGTCCACCGATCAGGACACGGACCTGGTCCACACGGGCACGTGAGCGCCGTCCCGGCATCCCGACGCGCACGCCGGCGCCGCGAGGCGCTCGCGGGGTACGCGCTGCTCCTGCCCAGCATCATCGGCGTGGGCGGGTTCCTCCTCGTTCCCGTCGTGCTCGTCGTCCTCATCTCGCTGACGCGGTGGGACCTCATCTCGGACCCGTCGTGGGTGGGGCTGGGCAATTACACACACCTGCTGGGCTCAGGCGCGTTCTGGAACTCGTTGCGCGTGACGGTGCTGTTCACCCTCATGTCGCTGCCGACGTCGATCGCGCTGGGACTGCTGCTCGCCGTCGCCGTCAACCGCGGCCTGCCGGGGACCTCCCTGCTGCGGGTGCTGTACGTCTTGCCGTGGGTGTGCGCCCCGCTTGCTCTCGGCGTGGTCTGGCGATGGCTGCTGGACCCGACCACCGGCGCGGTCAACACCCTGCTCGGCCGGCGCGTCGAGTGGATGTCCGACCCGTCGCTCGCGCTGCCGGCGGTCGCTTTCGTCTACGTGTGGCAGACGGTCGGCTACATCTCCCTGTTCTTCCTCGCCGGACTGCAGCAGATTCCGCCGTCGGTGTACGAGGCGGCACGGATCGACGGCGCCGGCCCGGTCCGGATGCTCGTCTCGATGACGCTGCCGCTGCTCCGGCCGACGACGTTCTTCGTCACGGTCACGTCGATGATCGCGTCCTTCCAGGTGTTCGACCTGGTCTACGGCCTCACCGGCGCCGCCCGCGGGTACCCCGCCGGGTCCACCGACATCATCGCCGCACACATCTACGACGAGGCGTTCGTCGCGTTGCGGCTTGGCCGAGCCGCCGCCATGGCGGTGCTGCTCATGGTCGTGCTCGTGGCCGTGACCCTCCTGCAGCAGCGCTACTTCCGCCGCCGGATCACCTACGACATGACATGACTGCTCCCCAGACGCCGATCCCGGCCCCCGGAACCTCGCGGCCCGCCACTGCCCGGGCGCCGCGCTTCTCGGCGCGCACGACGCGCTGGCTCGCCAACACCCTCACGTACCTCATGCTGCTCGCCGGTGCCGGCCTGATGGTCGGACCGTTCGTCTTCTCGGTCATGACCGCGCTGAAGACACCCCGGCAGTTCAGCACCACGGTCCCGCTGTCGTTGCCGGAGCCACTGACGACGGCGAACTTCACCACACTGTTCACCGACACCTACGACTTCGTCGTCCCGATCGCCGTGACGGCGCAGGTGGTCCTCGTGCTCGTGGCCGGTCAGATGACCGCCTCGGTCCTGGCCGCCTACGCGTTCGCCACGCTGCGCTTCCCCGGCCGGGACGTCATCTTCTGGGCGTACGTCGCCACCTTGATGATCCCCGCCGTGGTGGTCATCATCCCGCTGTACTCGATGATGGCGCAGGCGGGACTGCGGAACACGTTCGCCGGGCTCGTCGTCCCGTTCCTGCTCGGTAGCCCGTACGCGGTCTTCCTCCTGCGGGAGAACTTCCGCTCGACGCCGCGGGAGCTGCTCGATGCCGCCACCATCGACGGCGCGGGGGTCCTGCGGCGGCTGTGGTACGTCATGCTGCCGATGAACCGGCCGATCCTCGCCACGCTGCTGCTCATCACGGTCGTCACGCAGTGGAACAACTTCATGTGGCCGTCGATCATCGCCCCGGCCCCGGAGTGGAACGTCATCACGGTGGCCACGGCCTCGTTGCAGACCCAGTACTCGGGCAACTGGACGCTGGTCATGGCTGCCACGACGATCGCACTGCTGCCGCTCGTCGTGCTGTTCCTCGTCTTCCAGAAACAGATCACGCGTTCGATCGGGATCGGGCTGCGTTGACCAACCGCGGAGAAAGGTCACGGTTCGGCAGCGAGACCTTGTCCGATTAGCAAAATCGGCCCCATGAGCAGTAAGTTTGCGCCAGGCCGCCCCCGCAGGGGGAACTGTCGAGGAGGGGCACATGACAACCGCGCGCCGGCGACGCCGCACCCTGGGAACGGCGGCCGCCGCCGCGGCCGCCGTGGTCCTCGCGTCCTGCTCCCCCGGCGCGGACGACGCCGACGACGGCGGCAGCGCGAGCGAGGGTGGCGGCACGACGGTCACGTTCCGGCTCTGGGACGAGCGCGCCGCGCCGGCGTACGAGGAGTCCTTCGACGCCTTCAACGCCCAGCAGCCCGACATCCGGGTCGAGGTCGAGGTGGTCCCGTGGGCGGACTATTGGGAGCGGCTGCCGCTGGACCTCAGCTCCGGCGAGATGGCGGACATCTTCTGGACCAACACCTCCAACTTCGGTCGGTACGCGGACAGCGGCGACCTCATCGACATCAGCGAGGCACTGGGAACCGACCACGACGAGTGGGAAGCCTCCGTGGCCGAGCTGTACGAGCGCGACGGCTCGCTGTGGGGCGTGCCCCAACTGTGGGACTCGATCGCGCTCTACTACAACGCGGACCTGGTCGAGCAGGCCGGTGTCGATCCTGAGTCGCTGCGCTGGCAGCCGCCTCAGGCCGGCGGTCAGGACGCCGGACCGGAGGACACGCTGCTCGACGCGGCCCGCGCGCTGACCACGGACGAGCAGGGCCGCCACCCAGGTCAGCGCGGGTTCGATCGGGGCTCGACCCAGGTCTTCGGGTTCAACTCCCAGGCCGACCTGCAGGCGATCTACATCGACTTCCTGGCGCAGAACGGCGGTACGTGGCAGGACGGTGACGAGTTCGCGTTCGCCACCCCGGAGGGCGAGGAGGCCTTCCAGTACCTCGTCGACATGATCAACACCCACCACGTGGCCCCGTCCGCCGCCGACACCAACCCGAACGGGGACATCACGCGAGATATGTTCCTGCAGCAGCGGCTCGGGCTCTACCAGTCCGGCCCCTACAACCTGCGCACCATCGCCGACAACGCCGAGTTCGAGTGGGGGATCGCGCCGATGGTCGAGGGCCCGGAGGGGCGCATCGGCGTCGTCCACGGCGTCGCCGCGGTCGGCAATGCCAACTCGGAGAACGTCGAGGCGACCACCGAAGTGCTGCGGTGGCTCGGCTCCGCCGACGGGCAGAGCGCGCTCGCCAGCCAGGGCGTGGCCTTCCCGGCCGCCGTCGATGCCCAGCAGACCTTCGTCGACTACTGGGCCGAGCGGGACGTGGATCTCCAGCCGTTCCTCGATGCCGCGGAGGGCGAGACCGCACCGGCGCCCCTCGGACCGAACGTCAACGCCGGCAACGACGCGCTCGTGCCGATCCTGCAGGACATGTTCCTCGGCGACATCCCGGTCCCGGAGGCCCTGCAGCGCGCGCAGGAGGCGGGCAACGAGGCGATGGCCGAGTAGTCCAGGAGGCCCGACGCCGGCCGAGACTGCTCGGCCGCGGCGCCCTACCGCGGCCGCAGCGCTCTACCGCGGCGGCGCAAGTCCGTCGAGCACGGCGTCCAGCGCGAGGGTGAAGGAGCTCGACCCGTCAACGTCCACGCCGTCCTCGACCGCGCGGCACAGCAACGGGTAGTCGCTGAGATCGGCGCCCGCCAGGTTTCGGCTGCGTTCGCCTGTGAGGTCGTCGAACCGGCCGCCGACGCCGACATGCCCGAGCACGAGGCCGATGACGGCGTAGGCGATCTCCAGCGCCCGGGCGGGCGCGAACCCGGCCGCGTGGAGGGCGGCGACCTCGCGCTCGAGGACGGCGAGCGTCCCGGGAGTGACCGCCGGACGGGTGGCCACGACCGGGATGAGGTGAGGGTGGGCGGCAAGACGGTCGTAGAGCGCCCACGCCGAGGTGCGCAGCAGCTCACGCCAGGAGGACGCCGCGTCCTCGCGCTCCGGCACGAGGTCGGTGAGCAGGCGCTCCACCACTCCGTCGAGCAGCGCCTCCTTGCTACCCACGTGGTGGTAGAGCGTCATCGCCTCGACACCGAGTTCACCGCCGAGGCGACGCATCGACAGCGCCTCGAGGCCCTCGCGGTCGACGAAGGCGAGCGCGGCGTCGAGCACCGCGGCGCGGGTGATCCCGGCGTGGCGACCTTGCGGGCGACGAGAGGGCGGACGGGGAGTCATACGTCGTAAACCTAGCGGACGTGCCCCGCACCCGTCCGCCCGCCGTGCTTGAGTGGGGCGGTGACCCCTCGACGTCGGCCACCGGCTGCGCGGCGGCGCATGGTCCGGCGCCGGGTGCGGCTGATGCGCCTGATGGTGCTCGCCGCCCTGGTGCTGGTGGCTGCGGTCGTCACGGACCTGCTGGACCGCCCACCGGCGTCGGTGCCGGTGCGCAACCCGGGGCCCGCGGTCACGCTTCCGGCCCCTCCCCGGCCGTGGTCCGGTGAGTCCACCGGGTGCACCGTGCCGGATCCCACCGGGACGGAGGGATGCGTGACCGCCGCGACGGCGTGGCTCGTCGGCGAGGTCGACACCGCGTTCGGCGACGTGCCCGTGACCTGCTGGTCGGAGCACGCCTGGAACCCGCGCTCGGACCATCCTGCCGGGCGCGGATGTGACCTGTTCTTCGGCTCGGCCGGCGAGCGCGCCGCCACTGCCGATCTCCTCGAGGGCTGGCGCGCGGCCCAGTGGCTCCGCAGGCACGCCGAGGCACTCGAGGTCCGCTACCTCATCTGGCAGGGACGGATCTGGCGTGCCGACCGTGCCGACCAGGGCTGGGCTCGCTACGACGGTGGTGGCGTCTACGACCCGAGCGATGCCACCGGCGGTCACTACGATCACGTCCACGTCTCTGTCCGCCGGTAGCACGCGGCACGACCGCCCGGCCCCGTAGGCTGGCCCGGTGAGCCGCAGCTTCTGGACCGTCGTCGGTGTGATCGTGGCGATCGTCGTCGCCTGGTTCCTGGTCGACGCGCTCTTCTCTCTCATGTGGATGCTCGCCAAGCTCGCGGTCGTCGCCGTGGTCGCGGTCGTGGTGTACCTCGCTCTGCGCTCCGCGTTGAGCGGATCACGCGAGGAGTAGGCTCGCCGGTCGCGCCGCGGGAGCCGGCCGGCTCAGGCGGCCAGCACGGACATGACCCCGGGCAGGCGATGACGCTCGCGAAGGGGTCCCACGGCCCCGTCGTCGAGCCGGTGCACGCCGACCTCACCCGCTCCCGCCCCGGCCACGACCACGTGATCGTCGACGACGGCGAAGTGGCGGGGCGAGGCGGTCGTCGTCACCTCGCCGGTCAGCACGGGGGCGTCGGTGCCGAGACGCAGCCAGGACAGCGTGTCCGCACCGCGGACCCCGACGAGCAGGTGTCCGTCCACCTCGGCCAGGTGGGAGAGCTGGTGTGCCGGGCCGTCGTCACGCGCCGGGAACGTGGCGGCAGGCACGATCTGCTCGACCCTGCCGGCTGTCCCGTCCCAAGCCACGGCGGCCACCTCGCCGCTGAGTTCGCCCGTGACGAGGATCCGGCCTGCGTGGACGAGCAGGTGGCGGGGTCCGAAGCCGGCGGGCATGGCGAGGCGGTGGGCGTCGGGCTCGGGTCGGCCGGCGGCCAGGCGGTGCGCCCAGATGCTGTCGCTGCCGAGATCCGCGACGAGGAGATCCTTCCGGTCCGGGCTGAGCAGGCTCGAGTGGGCGTGCGGTCCCTCCTGCCGGGAGCTCACCGGCCCCGACCCGCTGTACCGCAGACGGACGACGGCGTCGGTGGGTCGGCCGTCGTCGGCCAGCGGGACCGCGGCCGTCGTGCCGTCGCCGTAGCACGCGGCGTAGAGCCAGCCGCCGTCCGGATGCACGAGGAGGTGACACGGCGCGGACCCGACCGGCACCGGCGGGCCGAGGGGCTCGAGGGTCTGACCCGGACGGACGGCGTACGCCGCAACGGTGCCGCCGGCCTGCTCCGAGACGGTGTACAGGACGGGCAGCCGGGCATGGCGCGCCAGGAAGGAGGCGTTGATGACGGCGGCGACGCGGCGGGCGCCGGTCACGGTGCCGGCCGTGCTCAGCGTGCCGGCCCAGATGCCGCCGCCGTCGTCCCGATCGCCGTTCACCCCGAACCAGAGGTGCCGGCTTTCGCTCATCGGGCCCCTCGTTTCTCGTCAACGCCGTGCGCAGCGTCCACGGTGTGACAGCCCTCTTCCGGTTCCGGCGCGGTCCGATAGCATCCCTCTTGCATCAACGATGATCCGCCTCCCTCCGGCTATGTCATCGGTGAGTACCTGAACGACCACTGGGGGGATACGCGTGCAGTTCGTCGAACGGCTGCAACCACAGGCTACGCGCCTGCTCGACCGGGAGATCCGCTCCGGCGTCGATTGCCTGGTCGTCCGTGGTGAGCAGGGCTCGGGCAAGACGGCCATGCTGGACCGGCTGGCGAGGGCACCCGGCCGGCGGGTGATCCGCCTTAATGTCATGTGGGGCTCGCTCGAGGACCAGACGATGCTGCTGCATGCGGCCGCCGCCCAGGTCGACGACCTTCTCGGTGCCGAGGGCGCTCCAGGCGGCGACGCGCCGCCGGCTCTTGGACCGGGCGCAGATCCGGGTACCGAGCTGGTCCGGCAGGTCGAGCGCCTCCTTGCCGCCGGCGACGGCGACCCCCGTCCCGTCTGGATCCTGGTCGACGACGTGGACGCCCTGCATGAGGAGTTCGTCCGGGGTCTGCGGTACGTCATCGCGCGCACGGCACACCTGCCCGGAGGGGTGGTCTGCACAGCCACCTGGCCGGTCCCGGCGCTCGAGTCCTACCAGCGATTGGAACTCGAGCCACTCACAGTCGACGGCGTCCGTGCCGCGGTGGAATCGAAGACCGGCTTCCCACCGCCGGCGCGCGTGGCCCGCCTGCTGCACGAGTGGACCGGCGGCCACACCACCATGTTGGCCGGCCTGATCCAGGCCACGACAACCAGTGCGCTGGCCGGGACCCGCCGACTGATGCCCGGTCCGCCGGCTGAACCGACCCGCCGTCACGCCGAGCGCGCTCTCGCGCAGGTCACTCCCGAGATCCGTAACGTTCTGACCATCGTGGCACTCATCGGCAACCTCGACGAACCGACATTCACGGCACTGACGCACGAGATGGGCGTCGACGAGCGTCGACTCCGCCAGGCTCAGCTCGTTCGGTCGGTCGGTGCACGTGTCTGCGTCGCAGACGGGATCGTCGCCCGGTACCTCGCCTACCGTGACAGCTGCACCCGCGAGGACGCCTGCCGGCGGGTTCTCGCGGCGGCGGAGACGGTCCTGCCGGACGAGGACCGGCTGCTGCTGTCGGCCGCCGTCGCCGACCGCGACACCGCGCTCGTGCCGGCGCTGACTGCGGCCGCTGTCGACGCCGCTGCCCACAGCCGGATCGGCCGCGCGTACGAGCTCATCACGCTCACCATGGCGCACAGCACGGCAGAGACCTACCCTCAGCTCGCCGCAGCCCGAAGCCTGGTCGCCTTCCTCAGCGGGCATCTCCAGGACGCCGCCGACCTGGCGGCTGACGATCTCGCCCGGTTGGCGCCGTCCCGCGAACGTCTCGAACTCGCCCGGATCGCCCTGTTGTCCCGGGCGCTGCTCGGCGAGGAGGTCGGCTTCAGCGCGCTCATCGATGAACTCCTCGTGCACGTGGAGCACGAACCCGAAGCCACGGCGCGACTCGCCCGGACGCTCACCCTCACCGCGATCGCCCTCGGCGATCTCGCCGGCGCAAAAGACGTGCTCGACCTCGTCGAGCCGCAGCTGCCCGCCCACGAGCGGCAAACCCCGGCTTGGCAGTACCTGCATCTCCGCCTCACCCCGGGAGTCGCGACGCCGGATCTGCGCCGTCACTTGCGGCGGTGGCTCGTCGACACCACCGACTCGCACGAACTCTCCTTCGACCTACATGCGGAGATCGCCGCGCACGAGGAGACCGCCGTCGCGGCGCGGCACCTGCGCGCCCAGCTCGGCCATCAGCTCTCGCCGCTGCACCGGGCCGTCGTGCTGGCCTTGAGCGCCCATGTGGAGAGCGCACGCGGACGGGCGCAGGACGCCACCCGGTATCTCACCGAGCTGGAGGACCTCCAGGTCCTCGGACACTTCATGCCCACCACCCGAACGGTCTCGCACCTGCGGACGGCCGCCGTCGCGGCTCGCGTGGCTCTGCCAGCTCGGGTGGAGGCGGCGGCCACGATGGCGAGCGGAGCCGCACAAGTGCTGCGCCGGGCGCACGTCGATCTCGCGCGTGCCGCGTGGTTACTCGCCGCCGGCCGGGACACGCAGGAGGCGGAGCGACTGCTCAACCAGGTGAACCGGGCGGTTTCGCGCGGGGACGTTCCGCGCGGGACCACCCTCGGCCAGGTGGATCTCGAACTCGTCGGACCCGTGCTGCAGGTGGCCCTGTGCGTCCGTGCCGGCCGGCTGCACGAGGCGCGCCGTTACGTCCGTTCCGCGCTGCATCCACGGGCCGGTGAGTCCCCGCATGCCGAGCGTGCCCGTCGCCTGGCCCAGGCGCTGCTGGAGGACGGTGCGACCGTTCCGGACCTGACCGGCGTGCCGGCGTGGGCGGTGCCCGCCGTCGAACGCACGCTCGCTCCGCAGGGTGCACGCGCCCTGGCCGGCGCCTCGGTGTTGGAGAGCCAGGACTGGCCGGTGCCGCCCCGGGCGCTCGACCTCACCACACGGGAGACGGACGTCGCCGCCCGCATCCTCAAAGGCATGCGGAACCGCGACATCGCTGCCGAGCTGTACCTCTCGGTCCGGTCGGTGGAGGCCACGGTCACCCAGCTGTTCCGCAAGACGGGCACCTCGTCCCGGGCCGGCCTCGCAGCCGCGCTCTCGCACCTCGACCGTTCGACGACGACGGGCGGGCGCCAGGGCAGCTAAGGGTCTGCGGGAAACCGCAGCGGAGACCGTCACGTTTGCGGTTTCCCGCAGGTCTTGTTTCGACCTCCGTCGCTCTGACCTGCAGTGTTAGTGTCGAAACACCATGGGGGCACGAGAACGGATCGTCAGCGCGGGCGCCACTGTGCTGGCGATGTCGCCGGACGGGGAGATCGCCGTCCGTGAGCTGTGCGAAGCGGCGGAGGTCACTCCGGCGACCGTCAACCAGTACTTCGGAGACCGGGTGGGTCTGCTCACCGCGATCATCGAGCACAGCTTCGGCGAGTACCTCGAGGCGACCGCGACCCTGCCCGACCACCTCGATCCGGTCGAAGAGCTCACGTACCGGTGGGACGCCCACCTGGAGTTCGCCCGTCGGCAACCCACCCAGTACCGAGCCATGTTCGCCCCTGGCGTGCTGGCGTCCGAGACGGTGCTGGCGCGCATCCACGAGCAACTGCTCGACTCGCTGGATCGCTGCGCCGCGCAGCGTCGTCTGGCCGTGCCGCGCGAGGACGCGGCGCGCCTCATCACCTCGAGCTGCGTCGGCGTCGCGCTGAGCATGCTCGCCGGGGACCCTGCCGCACCGGATTCGGCAGCCGCGAGCCGCCTGCGTGACACCGTGCTCGCGGCGGTCACCGGATCGGTCTCACAGCCGGCGGCCTGAGCGGCTCCGTGTGCCCCGGTCAGCCGGTGGGCGCCACCCGGTCGCGCAGGTGCTCGACCAGGCCGTCGGCGCCGCGCTCGACGACCGCCAGCGTGTCGTAGAAGCCGTCGTGCGGGCCGTACCACGGGTCCGGGACGTCGAGGTCCGCACCCCCTGTTCCGCGAGCCGGGGCGGTGGCGTCGAACTCACGCCACATGCTGATCCGGGCCGCCTCGCCCGGCGCCCGGTCCGCGAGCCGGGCGAGGGCACGCTCGTGCTGGGCGGTCATGGCCAGCGCGAGGTCGTAATCGGTGAGCTCATGCGCCGTCACCTGGTGGGCGCTGTGCGCCGGCACGGGGTAGCCGTGCTCGGCGAGGACGGACTGCGCCCGGGGATCGATCGGGTTGCCGTGTTCCTCGTCGCTGATGCCGGCCGAGTCCACCTCGACGGCGCGGTCCAGCCCGGCCTCGCGCAGACGCTCGCGCAGCACGACGGCACCCATCGGCGAGCGGCAGATGTTGCCGGTGCAGACGACGAGGATGCGGTACGGACGGTTCGGATCGGCGGGCAGCGGCGAGTCGTCGGTCATGCGTCCATGGTGCCAGCGGGCCGGTCGGCTTCGGGCTCAGCCTCGCCGCCGGCGGCGCGGCGGGCGGCGAGCGAGCCGGCGAGGGAGGCCGTGATCGTCACCCGCGGGAGCAGCGTGGCCTGGAGCGCGTGGTAGGCGTCGGCCTTGCCCGGGCGGATCTTCGCCGCCGGCCGCCCGGCCGGATCGAGTTCGTGGTGCCACGACCCGGTGGGGTCGATGAAGGCCGTCTCCGCGTGCGACCACCACTCGGCGTACCGGTGCGCCCAGATCTCGTCACCGGTGACCCGCCACAGGCACGCCGCCGCTCCGAGCGCCTCGCAGAGCACCCAGTGCAGCCGTTGCCGGATGAGCGGGCGTCCTTCCGGGTCCACCGTGTAGACGAACCCCGGCGCGCCGTCCGCGGCCCAGCCGTCCGAGATCGCCCGCTCGGCGAGCGCCACGGCCGACCGGGTTATCCAGTCCGGCACGGCGCGGCCGGGGGCCCGGAGCCCGGCACGCAGATGGAGGAGCAGCCGCGCCCACTCCAGGCTGTGGCCGGGCATGGTGCCGTACGGCTTGAACGGATCGTCGGGATGCTCGCTGCCGTAGGTGTGGTCGGGACGCCAGGCGGCGTCGTAATGCTCGGGCAGGCGCCAACGGTGACGGTGCGCGGCGTCCACCATGCGGCCGGCGACGCGTTCGGCACGGGTCAGCCACGCCTCGTCACCGGTGGCGTCGGCTGCGGCGAGCATGGCCTCGACACCGTGCATGTTCGCGTTGGCGCCCCGGTAGTCGCTGAGGGTGCTGAACGCGGCGTCCCACTCCTCGAGGAGCATCCCGGCCTCCTCATCCCAGAAGTGGGTTCGCAGGACCTCGGCCGCCTGCTCCAGGAGGTCGCGTGCCCCCGCTCGGCCGGCGACGGAGGCGCTCGCCGTGGCGAGCAGGACGAAAGCGTGCGGGTAGGCCCACTTACGGTCCGCTCGCGCGCCGTCCGGGCCGACGGCGGTGAACCACCCGCCGTGGTGCTCGTCGGCGAACGTGGTCCGCAGTGCCGCGAGGCCGTGGTCCACGAGGTCCGCTGCGCCCGGGAACCCCAGGAGGCCGCCCAAGGCAAAGCTGTGCGTCATGCGGCAGGTGACGTAGAGGAAGTCCGGGCGGCCCGGCGTCAAGTCACCGCGGTCGTCCAGCCATCCGAACGCGGCCGCGTTCCGGCTGGCGGCTGCGAATCCGAGCAGGCGGCGGCTCTCGCGCGCCAACCGGTCGTGATGGTCCGGGTCGTCGACCAGAAGGGACATGCCCGCAGCCTGCCACGGGGTGGTGTGCAAGCGGTCGGGACCGCCGGTGGGCCGGTACGCCGTCGGAAAAATCGGTGACACGGTCCCCGTGCCCGCCGTAGCGTGGTGACACACGAGAAAGGAGGTGGTCCAGAGGTGAAGAACTTTCGGACGCGTGAGGTGACCACCCGCTAGCCCGTCATGGACGGACCGATGGTCCTCCCGCTCGACGGGCGGCGAGTACCAGGTGGTCACCGGAACCCGCGGGGCCGTGGATCTCGTCCACCACGGACCCTGGCCGTCTCGGCCGGGACCCCGCGGGTTCTTCCCTGCCCGGACAGGTTCTGCCGTCCGGGCGGCGTCGTCGGCAGCCGCCGCGCTGACGTCCGCACCGGGTGTGCCCCCTGCTGTGCAGAGCAGGCCGCCAGCGCGTGCACCGGCCGGGTCGCGGGAACGGACTTGCCGTCGGTGGCCGGCACCGAGCACCGTTGAGCACATGACCCCCGAGGCCGTGGCCGGCTACCTCGACCGCATCGGCGCCGACCGACCCGCGCAGCTCGACGCCGAGGCGTTGCGGGACCTGCACGTCCGCCACCAGCGGTCTGTCCCGTTCGAGAACCTCAGCATCCATCTCGGCGAGCCCGTCGTCCTCGACGAGGCGGCGCTGGTGGAGAAGATCGTGGCGCGTCGCCGCGGCGGCTTCTGCTACGAACTCAACGGCGCATTCGCCGCGCTGCTGTCGGCGCTCGGGTTCGAGGTCAGCCTGCTCGGGGCGAGCACGTTCGCCGACGGTCTCGCCCTTCCCCCGCTGGTGCACATGGCCGTCCGGGTCGACCTGCCGGACGGGCCGTGGCTGGCCGATGTCGGCTTCGGCCGCGGGTTCGCGTACCACCCGCTACGCCTGGACGACCGCTCCGACCAGCTCGACCGTGAGGGCACCTTCCGTCTGTCCGAGACCGGCTCCGGTGACCTGCTGCTGACCTGTGATGGCGCACCCAAGTACCGCCTGGAGACCCGCCCGCGACTACTCACCGAGTTCGAACCGACGTGCTGGTGGACGCAGACCTCGCCCCGCTCCCGGTTCACCGGCTCCCTCGTGTGCTCCCTGGTCACCGGTGACGGCCGGCTGACCCTGAGCGGCAACGAGCTCGCCCGCACCCGCGACGGCGTGAGGCATGAGGAGACCCTCGCCGACGAGGCGGTCCTTCCGGCGTACCGGGAGCTGTTCGGGATCACACTCGAAGAGGCGCCACGTGTCCGCCCTCAGGAACCGGTCCTGAGTCGATGACGCCGCAACGGCCTCGCCGCTGTTCACCGGTACGGCTCGATCTCACCGGTGCGGCTCACCTCACTGGCATGGTTCGGTCCTCACGGGCACGGCTCGACGCCGATCGGCCCCACAGCGATCCAGACGCCCTCCGGTGCCTGCCCACCGGCGAGCAGGTGGTCGTGGACGACGACGGCATCCTCGCCGTCGATCCGCCCGCACTCCTGATCGGCGAGCAGCTCGGCGGTCGGCGGGCCCGGCCAGTCCGGCGGATCCTCGATCTCGGAGCCGAGCCGCGCCACACGCAGGTAGCCGGTGGGGGCCACGTCCCCCGTGGCCACACCCGCATCGAGAAGCTCGATCAGCACATGCAGCCGCTCGCGCGCAGCCCGTTCGTCGCGGCTGGTCCCGTCGTACTCGCCTTCGTGACCGAGGGCGTAGGCACTCACCTCGACCGGCTTCCCGTCCCCGTACCACGTCATGGTGGTCGAGGGCATGTCCGTCACCGTCGGTGACCCGAACTCGATGCCCTCGACAAAGGTCTCGGCCGCGAGCTCGCGCACCTGCTCGATCTCGCAGGCGCCCACGTACGAACTGCGCCACACTCGGGGGTCGTCGTCGTAGACGGGTCCGGCGTACATCGGCCGAACCGCGGCCGGGCCGTCGGCATCGGCGGCCTCCTGGGTGAGGACCCACCCGTCCTCGTAGAGCACCTGGGTGGCCCCGCGGGTGCCGGACGGCCCGCCGAGACTGAGCAGCGGTGCAGCCTGCCCGGGGCGGCCCTCGGGCTGGTCCGGCTCCGAGCACGGTTCCGGGGAGGGCTCCCCGGGCTCGCACCCCGCTACCGTCCCGGCCACCACGATTGCCGCGGCCGCCGCCAGCCATCTGCGCATCGTTCCCCCTTGCGGGACAGAGTAGAGCCCGGGCGCAGCCGCCGTCTGTGGGGAGATCTCACCATCGACGCCCCGTCACCCGGTCACCGGAGCGGTCGGGTACTGCCGGATCAGCCCTAGCGCGGCCCGCTGTGCCGCCGGCCGGAGCGTGGTGAACGGCTCGATGGTGATGTCGCGGCGGGCGCCTTCTCGGCGCCACGTCCCGACGACGCGGCCGCCCGAGGCGATGATCGGGCGGAAGACGCCGTTACCTCCCGGCACCACCAGGCGTTCCTCCTCACGCGTCAGGACGGCCGACCGGTCCTGGTAGCCGAGGATGATCTCGTCGAACGCCGGCAGGAGCAGCGGCCGGCGGGCCGCCCGCCGCAGGCCGGCGAGTCGTTCGGGGACCTCCGGGTCGAGGTGGTACGTGGTGCCGTCGACCTCGAGGCGGTCGAGTTCCGGTCGGGCCAGGTCGAGACCGATCCGGGCGTCGGCCAGCGTGAGCTTGGTCCACCACGCGAAGTCCCGCACGGTGGCGGGGCCGTGGCTGCGGAAGTAGCGGCGCGCCCACTCGCCGAGTGCCTCCTCCCGCACTAGGCGGCGTGGGGCGGTGATCCACTCCTCGGTCAGCACGATTCGTTGCCGGCGGTCGCGGACGGGGCCGAGGACGAGCTGGCCACGCTGTGCGAGGTAGCTGAGCAGATGGGCGCCGGCCTGCCCGGGACCGATGAGACCGGCCTCGCGCCACAACGTCACCAGCTCGTCCCGGCTCAACGCCAGGCCACCGCTCAGGGCGTCGGTGGCCACGGTCGACGCGCGCTCGATAACGGTGGCGTCGACACCGAGCTCGGCCCGGCGTCGCGCCGAGCTCGCCGTCTGCCGTTGCCCGGTGATGTCCAGCATCCAGCCCAGATCCTCGGCCGGTACCAGGTGGAGTGTTCCGCGCATCGGCCACGACCGGACGATCTCGCCGCTGTTGAGGGCCCCGACGACGGCGTCGGGGTCGCGGTCCGCCGTCCGCACGGTGACCGCCTCGACGGCGGCCGGGAAGGCCTGCGCCTGCATGGCGGTCAGGTGCCGCACGACGTCGGCCGGGCGTGGCAGGCCGGGACCGGCCACCCGCTGGGCGACCAGCCGGAGCAGGCCGAGCTCCGCCGTCGTCATGGGCACGGACGATACGGGCACCCGCCCACGCGCGGCCGAGAACGGGTAGCTGCCACGAGAATCGGGGGAGTTCCCCATACCGCGCGAGCCGATCATCGGGTGAACTGGTGCCGTGGAGAACGTCAGCCAGTGGGTCCTCGACGCGGCCGGGTCGCCGGTCGCGCTGGTGGCGATCTTCGTCCTCACCGTGGTCGACGGGCTCGTGCCCGCCCTGCCGAGCGAGTCACTCGTCATGGGGCTGGCCGCGATCGGATCGGTCACCGGCCGGCCCATGCTGCCCGTGCTCGGCATCGTCGCGGCCGTCGCCGCGTTCGTGGGGGACAACCTCAGTTACGAGATCGGCCGGGCCATCGGGCTGCGGCGGTTCCGGTGGATGCGCCGGCCCTGGTTCGCACGGCACACGGTACGAGCCGCTGCCGGCCTGCGCCGCCGGGTGTCCACGGCTGTGCTCGCCGGCCGCTTCGTGCCCGGCGTCCGCGTGGCGATCGGCCTGGCAGCAGGGGCCACCGGGGTGCCGCGCCGCACGTACCGGCCCTTGACGGCGCTGTCGGCCACCCTCTGGAGCCTGTACATGCTCACCCTGGGCACCATCGGCGGCGCCTGGTTCTCCGACCGACCGCTGCTGGGCATGCTGTCCGCGACCTGCCTGGGCCTGGTCCTCGGGCTGGTGATCGACCGGGTCCTCACACTGGTCCATCGCCGGCGTGGTGCTCCGGATGAGGCTGCGGACCGGTCGGATGCCGAACCGGCCCCCGCCGTCGAGCGCTGAGTCGGCCGGAACCTGGCAAGGTGAGCGTATGGATCTTCGTGTCTTCACCGAACCGCAGCAGGGCGCCTCCTACGACGACCACGTCGCCATGGCTCAGCGGGCCGAACAGCTGGGCTACGACGCCTTCTTCCGCTCCGACCACTATCTGCGCATGGGCGGCGGCGACCCGCGCCCCGGCCCGACGGACTCCTGGACCACCCTCGCCGGCCTGGCCCGGGAGACGTCCACGATCCGGCTCGGCACCCTCGTCTCCTCGGCCACGTTCCGCTTCCCGGGCGTGCTGGCCGTCCAGGTGGCTCAGGTGGACGCGATGTCGGGCGGGCGCGTCGAGCTCGGACTGGGGACCGGATGGTTCGAGGCCGAGCACAAGGCGCTCGGGATCCCGTTCCCGGACAAGCGGTTCGGCCTGCTCGAGGAGCAGCTCGAGATCCTCACCGGCCTGTGGTCGACGCCCGAGGGCGAGTCCTACAGCTTCTCGGGCGAGCACTACCAGCTCACCGACAACCCGGCCCTGCCGCGGCCGGTCCAGTCGCCGCTGCCGATCATCATCGGTGGCAACGGCCCGCGGCGGACCCCTCGGGTGGCCGCTCGGTACGCGGCCGAGTACAACCAGTCGTTCCCGGCCAAGGACGCGATCGGGCCGCAGATCGGCCGGGTCCGCGCGGCGGCCGAGGCGGCCGGGCGCGCCGGCGAAGACCTGGTCTACTCCGTCGCGCTGGTCGCGTGCGTCGGGCGCGACGAGGCCGAGATCGCCCGGCGCGCCGAAGCCATCGGCCGCGAGGTAGGAGAGCTCCGTGAGAACGGGCTCGCCGGGACACCGGCCGAGGTGGTCGACGGCATCGGCGCCCTGGCCGAGCTGGGCATCACGCGGGTCTACCTGCAGTGCCTGGACATGACGGACCTGGAGATGCTCGATCTCATCGCGGCCGAGGTCATGCCGAAGGTCTGATCCGTGGCCTCGATCGTGGTCACCGCGATGCCGTTCGCGGGGCACGCCCGCCCGATTCGTGCGGTGACCGCGGAGCTGGTCCGCCGCGGGCACTCCGTGCGGGCGTACACCGGACGGGCGTACGTCGAGATGTTCGAGTCGGTCGGGGCGCGTGGCATCCCGTGGCGCGCCGCCCCCGACTTCGACGAGCGGGACCTCGCGGCCACGTTCCCGCGGATGCGTGGACGCAAGGGGCCGCGCCAGGTGCTGCACAACCTCGAAGACCTGTTCATCGGGACGGCAGCGGCACAGACCGAGGACCTCCTCGCGGCGTACGAGGACGAGCCTTGGGACGTCCTCGTCGGCGACCCGCTGGCGCTGGGCACGCGGTTCGCGGCCGAGCGCACCCGCTCCCGGTGGGCCACGCTCGCCCCCGTGCCGGCGTGGCTTCCCGGCCGCGGCATACCGCCGGCGGGGCTCGGCCTGCGCCCAGCGACCGGAGCCACCGGCCTGGTTCGTGACGCCGTTCTGACCCAGGTGACGCGGTTCGCCATGACACCGGTGGACCGGGCGTATCAGCGGGCACGGGCCGAGGCTGGGCTTCCAGGCACCCGAGTCGGCTTCCCGACCATGTGGTACTCGCCGCAGCTGCTCATCTCGCCCGGAGCCCCGAGCCTGGATTATCCGCGTACGGACCTGCCCGGTCACGTCCGGTTCGTCGGTGACCTCATGGACGACGGCGGGGAATCGGCCATCCCCCGCTCATCTCTTCCTGCGTGGTGGGACGACGTGGAGTCGGCACAGCTGCCCGTCGTCCACGTCACGCAGGGCACGGCCAACGTCGATCCGTCCGACCTGATCCGACCGACGATCGACGCGCTGGCCGACGAGGAACTCCTTCTCGTGGTCGGCCTGGGTCACCGAACTGCGCCGCTGAGGGGAGCGTTGCCCGCCAACGTCCGGGTCGCCGAGATGATCCCGTATCAGGAGCTGCTGCCACGCACCTCCGTCGTGATCACCAACGGCGGCTTCGGCGGGGTTGTTCAGGCGTTGCGCCACGACGTCCCGCTCGTCGTCGCAGGCGGCGATCTCGACAAGCCGGAGATCGCCGCCCGGATCGACTGGCTGGGAGCCGGCGTCGACCTCGGCACCGGGACGCCACGGCCACGGGCGATCAAGGCGGCGTACCGACGCGTCTCGACCGACGCCTCATTCCGGTCACGCGCGGCACGACTGGGCGCGGACCTCCGCGCCCTCGGGGGTGCCCGCGCGGCGGCGCACCTGATCGAAGGGATGCGATGAACACGGCAGACTCACTCCGCCTCGGGTTCGCCACCGGCTACTGGTCCGCCGGACCGCAGCCCGGCGCCGCGGAGGCGGTCACGACCGCGGACGAGCTGGGCCTGGACTCGGTGTGGACGTCGGAGGCCTACGGCTCCGATGCGCTCACCCCATTGGCCTGGTGGGGCGCCCGCACCTCCCGTGTCCGGCTGGGCACCGCGGTCGCCCAGATGCCGGCCCGCACGCCGACGGCGACGGCGATGGCAGCCCTGACGCTCGACCATCTCTCGGGCGGGCGGTTCGTCCTCGGGCTCGGGGCCTCCGGGCCCCAGGTGGTCGAGGGCTGGTACGGCCAGCCGTACGCGCGGCCGCTGGAACGCACCCGCGAGTACGTCGACGTCGTCCGGCAGGTGCTGCGACGCGAGGAGCCGGTCCGGCTCGACGGCCGGCAGATCCAGCTCCCACTATCGGGCGGGACCGGCCAGGGCAAGGCGCTGCGGGCGACCGTGCACCCACTGCGGGCCGACCTGCCGATTCTGCTCGCGGCGCAGGGGCCGAAGAACACCGAGCTGGCGGCGGAGATCGCGGACGGGTGGCTGCCGTTCCTGTTCTCGCCGCGACTCTCGGACGTCTATGCGCAGCGCCTGGCCGCCGGGTTCGCACGTCGGACCGCCGAAGCCCGGCCGGCGTCGGAGTTCGAGGTCGCGGCCGCGGTACCGGTCTCGCTCGGGCGGGACGTGGCAGAGGCGGCGGACCGGCTCCGGCCACATCTCGCGCTGTACATCGGCGGGATGGGGTCGGCGTCGACGAACTTCCACCGCCGGGCGATCGAGCGGTTGGGGTACGAGGCTGCCTGCGCCGAGGTGACCCGGCGGTGGACCGCCGGCGACCGAGGGGGCGCATCCGCCGCGGTGCCGACGGACCTGGTGCTCGACGTCGCCCTCGCCGGGAACCCCGCCCAGCTGCGCGAGCAGGCGGTGGCGTGGCGCGAATCCGTGGTGACGACGTTGGTGATCCAGACCGATCCGCGCGTGCTACCGCAGGTCGTCGCCGCACTGCGGGAGTAGGGCCGGCCGCGAACGAGGTTGCAGAATCCGTCAGATTTTCGACGAATCTCGCAACCTCGTTCAGTCGCGGATCACGATGCGTGGTCGCGAACGTCCCGGACAACCTCGTCATCCAGGGCGGCACGCACGCACCCGGCCGCCAGGCGCGGTAGATCGGCATCGTCGACGAGGCGGGCGAGCCTCCGAGGATTGGTGGGTAGGCCGAGCCGTTGCGCGCCGTCGAGCACCTTCTGGTCGAGATAGGGCGCCAGCGACGGCCAGGCTGCCTGGACCTCGCGGCAGAAGATGCTGGCGCCGACCTTGCCGATGCCGGGGAACTGCTGGACGGCGGAGTGCAGCGAGCGCGCGCCATCGGCCTCGGCCCGCAGCCGGCGCAGGTCGCCGCGGTACCGCTCGAGCAGTATGTCCGCGCCGTCGCCGAGCATGGTGGCGGTGCGTTCGTCGTACCGGCGATAGCCGGCGCGGCCGAGGGCGTCGACACGCTGCTGCCAGGTCGCGTCGGCCATGCGCCGAGGGGTTCGGAATCCGGCCGCCGAGAGCTCGCGTGCGGCGCGGACGGCGATCTCGCCGCTGATCCGGGCGGAGAGCAGCAGGCTCAGCACGAGCAGCCGATAGAGCGGGGACGGCGTGTCCTTCACGGTGATGCCGGCCTGAGCGGCGTACGTGGTGCCGTGCCGCTCGAGAAGGACCGTGACGGTCCGCTGCTGGGTCATGGTCTCCCTCCCCACCGGCCACGCTAAGAGGGCCGGAGGAGGGCGGCAACGCGAGCGAGGGCGGAGTGGAGCCCACCCGAGCGGGTGGTGCTCAGGTGAGCGTTCGGGCGCACGCTCGGTCACCGCGGATGCGCCGAGAGCGCGAGCTCATCAGTCAGTCCGTACCGACGTGAACCCGGCACGTTCGAACTCGCCGAGCAACGCCTCGCGATGTTCGGGGGCGAGGTCCGGCCCGGCCGCGAGCGCCCGCACGGCACCGTCGATCGCCGTCGGGATCGCCATGATCCGATAGCCGTCCGGCAGGTCGTCCGCCTTGAGCTCGAGCGAGCGGAACGCGGCCAACGCCGCGCTGTGGACGGCGCTCTGTACGGGACCGGGGAGCCGGATCTCGCGCAACGCGGCTGACGCCTGCCGGCCGCTGCCGGGTTCCCGCGGGAGCGAGGCGAACGTGTGCCAGCCGGCCTTGTCGGTCGCCCGGACCTCCTCGAGGAACGCGGCGACCCGGTCGCCGTGCGGTCCGAACTTCGCGTGATCCGATGCCATCTACTCCTCCGCGAGCCCCCATTCGAACACTCGAGAGGTCAGGGGTGCCGCCGGGCCGGCCCGCAGTTCAACACCCTCGACCGTCCGATCACTCAGCGCCACGATCGGATTCACGCTCAGCGGCAGGGCGATTGCGTCGTCGACAATGGATGCTTCGATCTGCACGCGCAGGTCGCGTGCCTCGTACTCGTCCGGGGTGTGTCTCAGTTGTTCGATCAACCGGTCGCGCTCGTCCGATTTTGTGCCGGTCAGTGCCGATGCGCCGTCGGTTCCCCAGTACTCGAAAACGTCGTCGGGAGTCGTCGGCACCGGTATCCGGGCGATGTAGGCGTGCCAGTGGTCGCTGTCCTCGGCGACCGACTGCGCGTCGTCCTGGCCGCAGTCGATGACATCCCAACCTGCCTCTCTGACACCGGCCTTGAGCGCCTCGAAGGCCGCCGAGGCGAACTCGTCCCCGGTGTCGTAAAGGGCGCAGATGAGCGCGCCGTCCGGAACACCGGCCGCCCGCCGTTCCTCGATCGCCTCGTCACCGACGGAGCCGTCGAACGCCCCATCGAAGCCGGCGTCCTGACGGGAGATGTCGTAACCGTCGGTCCCCCGCGGGAACAGCAGCGAGTCGGTCGATCCGTACTCGGTGGCCCACGGGCCGGCGGCCTGCGCGACAACATCCTCCCGGGGCACAGCACGCAGGAACGCCTCTCGCGCTCGCTTGCTCGTGAACTCCCCGTTGTCCGATCGCAGCACGAGCGCCCACACCGTGCCGTCGTGCGAGGCGGAGAACCCATAGTCCCGTCGTTCGAGTTCACGCACCGGCTCGCGGTTCCCTGACGTGGGCTGAACCTGCACAACATTCACGGAGTTGCCAACATCCGTGACCGGACTCGACGACGAGGTCCGTACCAGCTCGACCCGCTCGAACTCGGGCATCTCGCGGCCGGTGTACTCACGGTTGACCTCGAGGCGCACTCGCTGAGCGTCGGCGACGCTCTGGTCGACCTCGGTCACCCGGTACGGGCCACTGGATAGGAGCGCGTCCTCGGGAATGCCGCTGCCATCGCCGTCACCGAGGTCGAACCCGTCGTTCCACACCCTGGAGATCGCGGCAAGCGCGGTCGTATCACGCTCCTGGATCGCGGTGATGACAGCCTGCTTGGCCTCCATGGGGTCCGAGACGTCGAACGCCCGTTCCCCGACCACATGAGCGGGAACGGCGACGTTAAGAGCGGTGCGCCACCCGGTCACCGGTTCGGTGAATCGCACGTCCATCCACCGCGCGAACTCGTCGATCTGCGGGATCTCCTCGCTCCTGGCGAGGTCGCTGGGCATCGAGTCGAACCAGGCGACGTTCGCCGGCACCTGAACCGTCCCGTCATCACCGCGGTTGTCCTCGGGATCGAAGCCTTCCGGGGCGAGCGCATTGGATCCGGCGGCCCAGGCAAGGAGAAGGTCGGCGGCGTCCACAGGTATGCCGTCCGACCACTGCGGTTCGGTCAGGTCGTAGCGCACCGTAAACGAATCGGGTTCCGGGTCCGCGATCGCAACCTCGCCAAAGCTCTCGTCGAGTTCGAACCCGTCCTCGACAGGCTCGGCGAACTGACTACGCGTCATTGCGGCAATATCGAGGTTTCCAGACGTCGCAGATCGCTCGGCGGCCGCGTTCGTGCTGGTCAGTCTCTCCGACCACCCGACCGCAACGCTTGAATCTGCGACGACGGAGTTGGGCAACGGCGGGCCGCAAGCCGCCACCGCCACAGCGATGGCGCACGCGGTCACCGCCGCGGCACGGCAACGCGTCCCTGTCCGCACACAAATCCCCCGTTTCCTGGACGGCCGGCCACGGCGATTGTAAGTGTGCATATGGCTGTACCCCATGATCAGGCCGCTCTTCAACACTGACATAGACCGCACGCAATCTTCATTTCCGGTTGTCAGTGGTCAGCTGTTGGGCCTTCAGCGACCCAACTGCCCTTACCGTGGCCTGTCGAGATCGCGCCAAGTGCCGAGCGGCATGGCGAGCATGTACCCGATGTCGACCTCGTCTTCGTTAACGACACCGCGCTCGATGAGGATGTCCAAAACGCGCGCACGGGCAACGTTGTACCGATCCTCCTGTGACTGGCTCACCCCGGACCGCTTGCCGCTCCGCCGCCTACCCGGGTTCGAGGCAAGGAGAAGTACGGCGAACACAGCGAAGCCGCAGACCGCACCCAACAAGGTCACAATCTCCAGCAGCCCTCTACCGACGTTGCCGGCGCCCTGGATGAGGACGTGTGCGGCCAGCGCGGAACATCCAGTAACAGCCGTGATGACGAGGTCCTTCGGTTCGCGGCGACGATCACTGCTCCACCACACAGACAGTGTCGCCAGTGGCAACGTCAGCGACACGAAGAGGATTGCCTGCGCGAGGCTGAGCCACCCCGACTCGGGGCCGGCGCCGACGACAGCCCAGACGATACCGAGGCCGATGACAGGCAGTCCGTACATCAGAATCCCGGCTGCCATCACAATCCCGAAGGCAACCTTGCCCCCGACACGCTCCTGCCCCGTAGGGACGTAGTCGTGCCCGCCCGCAGCCTCTGGAGGCGGCCGCGAGAGGATCGCCGCTTCGATGTCTCCCCACCGCACCGGCTGCGGAAACTCCGCGGTCCGCATCCACGCCTCCACCGGCTGCTGACGATCCACCACGGTGCAAGTCTGGCGTACCGCGCACCTACGCTGGAATATGGCGCGCGGCCCCAACGGTCTGCAGCCCGCTATTCACGCAGCGCCGTGTTCCCGAAAAGCGCGGGCTTCGTGGAGGACGACCTCGACGTCGTGAACATGAATCAGATGGCACTTGGCACTTGGCGCGAACTTGACCTTCCGCCTAGGACCTAGGCTTGTCAAGGATCTCAAGAACTTGTGCTCTTGCAGCCAGCGATGCCAACACCGGGAATACCAGATCCGGATCCGAGAATGACGACTGCGACCACAGCCGCGACCTCACAATACGGTAAAGTCAAGGTCCCACGGCACCCTGCGCTTCGCATCAAGCCATATTACGAACGTGGCAAGCGACACCATCGGGACACCAACGAACGCAAGATGTACGCCGACCATCCAGTTCTCAGCCACGAGTCCCGTCTCGTTCAACGCCACCAGGGCGAAGGCCGAACCCAGCACGGACGAGCCGTGCCCCACGACACCGACGACAGCATCGAAGGAAACGCGAGAATGCCGACAAGTTGAAACACCCCGCCCGGTTCAGGCCCTCCTCCTCAGCCGGCAAGGCCGGGACATGACGTGCGTTCCTACGCCACCCCACAGGCTCAGGAACACTGCGGTGCGCGCCCATCGCTCGAGCGGCTCTGACTCCTGCATGGGTGCACTTCCTGAGAACTCCTCGCCTAACCGACCGTCCGCCCGGTTGCATAGACAGCTCAAGCACCTTACCGGGGGAGTTGCGCAAGCACCGCCGAACGCGCGATGCCGGCGCGACCAGCCACCTCATTCAGCGATCAGTCGCGGGGAGATTCGTCAAGTTCGTGCCACGAGCCAAGCGGCATTTCGAGGACTTTCCGCTGCCCAGCTTTGTCGAGCTGCACCAGGCGACGTTCGACCAGCACCTGCAGCACCTCTTCGCGAGCGGCGATATAGCGCAGATCCTTCCCCGGGTTAAGGCTCCACGCTCGCTTACGTGCACGCGGTCCCCCCTTGGACGCGGCGAGAATGACGATGAACACCGCCAGCGCGATGAGTGCGGCTACCAGCGTCAGCGTTCCGAGCCATCCGACGTCCGATTCCTCGGGCAAAGTGGCCAAGATGACGAAGGCCCCGATCGACGCCGCGGCAGTCAAGCCCGAAACAAGGACGTCCCACGGGCCTCGCCGACGCTCCGTCCACCACGCCATGAGCACGGTAACCGGCACCAACGTGGCCACGATGAAGGCGATCTGTGCGATCGCCATCCACGTCCCCGGGGACTCAGCCAAGTAGGCACCTACGGCCACAAGTCCGAGACCGACAACCGATGCCCCGTAGACGAGCGTGCCAACAACGGCTGCGGCCGCCACGACAGCTCCGCGTGCGAAACTCCCAGTCGTGCCCTCTCGGTCCAGCGGCGGAAGATCACGGGCGAGAATGGCCGACTCAATCTCGCCCCAACGAACCGGGTACGAGAAGTTTGCCGTGCGTGCCCAGTCCCGTACCGACTGTTCTCGCTCCATTGCACTCCCCGTCCACTCGTCGGTGCCGCGGTTCACGACCAGACCTCAGGTGATCACACTGTTGGCGCCGGGCGCCAACGTAGCGTCGACACACACGTGTCGAAGAGGACCCTGAGCGAATCGAGCGCAGGGTCGTCCGGCGCCGTCTCCGGCCGTCGCGCGAACCCCGCGACAAGCTGGAGCGCACGTCGCCGCCGTGCCCCAGGTATCGGTGTGAGATATACGACCGAGTGGTTGACCAAGGTCTCTGATCCCATGCGCGCCATCTTTTCTCGCTCGACGCGCAGCGTGCGCTTGTCTCCAAGCAAAGGTGTCGCCTTGTAGTCACGGATCAGGGCGCGCGCCACATCGTCCAACGACTGGCCCGGCTCAGCGCGGCGCACCGACGCATTAATGGTGGACGGGACGAAGAGCGTGTCGGGACCAGGGTCGGTCGCCGAGAAGAACGCGAAGACCCCGCCTCGACGCATGTCGTCAAACGCGCGCTCGACCAATACCTTCGCCTGCGCATAAAGGTCCGGTCGGTGCGACTCCATGAGGCGCCGCTTCATCGCTGCCAACATATCGTGCATCGTGGCCTCGTCAGGCTCACGACGTGACCAGCCGGTCGGCAACTCCAGGTCGAACTCGGGATCGGGCTGGGCGCCAAGCGCTTGTCGCAGGTCACTTACACTCACGGTGCCTCCTCGAACGGCCACGCCCCGTCCTCCAGCACTCCCATGAGCGGGACGGATTCGAACGGTCTACCGTCAGCACGTTCCATCCTGATGACTTCCTGGAGCGACAACAATCCCGGCAGGGCACACGAGACGAGCGCAGCGATCGACTCCTGGATGCTTAGAATAAGCGTGACATCACCGTTGTCGAAGATCTTGTGAACCGACGCTAGGTCGACTTGTTCCTCCGCTACCGTGATCGTCCGACGGGTTGCGCAGTGCATACCCGGGCCCACGTGTGGAGCCTCGATCCTGTGCATGTAGGCGTCGTTGAGCTGGCTCCAATTTGGAAGCGCACTGCTCGCAACGATATTGACATGACAGGTGACAGCTGCCGGGCCGCGTACAGGCCATACCTGGAACATCGCGACCGACTCCGCCGAGGCGCGTAGGTCAAGGACGGACCGAAGAGCCGCACGGACCTCCTCCGGATTGATGGGATTCCCGTCGAAGTCCTTGTCTCCGATGACTGCCGGAAGGGTTCCCATGCAGTCCTCGACCCACCCCGCCGCCTCGCTGGCTTCCAGCCCGCTAGGCACATAGAACCAGCCAGGAATTTCGATGTCGTCAGAGACATCGAGTCGCCATTCGCCACCTTGCTCGGTCATCGACTGTGAAGTCACTTAGAAAACGCTCGTCCACTTTGGCGCACTCGGCAGGTCCGGCATCGGCGTGAGCTGCGTAGCCGACGCCGCCCGTCCGTAGTGTCCCAACGCGTTGGAAGCGAAGCTACTCCCGAAGTCCAACAAAGCGAGATTCCGTACCGACGTCGAATTTCGCATAGCGGCGAGTCCTGCGTCCGCACCCTCGTAGAATGCCTTGTGTGAACGGTATACGCTAGTAAAGCCCCTCGGCGAGCCGGTCAACAAATGCGTGAACATCGAGCCCGCGCCGCGGTTTTGGAACGTCTTGATCAAGCCGTCACCGAGCGCAGGTTTCGAAAACAGGCCCTTCAGCTTTCCAAAGTTTCCGAGCGAACTCTTTCCAATAGCCTTGAAGGCGGCGCCGTTGAAATGGAGCGCCTTGAAGAGATTGCCAAGTTTACCAATCGGCAGAATTCCGAGTGCGGCGAGACCGACGTCAAGCAAACTCTTGTTACCTTCGGAGTACTCGTAGATTGTGACAGCCAAGAACGCCAGTGCCGCCAGTGCGGCCAGCGCAGCAACGATCGGGCCACCGATGATGAGCGCTGCGACGCCCAGCACCAGCGATGCCCAGCTCAGGAACTCCGTGATGAAGTCGCCCCAGTCGTCCCAGAAGCTGTCTTCGATTGACCCTGCCATTTCCTCGCCGATGCCCTCGACGGCGTTGTCGAACGCGTTCTCCCAGGTGTCGTAGGCTCCGTCGAAGAGCTCTGCCTCGGTCTTCCACTCGTCATAGGCCTGCTGCTTCGCTTCGTCTTCCTCAGCCTCTTCCTCCCGAGCCTCGTCCGACATACCCGCCTGCCGCATCGCACCAGCAGCTCCGCCAGGACGGTCCTTGTCCCCCGGTAGGGATTCGTACGTTGACCACAGCGACTCGCAGTCATCCACGTGACGCTTGATCACTGGCTGAATGCTGCCTAGTTCCTCGCCGTACGTGCTGATCACGGGTCCGACAGGTTCGTAGAGGTCGGCAGCCTCGAACAGCGTCTTGTAAGAGTCGCCGATCGACTCGCGCAACGCCTCGATCGCCTCGCCTTGATTTTCGCTGGCGCGAGTCTTGATGTCCTCAAGCACCTCGGCGCTGTTCCTCATTTTCTCGCCGAGATTCTTGATCTCATTTCCGCGAGAGACAATCTCCGAGGGACGTCCCTCGACGTAGATGATCTCCCGACCCCGCGGCGATCGATCCATTACTCAAGCTCCTCTTAGCCGTTTCCCGTCTGGCTCACACTGCCTGGTTCGCACTGCCGCTACTGCTGCCGCTGTCCGGCTCGAGCTCAATCGCCGTCTCCGTGTCCCACTCCTCGACGCCGTCGATCACAGCCTCGACGTGCTCGCGCACCTTGTCCAAGGACTCCTTGAGCTCCTTGCGCTTATCGTCCCAGCGCTCTTCAAATTCGCGTGCCTCCGAGCGCAACTCGTTCCGGCCATACGGGTCACCGATGTCCCCCTCGAGGGCTTCGGAGTTGCTCGTGGCATTCTCGAATTCGTCGACGATGCCGACCAGCTGTGTCTTGACCTCTTTGAGCTCATCGAGCTTGATGTAGATGTCGGCCATCGCGCCGGACTCCTCGTAGTACTCGTACGGCTGACGGTTTCACGGCACTCGAGCAAGCGGGGTGCCGGATGCGAGACATCTGTGGGGCCGACCCACGAGGTCGGCCCCACAGCCGCTCGCGTGATCGCTCAACCAGCGAGCTGGTCGTCCAGGTCGCGGATGGCCTGGGCCATGTCGCGAAGACCCTGCGCCATGTCCGAGACGCCTTCGGAGGCGTCCTTCATGCCGGTGGTGAGTTCGTCGTAGCCGTCCTGGAACTTGCCCGACGCCTTCTCGGTCTTGAAGCCCTCCTGCACGAGGTCGTCCACGTGGCCCTGGAGCTCGTCGAGCAGGCTGTCGATCGACTCCTTGCCGTCGTCCAGCTTGGTGGCCGTCGATTCCATCTCGTCGTAGGTTGCGCCGAAGTCGCTCATGGATTCCTACCTTCCTCTCTCCGGATTCGGGGCCCAGCTGGACCGCCTGTCATGAATGTAGAAGGACCCCGTCCTGTACTCAATGGGGAGTACTACCCACCCTGACCTGCGGGAGCGAGCTCGTCGGCACGCACCTCACCTGCCGCGCCGGGAGAACGACCGTCGCGACCTAGCGGCGCGTCGGAGGCCAATGGCATCTGCATCGTCACGGCACGACCGGCTTGGACGAAGATCCCACGGCCATCAGGAAAGTCCGTGCGCTTGACACGACCGAACGGGACCTTGAACAAGGTGTCCCCGTCGTGCGCGTCAGGTTTGAGCGCGATTCCTTGACGGTCGCCCTTCCAGGCGCCGAGCACACCCGAACCACCTGCGGCACGGGTGACGTCCGCCTCACCGACAAGCACGTGATCGCTGTTGCTGATGGCCTGCAACAGGGCGCGCATCGCGCGGTCCGCCGGGCCGTCCGTCAGGTGCGGCACATCCTCGATGACGATCATGATGCGCCCACTGACCGACTCGTCGGCGACGATCTCGGCAAGCTCAGTGGCCAACTCCTTCTCGTCCTCGGGCCGGACCGCGCTTCGCACCCACTCCCGGAAGTCGCCGAGCTGCGAGCGGCGCGTCCCGAAGTGGAACAGGCGGACATCCGGATCGAACCGCTCGACGGCCGTCACCAGGGCCTTCAGTGCGTTGGTCTTGCCGGACTGCGGTGGGCCGGTGATGACGAAGGACCCCACCGGATCGAACCCGCGCGGGGCAAGCGTGTCGTCCGCAATACCGAAGACAGGCTGGCCGTCGACCTGATCGGGCAGTTCGACGGTCTCGATGCTGGTGGGCAGCGACCCGATCGCCGGAACCTCTGGCACGCCCTTGTCCCGGAGCTGCTCAGCCAGTTCGTCGGTGATCTTCGACTGCTCCGCGGCATTGGTCGTACCGCCCAGGACCGCGAGCTGCACCTCGTTCTTGTCGACGACTGCGCGCCCGGGAGGTGACTGGTCATCGAGAACGTCCTTGGGCGCACCCAGTAACGTGTACTGATTCACGTCCGACAACCTCAGCACGATGCGGCGCGAGATGTTGGACGCAACCGCCGTCGGCACAGCACCACCGCGGTCGGCCGTGATGACCGCGTGCACGCCGAGCGGCCGTCCTTCACCGAGGATGCGCATGAACACCTGGTAGAAGGGTGCCCGCGCGGACGAGATCTCCCACTCCTTCTTGAACTCGGGATAGTTGTCGATCAGCAGCATGATGCGCGGAAACGCAGGGTCGACCAGGTCGCGGTACTCGCTCAGATTCGCGGCCTTGGCAGCAGCGAACTTCTCAGACCGGCGGTCGAGTTCCCTGCCGAGCGTGCGCATCAGCCGCTGGATTCGCTCGGCATCGTCCCCGTCGATGATCGAACCGACGTGTGGCAGCTTCTCGACGGCACCAAGCGCCCCCGAGGCGAAGTCCAACCCGTACACCTGTGCCGTGCCGAGATCCGGGCGCATACCTGCTGCCGTCGCGACGGTCTTGAGGACGGTCGACTTTCCCGACCCGGACGTGCCGAAGATGAGGAGCGAACCGTCGCGATCCGGGGCGAAGTACGTCGGGTTCTGCTGCTGCCGCTCGGGCAGATCGGCCAGGCCGAGAAGAACCCGGCTGTCGCCCTCGGCCGGCAGATCGCGCACATCGATGACCGGCGGGAGGTCGTCGAGCCACGGCCGTCGCGGCACCTGCAGACCAGCGACATCAGCCGCGCGGATGAGAGTGTTGACCACGCGCTTCTGGTCGTTCGGACCCAGGTCCTCGTCCTCCGAGTCGGACTCCGGCGGACGGTCCGGTTCCCACTCGACCACCGAACCGAGCCGCAGTTCGGCCACCTTGACCTCGGCAGTGGTGACCTCGTCCTGCTTGGTCCAGCCGCCGGCGTAGGCCGACTGAAACGGAACCAGCCGACCGGGACCGGTCTTGGCGATACCGCGCCCCGGGATCGACGGAGGGAACGTGGCTGCGATCGGATCATCGACGACGTCCTTGGAGTCGGCCTCGTCCGCCATCCTCAGAGCGACTCGCAGGTTGGTGTTGGCGCGCAGGTTGTCCTTGATGACACCGGCCGGCCGCTGGGTCGCCATGATGAGGTGGATGCCGAGTGACCGGCCACGCTGGGCGATATCGACAACGCCGTCGACGAATTCCGGGACCTCACCGGCGAGTGCCGCGAACTCGTCGATAACCAGAACGAGCGCCGGCGGGCACTCCGGATCCTGCCGCTTCTCGAGCTCGAGCAGGTCCTTGGCCTTCTTCCGGTTGAACAGGTGCTCGCGGTAATGCAGTTCGGCCCTGAGGCTGGTGAGTGCCCGCCGGACGAGGTGCTGACTGAGGTCAGTGACCAGGCCGACGCAGTGCGGCAGTTCGACACAATCGGCGAAGGCGGATCCGCCCTTGTAGTCCACGAACAGGAACGTCACGCGGTCCGGACTGTGCGCCGAGGCAATACCGAGTACCCAGGCCTGAAGGAACTCCGACTTTCCGGCACCGGTCGTGCCCCCGACGAGCGCGTGCGGCCCCTGGGTCCGCAGATCGAGGGTCATCGCGTCACTCGCGCCCTGGCCGATGATCGCGCGGAGGTTTCCGGCCTTCTTCAGGCGTGGCCGCGGCGCGTCCGAGCGGTCGATGATCGTGTTGTTCTGCCGCCATCGATCGACCACGGCGTTGGGGTCCTCGGCGATCTCGTGCCCGACCAGCGATAGGAACATCACCGAGTTCGGAATGTCGGAGGCGTCGTGCACGACCGTGCTGGCGTCCACGACCGGAGCGAGGCGCCGCGCGAAGGTGTGCATGTATGCGTTCGAGACGCCTTCGATCTGAGCGTGCTCGTACAGGTCGCCGTTGCGGACCAACCCGACGGCGGCGTCGCCGAGACCGCCGGTGAGATCGACGAAGCTCCGGCACGTTGCGGGCAGCGACTCCACGGTCGGCGAGATGAACACGGCATGCACACCGACGTCAGCACCCCGTTCGAGCACCTGGGTCAGGCGCGCGCGATCGACGGGCGCATCGTTCGTGACGAAGACGATCACCGAGATCGGGACCTTGGTGACCGTCTCGTCACCAGCACGGTTCACATTCGTCCCATACTGCATCGGGTTCCAGTTCTCGGCGAACGGACCACGGGGGGACGGCCGTGAACCGGCCCGGAGGACATACTCTTCCAGCGAGCTGAGAAGTGCGTTTGCCGTGGGAGCGGAATCCGCGAGGGGTTGGTCCTTGAACGGGCTGGTCTCACTGGTGGTATGGGGCAACCACTTGATCCACTCCAGCTCGCCCACCCACTCGGAGTCCGCGAACGCGACGGTGACGACCTCGTTCGGGGCGTGCAGGCCGAACAGTTGCACCGCCAGGCCACGCATGGCGTCAGCTGCCGGTCCGGTGGGTCCGGCGACGCCGACCGACCCCGCGGCAGGCAAGGACTCCAGCACGGGAACGTTGTCGACGTACCGGTATCGCTCTCGCAGACGTTCGACGCGCTCGATGTACTCTGGCAAACCGTCCTGGTCGTCACGGTCGGCTATCGAGTTGCGCGACGGCGCCCGGCTGGTCCCCAACCGAAGGGCCAGGAAGTTCCAGTGTTCCGGCCTGCGTGTCCACAACATGGGTCCCAGCCGCATGGCGTGCTCGAAGACCTCCGCAACCGGCGGAACCTCTTCGTTCCTCGCACGCTCCTCCTCCGGCTTGCCGCGATAGAACGTCTCCTCCAACTTCTCGAACTGCCGCTCGAAGAGTTGGATCTCATGGTTCTGCTTGTTACCCGCCTGCCGGCGCTGATTGATGAAGTTGCCGAGCGCCATCAGCGGCGTCATCAGGATGAGCAGCAGCGCACGCTCACGGCCCGTGATGGCGAAGATCGCGCCCGCCATGATGATGGGGGCGACGAGCATGGTCCATGGGAATAGCTTGCCCATGAGCTCGGACGGCATCCGGGGTGGTGGATGCTCGACGCCCGGATAGCGCACCTCGACACGGGGGCTGCGGTTGAACAGCAGGCCGCCGCCGCGTTCGAGGATCGGGTCCTCGCTCGACCCGTCGAAGTCGCTGGCCAGGTAGAGCACCAGCGTGCTACCGCCGATGACGAAGGGCTTCCCGGGCACGAGACGGACGCGCTGAACCGGTTCGCCGTCGACCAGCACGCCGTTGGCCGAGTTGAGATCGACAAGCTCCACGTAGCCGCCAACCTCGATGCGGGCGTGCCGTTTCGAGACCATCGGGTCGGCCAGCACGATGTCGTTGCCAGCATTGCGGCCGATGGAGGCGTGGCCCATCGATACCGGGAACTCCTGGCCGCGAAGCGGTCCCTCGGTCGCCCGCAGTACGCCGACGGCGTTTCGTCGCTGGGCACCGGAAGCTCGCGCCTGGTGCTGACCGAGATTGTGCACCTTGGCGGCGAAACCGGACCCTATGGGAGCCTCACCGATCGGGATGTCGGGCTGCAGCGGCTCGAGCTGGTCGGCGGTGGGCGGAGCGACAGCCAGGGTGAGAACGTCCTCCGTACCCGCCAGGACTGTCCGTGCGGGGTCAGCTTCGGCGATGTGGCGCGCGACGTCAGCCGCGGTCGCGGTCGAGTCCGCTGTCACCACAATGTCGGCCGGCGGCACACCTTCACGATGCAGCGTCAGCTTGACCTTCACGCTTCACGCCCCCTTGTCTCGTCACCGCAGTCGCCGACGGCCGGTCATGCTCGCGCCACCACCGCGGTACGGTCACCAAAACGTACCGTGTCACCCGGCACCGCGAGTTCCGGCTCCCAGGGAGCCAGCGTGCGTTCGGCGCCGTCGTGGACGATGAACGTCCCGTTCGTCGAGCGGAAATCCGTCACCTCGAGGCCGCCCTGAATCGGGCGGAGCCCGAGATGGGTCTTCGAGACCGAACGAGTGCTGTCCGCCACCGGCAGGCGGCTGGCACCCACCGCACCCTCCGGCACAGTCGGGTTACGTCCCACCACCACGCCGGCCGCCACGGCAATCCGCTCACCGGTGTCGAGCTCGAGGACGAACGCAGGCGCCTGCGTCGGCTGAGCCGGAGCTGGTGACGCCGCGGACCCTGGGTGGCGGACGGTTTCGTCTGTCGAGACCGTATCCCCAGCTGTCGGAACCCTTTGCCGTGCCGATTGCTCAGGCCCTCGCGTGGGGGGCGCCGGGGTGAGCGTCCCCGCGGCGTCGACGGGTGCGGGCCCGCCGCGGTGAGGCCGGGCGGGCGGTGCGTGACCCTGTGCCTCCGCGGCAGCGGGCGAACCCGAACTCGGCGGGGCTGCGGGCGAGGGGGCTGACGACCGGGTCGAGAGCGAACCGCCGGCAGACATGTCCATGTCCTCGTGCCCCGACCTCTCGCCGGGCCGGTAGCCACCCAACACCGGCTGACCCGGCGTCGCGGCAGTCGGCTCCTCCTGAACCGGCTCCGAAGTCTCCTGCCCAGACAGTCCCACGACCGGCCGTGGACCCGCGCCGTGCGGTCGCGCGACGCCGAGCACTCCCGCGCTCACCCGCCCGCCGGGACGGTACGCCTCCTGCTGGGCACCACCGTCCTGTGTCGCGAGTGACGGCAGGGCCTTGGGCTTCGGTATCGGCTCGGCTTTGACCATCTTCCGTGCGACGCGCATGCGCTTGTCGTCATACGGCTGCAGCCCGTGACGGATGTCGACGTACCAGTTCTGCCCCACCTTGTCGTGCCAACCCCGACTGCGCTTCTCATTGTCGAACAACGGAGACAGGAAGAAGATGACCGGGCCGAGCACGACGATCGCGGACGCCCACAGGACCAGGGAGCGCAGCAGCATCCGCCAGAATCCCGGGCGCTCGAGCGTCTTGACGTTGACCGACCGGATACCCATGAGCTTCTTGCCGAGCGTCGCGCCGCGGCGGCCGTGGGTCACGAGCTGAACGATGCAGTAGGCCAGCGTGAGCACGAACGTCACACCTGTCATCACCAGCGCAAGGATGAATTGCGGGTGGTTGACGAAGCCGTACCAACTGATGCGCCCCTGCAGCAGTGACAGCAGGAGAGGCAACCCGAAGATCTGGTACGGGAGCTGAAGCAGCAGGTAGCCGACGATATCGACGGCTGCTGCGGCTGCACGTCGGCCGAGCGGAGCATCGAGGAGGCCGAGGGCAGCCGCGTACGCGGGGTCGGGGCGGCCGTTCTCGTCCAGACCCTCGATGGTGTGGTCGTCCTCCTCGACCTCCCAGATCACCACCGGCGCGCTCCTCCCGCCCTCGCCTCGGTGTTTTCCGACGACCACGGTACCGATCGTCGGCATCGGGATAGTTCCTGGCAGGATCGACGCATGTCAACATCGGCGCCGACACCCGGCGAGAGTTCGCAGCGCGAGACTGTCGTGCTGTCCGACGGACGGACGGCTCAGCTTGTCGCACGGGACGGCGGGTGGTCGCTCGAGGTCGACGGCGTCCGTCAGTCCCATGTTGGCCGTGCCGGGGATCCTCCGCGGCTCGCAGCTGTGCGGTGGATGCTCGCCGCACTCGGGCGTAGTGGTCCGATCAGGTGCGCGCACCTCGGCGGTGGGCTGCTCGCCTTACCGAGAGCGATCGCCGAGGGGCGGCCCGGTTCTCGGCAACTGGTCATCGAGCTCGACCCGGTCCTCGTCGAACTCACGCGGAACCGGTTCAGCATCCCGGAAGGAGTCGAGGTTCAGGTCGGTGACGCTCGTGCGTGGCTGCACACCGCCGCGGGGCACGACTTCGACGCCGTCGTCATAGACGTGTTCACCGGTGGTCGGATTCCACCAGCCTTCACCTCAGCCGAATGCTTCGCCGCCGCGAGGGAGGCGATATCCGAGCACGGTGTCCTCGTGATGAACTCGGTCGCGGGTCCTGAGCTGGACTTCACTCGACGCCAGCTCGCCACGTTGCGTGCGGTCTTCGGACATGTCGCCATGATCGTGCAGGGGTCGGCCCTCAAGGGCATGCGCTTCGGCAACGCGACGCTCATCGCCTCGCGAGCAGCACTCGACCACGACGCCATCCGCGCCGAACTCGTCGACGACTCCTCGCGTGGCGCCCTGGTGACCGACGTCGAGCCGCTCATCGCCGACGCACGCGCGGTTCATGACAGGGACGAGCTCTGGTCGCCGGAACCGGATCTGCCTGATCTCGACACGCCGCTGCGACTCATCGAGGAGGCCAAGCAGATGCTTCGGCAAGCCCGCGGTCGACAGCCCGAGCAAGGCGACTAGCGTCCGTCGGTCTTGGCCGCGGCTTTCGCGGCTTCCTTCGCCTGGTCGCGCGCGGTGCGCGCACGGTTCTCCGCCTTGACGAGTTCGTTGGCGCGCCGCTGAGTCGCCTTGCGCAGCGCGGTCGCGTGCTGCAGTTCGGTCTCGGCGCGCTCAAACTCCTCCTGCGGTGACAGCTCCGGGCCTGCCGGTGGGGGCGCGCCCTCGCGCGTCCCGAACGTCGCCTCGATGCCGCCGAGGAGGATCTCGAGGCCGGTTGCGAAGTCGTCGATCTCCTCCGCGGACACGTCCTCGTCGCTGCCGGCGAAGTACAGGCCGGACTCGAGCAGTGGGGCGAGGTCAGGGAACCGCGCCGGATTCGCCACCTCGCGGACGAGTTCGATGGTCGCCGGTGTGCCGACGGGGCCGGCCTCCACGTCCCGAATGATCTGCGCGTGCCCGCGCACGAATGTGGAGACGGCCATGAGGAGGCCGAGTTTCTCCTGGTCGGTCAGGTGCAGGCTGCGCATCGCGCGCAGCGCGGCGTCCGCCACACGAACCTGACCGGGCATGAGCAGCGCCTCGGCGGAGACCGGGATGTCCAGCATCCACGGGTGTGCGCGGTAGGCGTGGAGGAGGCCGCGCGAGACCTGCTCCAGGCCTGCCCGCCAGTCCTCGCTGTCGACGGCGACTGTGTCGTCGCGGACGGCCGCGTCCATCATGAGCTTGTACAGATCGCTCTTCGTCGCGACGTAGCGGTAGAGCGCCATCGTGGTGAAGCCGAAGGACTGCGCCACGCGCTGCATCGTGACCGCCTGCAGCCCTTCGGCGTCGGCGATCTCGATAGCGGTCTCGACGATCCGCTCCACGCTCAGTTCACGTTTCGGTCCCCGCTGCGGCGCGGCGGCGACGCCCCACGCGAGCGCGATGACGCGTGAGAGCTCGTCCTCGTCCGGCATAGCCACCTCCTCGACACACTGTATGCACCGCACACTGTGTTGTACGCATACTGTTTACATGGCATACTGTGTGTGCCATATACGAAATTGCTGCCACCCCGAACGAGGTGCCATGACCACGAGCATCGAACTCACGGGCCTACGGAAGGCCTACCGCGAACCAGTCCTTGCCGGCCTCGACCTGGCCGTCGACGGCGGCGTGTTCGCCCTGCTCGGCCCGAACGGGGCCGGGAAGACCACCCTGGTCTCCATCCTCACGACACTGGTCCGCCCCGACGGTGGGACGGCCCGCATCGCCGGCATCGACGTCGTCGCTGATCCCATCCGGGTCCGCTCGCACATCGCGGTGACCGGGCAGGAGACCACGCTCGACGACCTGCTGACCGGGCGGGAGAACCTCGTCATGCTCGGCCGGCTGCTCGGACTCGGCCGGACCGCCGGGCGCCGGGCGGACGAGCTGCTCGACCAGTTCGGTCTCACCGTCGCGGGCGCACGCACCGTGGCCACCTACTCCGGTGGGATGCGACGCCGCCTAGACCTGGCTGCTTCGTTCCTGCGCCGTCCCGAGGTGCTGTTCCTCGACGAGCCGACCACGGGACTGGACCCGGTCAGCCGAGCCCGCGTCTGGCGGGACGTGCGCAGCCTGGCCGCCACTGGCACGACCATCTTTCTCACGACGCAGACGCTCGACGAGGCCGAGGCCCTCGCCGACCGCATCGTCGTCCTCGACCGCGGGCGGATCGTCGCCGACGGCACGGCTGCGCAGCTCACCGCGCTGGTCGGCGGTCAACGGCTGGTGTTGTTCGACGACGAGGGCAACGAACTGCGCAGCATCGACACCGACGGCACCGCCGACGGCCTCGCCCACGCCCTCACCGACCTCGGCCCCGCCGAGCAGGGCCGACGCGTCGAACTGCGCTCCCCCACTCTTGACGACGCGTTCGTCGCCCTCACCCAGGAGGCGGCATGACCACCATCACGACCGTGACCGGCCGTCCACCGGCCTCAGCCGACGCTCCGAGGCCCGGCATCGGAGCGCTTCGGTCCAGCGCGATCTTCCTCGGCCGGAGCATCCGGCACAGCCTGCGCGACGGCGAAGGGTTGGTGATGGCCATCGTGCTGCCGGTCATGCTCATGCTCATCTTCACGTACGTCTTCGGCGGAGCGATCTCCGGCGAGGGCTACCTCGACTACGTCGTCCCCGGGATCGTCCTCACCTGCGCGGGCTTCGGCGCCGCGTCCGTGGCGACGTCCGTCAACCACGACATCACCCGCGGGGCGATGCGCCGGTTCCGTACCATGCCGATTCCGGCCGCCACCGTGCTCGCCGGCCACATCACCGCCAGTGTCGCCCGCAACCTCGTCGCGACCGCGGTGGTGATCGGCGTCGCCTTCGTCATCGGCTTCCGCCCGACGGCGTCCCCGCTCGACTGGCTCGGGGCACTTGCCGTCGTCATGCTGTGGATTGCGGCGATCACCGCGCTCTTCGCCTTCGTCGGACTCGTGGCGGGTAGCCCGGAGGCGGCGAGCGGCTACGGCTTCGGCCTGCTGTTCCTGCCGTATGTCTCGAGCGCGTTCGCACCCATCGAGACGATGCCGGACTGGCTGCAACCCGTGGCGACCTACCAGCCCGTCAACCCGGTGGTGGAGACCATCCGCGGGTTGCTCGTCGGCGGAGACACCGCCGCGCCGGCCTCGATCGCGTGGTGCTCCGGCATCATCGCGCTCGCGGCGGTGCTCATCACCGTGCGGTTCCCTCGTGCCGGAGACCGCTGACCGCTGCCCGACCCACACTCAGGTTGCTGAATCCGTCGCCATTTCGACGGATTCAGCAACCTCGTCACTGGGGTAGTTGATAACGCAGTCTCTGGACATCGCTCTTGTCGGCACCGAAGCCGAGGCCAGCGATCTTCTTGCCGGTTGGCACGTGCTGGAGATTGTTACCCGCCATGCGGAGGTCCGCCGGTGAGGAGACAGCGAAGCGCCGCAGCGTCATGCCGAGCGGGTTACGCACCTGCACCTCTCCGCGCTCGATGTTCAGCATCGGATTGATCATCATCATCACGCCGGCGAGTGCGAGGACGGCACCTGCGAGAATTCCGACCAACCGCTGGGCGGCAAGTGACGTGAGCAGCAACAGCACTCCGACCACAAGCAGGGTGATCGCGAGCGCCCGGTTGTTGCGGATCTTCATCGGTTGCATGCCGGCGAGGATAGACGCCTCGGGCTCGTCAGAAGTCCCAGCCTGAGGGGACTCTTCCTCACCCTCCGGCTCCGGCGGCCGCTCGTCCCTCACGGCCACACTCCGCCTCGGGCTCGTCAGAAGTCCCAGCCTGAGGGGACTCTTCCTCACCCTCCGGCTCCGGCGGCCGCTCGTCCCTCACGGCCACACTCCGCCTCGGGCTCGTCAGAAGTCCCAGTCCTCGTCCTCGGTGTTGACCGCCTTGCCCATCACGTAGGACGAGCCCGAGCCGGAGAAGAAGTCGTGGTTCTCGTCCGCGTTGGGACTCAACGAGGAGAGGATCGCCGGGTTGACCTGCGTCTGGTCCGAGGGGAAGAGCGCCTCATAACCCAGGTTCTGCAGCGCCTTGTTCGCGTTGTACCGCAGGAACGCCTTGACGTCCTCGGTCAGCCCGAGCGGGTCGTAGAGGTCCTCGGTGTACTGCTCCTCGTTCTCGTACAGCTCGAAGAGCAGCTCGAAGGTGTAGTCCTTGAGCTCCTGGCGGCGCGCCCCATCGGCCTTCTCCAGCGCCTTCTGGAACTTGTAGCCGATGTAGTAGCCGTGCACGGCCTCGTCGCGGATGATCAATCGGATGAGGTCCGCGGTGTTGGTCAGCTTGGCGTGGCTGGACCAGTACATCGGCGCGTAGAAGCCGGAGTAGAAGAGGAAGGACTCCAGCATCGTGGAGGCCACCTTGCGCTTCTCCGGGTCGTCGCCGCGGTAGTAGTCCATGACGATCTCGGCCTTGCGCTGCAGGTTCTCGTTCTCCTCGCTCCAGCGGAACGCGGCGTCGATCTCCTTGGTGGAGATGAGCGTGGAGAAGATCGAGGAGTAGCTCTTGGCGTGGACCGACTCCATGAACGCGATGTTCGTGTAGACGGCTTCCTCGTGCGGCGTGACCGCGTCCGGAATGAGCGAGACCGCCCCCACGGTGCCCTGGATGGTGTCCAGCAGCGTCAGGCCGGTGAACACCCGGGTGGTCATGAGCTTCTCGTCGTCGGTGAGGGTGTTCCACGACTGGATGTCGTTGGAGAGCGGCACCTTCTCCGGCAGCCAGAAATTCCCCGTCAGGCGATCCCAGACCTCGACGTCCTTCTCGTCCTGGACTCGGTTCCAGTTGATCGCCTGGACGCTGCTGACCAGCGTGAGCTTCTCCGACACTCTCGGTGCCTCTCCCTATCGGTCCGGTGCGTCACCGGGATGGTACGTGCGGATGGTGGTGCTCCGACGACGACGTCGCGCGGCCGGTGTCGTCGGAGCTCGGGGGCGGGCCCGGCCCGCCCGGTGGCTCACAGCATGCAGCTGACGCAGCCATCCACTTCAGTGCCCTCGAGCGCCATCTGACGCACGCGGATGTAGTAGAGGGTCTTGATGCCCTTGCGCCAGGCATAGATCTGCGCCCGGTTGACGTCGCGCGTGGTGGCGGTGTCCTTGAAGAACAGCGTCAGCGACAGCCCCTGGTCCACGTGCTGGGTGGCCTCGGCGTAGGTGTCGATGATCTTCTCGGGGCCGATCTCGTACGCGTCCTGGTAGTACTCCAGGTTGTCGTTCGTCATGTACGGCGCCGGGTAGTAGACGCGCCCGATCTTGCCCTCCTTGCGGATCTCGATCTTGGAGACGATCGGGTGGATCGAGGATGTGGAGTTGTTGATGTACGAGATCGAGCCGGTCGGCGGGACCGCCTGGAGGTTCTGGTTGTAGATGCCGTGCCGCTTGACCGACTCGGCCAGCTCTCGCCAGTCGTCCTGCGTCGGGATCCGCACGCCGGCGTCGGCGAACAACTGCCGCACCCGCTCGGTCCGCGGCTCCCAGACCTGCTCGATGTACTTCGTGAAGTACTCGCCGGTCGCGTACTTCGACTCCTCGAACCCGGCGAAGGCCCGGCCCTTCTCGATCGCGAGCTTGTTCGACTCCGTGATCGCGTGGAACGCCACCGTGTAGAAGTACATGTTGGTGAAGTCCAGGCCCTCGTCGGATCCGTAGTGGATCCTCTCGCGGGCCAGGTACCCGTGCAGGTTCATCTGCCCGAGTCCGATCGCGTGCGAGTCGTTGTTGCCCTTCTCCACCGACGGCACGGACCAGATGTGCGTCTGGTCCGAGACGGCGGTCAGCGCACGGATCGCGGTCCCCACCGACTTGCCGAAGTCCGGCGAGTCCATCGTCTTCGCGATGTTCAGCGACCCGAGGTTGCACGAGATGTCCTTGCCGACCTCCGCGTAGGACAGGTCGTCCTCGAAGGTCGAGGGCGTCGAGACCTGGAGGATCTCCGAGCACAGGTTCGACATGGTGATCTTGCCCTTGATCGGGTTGGCCCGGTTCACCGTGTCCTCGAACACGATGTACGGGTAGCCCGATTCGAACTGCAGCTCGGCGAGCGTCTGGAAGAAGCCGCGCGCGTTCAGCTTGGTCTTCTTGATCCGCGCGTCGTCGACCATGTCGTGGTAATGCTCGCTGACGTTGATCTCCGAGAACGGCTTTCCGTAGACCCGCTCGACGTCGTACGGCGAGAACAGGTACATGTCCTCGTTCTTCTTGGCCAGCTCGAACGTGATGTCCGGGATGACGACGCCCAGGGAGAGCGTCTTGATCCGGATCTTCTCGTCCGCGTTCTCCCGCTTGGTGTCGAGGAACCGCATGATGTCGGGGTGGTGGGCGTTGAGGTACACCGCCCCGGCGCCCTGGCGCGCCCCGAGCTGGTTGGCGTAGGAGAAGGAGTCCTCGAGGAGCTTCATCACCGGGATGACGCCGGAGGACTGGTTCTGGATCTTCTTGATCGGCGCGCCGGACTCGCGGATGTTCGTCAGCGACAACGCGACGCCACCGCCACGCTTGGACAGCTGCAGCGCCGAGTTGATCCCCCGCGCGATCGACTCCATGTTGTCCTCGACGCGGAGGAGGAAGCAGGAGACGAGCTCACCGCGCTGTGCTTTGCCGGCGTTGAGGAACGTCGGGGTGGCGGGCTGGAACCGGCCGGCCAGGATCTCGTCGACCATGTTGCGTGCGAGCGTCTCGTCACCGTCGGCCAGCGTGAGCGCGACCATGACCACGCGGTCCTCGAAGCGCTCCAGGTACCGCTTCCCGTCGAAGGTCTTCAGCGTGTACGAGGTGTAGTACTTGAACGCGCCGAGGAACGTCTCGAACCGGAACTTCTTGGCCCATGCCTGGTCCCAGAGGTCGACGAGGAACTCGTGGGAGTACTTCTCGAGGACCTCACCCTCGTAGTACCCCTCCTCGACCAGGTAGTCGAGCTTCTCCTTGAGGGTGTGGAAGAAGACGGTGTTCTGGTTGACGTGCTGGAGGAAGTACTGGCGCGCGGCCTCCCGGTCGGCGTCGAACTGGATCTTCCCGTCCGCGTCGTACAGGTTGAGCATCGCGTTCAGCGCGTGGTAGTCGAGCTGAGGCGCGCCGGCGACCTCTACGCCGGTATCAGTGAGCGTTGCTGCCAAAACTGCCCCAATCCCTCTCGGACGCGCGTCACGTCCTCGGCGGTTCCCATGAGTTCGAATCTGTACAAGAACGGCACGCGGCACTTCACGGAGACGATGTCCCCGGCGATGCCGTAACCGGTGCCGAAGTTGGTGTTGCCGGCGGCAATGACCCCGCGGATCAGCGACCGGTTGTGCTCGTCGTTGAGGAACCGGATGACCTGCTTGGGCACAGCACCCTTGCCGTCGCCGCCGCCGTAGGTCGGAAGGATGAGGACGTACTCCTCGTCCATGGAGACGAACGGATCGTGCGGGCGCAGGGGAAGGCGGTGCGCGGGCATCCCGAGCTTCTCCACGAACCGGTGCGTGTTGTTCGTGGCGGAGGAGAAGTAGGCGATCGTGCCCATCACTACCCTCCTTCAGTGATGCCGAGGCGCTCGTCCCGGAGTCCGGGACGAGTTCTGATCTGTCGTGGCCGGCGGTCCCGGGCCGGTCTCCCGGGTGGGTTGGTGTTCGGCCGGGCCACCGGGTCACGGTGACCCGGCCGAAGTCGGGTGGTGGCCGGCCGTCAGGCGCTGACCGCGGCCTGCTGGGCCGCGAGCGCCTTGATCTTGTCCGGCCGGAACCCGGACCAGTGGTCCCCGTCTGCGAACACCACGGGCGCCTGCTGGTAACCCAGCGCCTTGATGCTCTCCAGCGCCTCGGCGTCGGTGGTGATGTCCACGACGTCGTACTCGAGGCCCTGCTTGTTCAGCGCCCGGTAGGTGGCATCGCACTGGACGCAGGACGGCTTGCTGTAGACGGTGATGCTCATCTGAGCCGGACTCCTTGCCTCGTGCGTCATCACATGTCCCGTCGTGGGTCTGACGCGCATGTAACAACATCCATGTGATTCGTCGGAGAGTAGTCCTCTCCGCGCTCCTTCAAACACTACACCTAGTGGTCCTCGAGGAGGGGGACCCCAAGATCTGGGTATCGGCGTGTCGCCTCGCCGACGTGACCAACCTCCTCGAAGAGCCGTCTGTGGACCGGCCGCAGACCGTTGGGGAGCGGTTGTGGACATCCTTCGAACCGCCCGTCCGACCCGCCTGCGCGTCCCGCGTCTCCCCGAGTCTCTCGCCCACCACTGACACGGCCGCGGCACGACGCGCCGGGGCCTCGGCCGAGCCATCCGGCGACCGGCGACAGCCGCGCTCAGCCCGGGGCCACGTTCGACTCAGGCACAGACCTTCGAGCTGTGGACGAATGCGCGGCGCGATGTCCACAGTCTGTGCGTTGACACCGCCGCGACAGACCGTCAGGGGTCGACCCGCCGTCCGAAGATCTCGGCGTGTCGGGGCCACCTCGGCGTGTCGGCCCCGCGCCGGTCGGGCCGCGCCCCGGCGGTGGGCCGTCGGGCACGGACACCACCCTTCCGTCATGTGAGACGTCGCGGCTAGCCGGTCCATCTGCATGTTTGCCCGACGATTGACCGCAACTTGCCGTCACCCTGATCCAGACACCTACCCGGGTCATGCGTTTGCCTGTACGGTCCCTCCTTGCCGTACGGTCGCGTCGGAGCCACGTGCCGACCGGCGGTGGAACCACCCGCGACCGAGAGGAATCCGCCCGTCATGTGGGAGTACGTCGTCGACCGGCGCGACGAGATCCTGTTCCTCTCCTACCAGCACGTCAGCCTCGTCCTGCAGTGCATCCTGCTCGCCACCGCGATCGCGCTGCTGATCGCCGTGTTCGTGTACCGGAGCCGGAGGATGACCGAGGCGGCCAACTCCGTCTCCGCGATCGGGCTGACCATTCCCTCCTTCGCGTTCCTGGGCATCCTGCTGACGGTCACCGGTTTCGGCATCACCACATCGGTCATCGCGCTGACCTTCTACGGGGCACTGCCGATCCTGCGCAACGCCGTCGTCGGGCTGGCCGGCGTCGACCGCACGGCCGTCGAATCGGCCCGCGGCATCGGCATGAGCCGGATCGCCACCCTGCTGCGCGTCGAGCTTCCGCTGGCCTGGCCGGTCATCCTCGCCGGGATCCGCGTCTCGACGCAGATGACCATGGGCGTGGCCGCCATCGCGGCCTACGTGCTCGGCCCGGGCCTGGGCAGCCTGATCTTCGCGGGACTCTCCCGGCTCGGCGGTGCAGGAGCCGTCTATTCCACCCTCACCGGGACGATCGTCGTCGTCCTGCTCGCCCTCGTGGTCGACGTCCTCCTTGTACTCGTCGGCCGCCTGACCACCTCCAAGGGGATCCGTGTCTGACACCGAGACCACCACCGCGACGGCGACGCCGGGTACCACCGGCGCGTCCATCCAGCTGCAGCAGGTCACCAAGGAGTACGCCGGGCAGGCACAGCCCGCCGTGGACCACATCGACCTGGACATCAAGGCGGGCGAGATCCTCATGCTCGTCGGGCCGTCCGGCTGCGGCAAGACGACGACGCTGAAGATGATCAACCGGCTCATCGAGCCGACCTCCGGCCGGATCGTGCTCGACGGCGAGGACGTCACCAACCAGGACGCCGACCAGCTGCGCCGTCACATCGGGTACGTCATCCAGGCGGGCGGTCTTTTCCCGCACATGACGGTGGCCGCCAACGTCGGCCTGGTACCCGGCATGCTCAAGTGGGACAAGCAGCGGATCGCCGAGCGCACCGACGAACTGCTGGAGCTGGTGGGCCTCGAGCCGGGCCAGTACCGCGACCGGTACCCCCGTGAGCTCTCCGGTGGCCAACAGCAACGCGTCGGCGTGGCCCGGGCGCTGGCGGCCGACCCTCCGGTGCTGCTCATGGACGAGCCGTTCGGCGCCGTGGACCCGATCACCCGCCAGCGGCTGCAGGACGAGCTGCTCAACATCCAGGAGGAGCTCGGCAAGACCATCGTCATGGTTACCCACGACTTCGACGAGGCGGTCAAGCTCGGGGACCGGATCGCCATCCTCGACGTCGGCGCACGGATCGTTCAGCTCGACACACCGGAGGAACTGCTCCAGAACCCGGCGGACGACTTCGTCGTCGACTTCATCGGCAAGGGCGCAGCCCTGAAGACCTTGGACCTGACCCGGGTGAGCGACGTCCCGCTCCGCACCGGTACGACGGCACGGGCCAGCACGTCGACGGCCGACGCCGTAGCGGCGGCTCGCGCGGCCGGTGACACCTACGTCGTCGTCCTCGACCAGCGTGATCGACCCCTGCGTTGGCACCGCATCGAGGAGTTGGAGGCGGCCGGCGAGACGATCGGTTCGCGCGCCGACGAGGACCTGCCGACGCTCTCGCGCCGATCGACCCTGAACGAGGCGCTGGACACCATGCTCACCGCGTCGCAGAACGGCGTGATCGTCACCGGTCGCCGCGACGCGTACGTCGGCTTCCTCACCATCGACACCGTGATGTCTTTCATGTCGCCCGGCGACGAGGCGGGAGCGGGATCGTGACGGCGACGCGGACCGAGTCCTCCGACGCCACCACCGAGGCCGATCTCGGAGCGGGCGAGGGCGCGCGTCCCTGGCGCACGCTCCTGCTCCAACCCGCCATCATCCTGCTCGTCCTCGCCGGGTTCCTCGTCTGGCTCTTCACGGCCGATCTCACGACCACCGAGAGTCGGACGCTGAGCTGGGGAACGCTCTTCCCGATGTTCGTCGAGCACCTGCGCCTGACCGGGGTGGCGGCGCTCGTCGTCATCCTCATCGCGGTGCCGCTTGGGATCTTGCTCACGCGCGGCCGCGTCAAGCGGGCTGCCGGTCCGGTGACCGCTGTGGCCAACGTGGGCCAGGCCGCGCCGGCGATCGGCCTGATCGTGCTGCTCGCCATGTGGCTGGGCTTCGGGTGGCGTACCGCCGTCGTCTCCCTCGTGGCGTACGCGGTCCTGCCCGTGTTGCGCAACACGATGGTCGGCCTGACCGGCGTCGACCCGCGCGTCGTCGAAGCGGGGCGCGGTATGGGGATGTCCGCCCTCGCCGTGCTCTGGCGCGTCGAGCTCCCCTTGGCCGTGCCGGTCATCCTCGCCGGCATCCGCACCGCCCTCGTGCTCCTCGTGGGCACGGCGACCCTCGCCGCCTTCATCGACGGCGGCGGACTCGGCGAGCTCATCGTGACCGGCGTCAACCTCTACCTGCCGTCCGTGCTCAACTCCGGCGCGCTGCTCGTCGCCCTGCTTGCTCTGCTCGTCGACTGGGTGGGCCGCGTCGTCGAGCACATCGCCCGACCCCGAGGACTGTGATGACCCGCCACTCCCGCCGCACCCGGCTCGCCGTCGCCCTCACCGCACTGGCCGGCACCACTTCGCTCGCCGCGTGTGGGCTGCAGCCCGCGTCCGGCTACGCCCCGCCCGTCGAGCCCGCCGGCATCGAGCGGATCGACGACGCCCAGGGCGTGCGGGTCACCGTCGGCGCCAAGAACTTCACCGAGCAGCTCATCCTCGGCAAGATCGCCGTGCTCGCGCTCCGTGCGGCGGGCTTCACGGTCATCGACGCCACCAACATCCCCGGTTCGAACCCGGCGCGCGGCGCGATGCTGAACGGCGACACCGACATGCAGTGGGAGTACACCGGCACGGCCTGGGTCTCCTACATGGGCGAGACGGGCATCCCCGACCAGGAGGAGCAGTGGCAGGCCGTCTACGACGCCGACCTGGAGAACGGCCTGACCTGGCTCGACCCGGCGCCGATGAACAACACCTACGGCTTCGCGATGAACGCCGAGACGTCCGAGCGGCTGGGCATCAGCGCACTGTCGGAGATCGCTGACGTCCCGGTCGAGGAGCGCACGTTCTGCGTGGAGAGCGAGTTCCGCAGCCGCGACGACGGCCTGGAGCCGATGCTCGAGCACTACGGCGTCCCGCTCGGCGATCCGAACGGAGTGCCGGCCGACAACCTCCGAGTCATGGACACCGGAGCGATCTACCAGGCCACGGCCGACGGTGCGTGCAACTTCGGCGAGATCTTCACGACCGACGGCCGCATCCTCGCCCTCGATCTCACCGTTCTCGAGGACGACGAGAGCTACTTCCCGTCCTACAACGTCGCACCCGTGCTCAACACCGAGTTCCTCGAGCAGAACCCGGCGGCGGCCGACGTGCTGAACCAGATCACCCCGATGCTGACCGACGAGACCCTCATCGACCTCAACGCCCGCGTGGACGTCGACGGTGCCGAGCCGGGGGACGTCGCGCTGGACTGGCTCGTCTCGGAGGGACTGGTCCGCCGCGCGTCCTGACCGGCAGGCACGCCGCCGGGCCGGCCGCGGGCGGCTCGTAGAGTGACGGTCATGACGGAGACTGTCCGGAGTTGGGTGGCCGGCCGGGTCGGCCGCGTCGAACTCGATCGGCAGCAGGCGCTCAACGCGCTCGACCTCACGATGATCCGGGCTCTGCGCAGGGCCCTTGATGCGTGGCGCGAGGATCCGGCGGTCGAGGCGGTCGTGGTCACCGGTGCCGGGCGGGCGTTCTGCGCCGGTGGCGACGTGCGCGGCGTGCGCGGCGTGCGCGAACAGGTTCTCGCCGGAGAGGCTGCGGAAGCGGAGCAGTTCTTCGTCGAGGAGTACGCGCTCAACGCTGCCATTGCCTGCTACCCCAAACCGTACGTGGCGATCCTCGACGGAGTCGCGATGGGCGGCGGGCTCGGGGTGAGCGTGCACGGGTCCGTCCGCGTGGCCACCGAGCGCGCCGTGCTGGCGATGCCGGAGACTGCGATCGGGTTCGCGCCGGACGTCGGCACCAGCCACGTGCTCCCGCGACTGCCCGGGGCGCTCGGATTCGCCATGGCCCTGGCCGGCGTCCGGCTCGACGCCCCGGATGCGCTCGAGTCCGGTCTCGCCACGCACTACACCGACTCGGCGGACGTGCCGGACCTACTCGACCGCCTCGAACAACACGGGCTCTCAGCCCTCGAGACCGTAACCGGGCGGCCCGCCGGAGCGGGGAGCCTAGCGCCGGTCGGCGACGTCATCGCACACGCGTTCTCGGCCCCGTCGGTCGAGACCGTGTTCGCGCGCCTGGACCACGACGCCGACGACGGCGGACCGGCCGGTGAGTGGGCGGCGGCCACGGCGGCGAGCCTGCGGACGATGTCGCCGACGTCGCTCGTCACGGCGCACGAGCTCCTCGGTGCCGGCGCCACGTCGTCGCTCGCCGCATGTCTCGAACGCGAGCGTCGTGCGGCGCACTGGCTCATCGGCCGCCACGACTTCGCCGAGGGCGTGCGGGCGGTGCTGGTGGACAAGGACCGCACGCCGGCGTGGTCGCCCGCGACGCTCAGCGAGGTCGACACGGCCGAGATCCGCGACGTGCTGACCACGGGATGACCGTGTCCTGATCCGCCGCGCGGCGCGCAGCTCTCTCACGCGATGATGGGAAGCAGCAGCCGAGAGGAGCGCAACAATGCCGATGAACGTCGAGAGCTTCAACCTCGACCACACCACCGTGTCCGCGCCGTACGTGCGGGTCGCCGACACCAAGCGCCTGCCCGCCGGGGATGTGCTCACCAAGTACGACATCCGGTTCTGCCAGCCGAACGTCGACCACCTCGAGATGCCGGTGGTGCACTCGCTGGAGCACACCTTCGCCGAGCACTCCCGAAATCATTCCGACGACGTCGTGGACTTCTCCCCGATGGGGTGCCAGACCGGCTTCTACCTGCTGCTCGCCGGCGAGCACCCGTACGAGAAGGTCCTCGACCTGGTGGAAGTCACCCTGCGCGACATCCTCGACGCCACCGAGGTCCCCGCCGCCAACGAGACCCAGTGCGGTTGGGCCGCTAGTCACACACTCGCCGGCGCACAGGACGCGGCCCGGACCATGCTCGCCCAGCGCGAGGGCTGGGCCACGGTGACCGCCGCGTGACCGCGTCGTCCCCCATGTCCGTCACTCCCGGCGCGGCGGGTCTCACCCGTTCGACCGCTGCGGACCTGCCGGAGGTCGACGCCGTCGTCGTCGGGGCCATGGACGAGGAGGTGAGCCCGTACGCGCGGCGCGCCCGAGAGGCCGGCCGGACCGCCGGACGCGGGCAGGCGGAACTGCAGCATCTCACCGTGGCCGGCGCGCGGATCCTGCTGGTGCGCAGCGGCATCGGTCTTGTCAACGCTGCCGCGGCTGCGACGGCGGCTCTGTCCGTGTGCCGGCCGCGCGCGATCCTCTCCACGGGCTCGGCGGGCGGGCTCGGCGCGGAGGTGCAGGTCGGCGACGTCGTCGTCGGGGACCGGTACACCTACACCGGTGCGGACGCGACGGCGTTCGACTACGCCCTCGGACAGGTCCCCGGCATGCCGATCACCTACGAGGCGAACCCGGGGCTGCTGAGCGCGGCGCGATCGCTGACGACCTCGGGCGGCACACTGCGGGTGGGTCAGATGGTCTCCGGGGACGCCTTCGTCACCGCCGGCAACGTCACGCAGGTGCGCGAGGCGTTCCCGCACGCACTCACCACGGACATGGAGACGACGGCGCTCGCCCAGGTCGCCTACTCCTACGGTGTGCCGTTCCTGTCGGTCCGGGCGGTCTCTGACCTGTGCGGCCCGGTGGAGGACCACCGCGAGCAGGTCGCCGATTTCCAGCTCGGTCTCACCGGCGCGGCCGAACGCTCCGCCGATCTGGTGTTCGCTCTGCTGGACCGCTGACGAGGTTGCCGCCGGTCGCGGAGGCTGTGGCTGTCGTCGTCTGGGCGATCGGCCTCATGACCACGATCCTGGTCAACGCGTCGGCGTCAACATACGGACGGCGCGGTGGACGGACGGAGCCGGTGGCCCGGGGCGTTGGCGTGCCATGCGCGGCCCCGTGGGAGGTGTCCCAGGCATCCGCGCCTGGGCCTTTAGTCGCCTCATTCGCTGCGATGTGCCCCTGGCCGCTGCGCCTTAGGTCGATGACTCGCTACTGCACGATGGCGGTCATTGCGCGGGCGAGGAGTTCGTCGATCGTGTCGAGAGTGTCGTGGGCACTCCATGCGTCGAGGGCGGCGTCCGAGCAGGACAGCGCGGAGGCGATCAACGCATGCGGACGTGGATCCGATCGATCGTCGGGGTCGATCTGGAGTCTGCGGGAGACCTCGGGCCGAAGGAGTGGGGACCAGTGTGCGTGCTTACCCAGATGGGCGGCGGCCAGCGACGGAGCGCTGTCCATAAGAGTTATCAGCTGGCGTGTCCGGTCGGGATCTGAAGCGTAGTTGCGGCTGAGTGCTCCGAGCGCGTGCCGGAGAGACTGCCACACGGGTTCATCGTCCGGACGTTCTTGGAGCGCCTCGAGCAGCTCCAGGCCGATGGAGTCCACGTCTCCAAGCAGTGCGTCGTCCTTCGAGGTGAAGTAGCGGAAGAACGTCGTGCGCGAGATCTCCGCAGCGGCGCAGATCTGCTCCACCGTGGTGCTGTCGTAGCCGGCTTCCACACACAGATCCAGGGCGATCTGGGAGATCTGGGCACGCATGGCCCTGCGCGCGCGCTCACGCGCGCCCCCCTGCCTGCCTTGTCGCACCATGGAGCCATGTTACAACAGTCCGTAGATGTTACAGTGTTTCGTATCCGAGATGGCGTACCATGGGAGTTGGCATGACAGAGTCGAAGACCGTCGTGATCACCGGTGCGAGCGACGGGATCGGTGCCGCGGCAGCCCAGCGGCTGAGCAGCGACGGTCATCGCATCGTCGTTGTCGGCCGCTCACCCCACAAGACCGCCACTGTGGCGCGGGAGATCGGCGCCGATTACTTCCTCGCTGACTTCAGCGAGCTCGAGCAGGTCCGGAGCCTCGCCGGCGAGTTGAAGACTGCCTATCCCCGCATTGACGTGCTCGCCAACAACGCGGGTGGTGTCTTCGGAGACCCCACGAAGACCGTCGACGGTTTCGAGCGCACATTTCAGATCAATCACCTGGCGCCCTTCCTCCTCACCCACCTGCTCATGGGCACTCTCGTCGCCTCCCACGCGAGCGTCATCCAGACCTCGAGCACTTTGCGGCCCGCGCGAGAAATCGACCTCGACGACCTCAACCACGACAAGAACTTCAACCCTGTCCGGGCCTACACGGCCGCGAAGCTGGAGAACGTCCTGTTCACCACCGAGCTGCACCGGCGCTTCGGCACCGAGACGATCTCGGCAGCAGCCTTCTACCCAGGAAATGTGGCTTCCAGCTTCGGTACGCAGTCGGAAAGCAGCCTCATGCGCTTCATCACCACCAACCCGATCTCGCGGCGCCTCATGCTCATCAGTCCAGATCGCGGCGCAGACACACTCGTGTGGCTCGCCGAAGGGACGCCGGGACGCGACTGGGAGCCAGGCCGGTACTTCTACAAGCGCAAGCCAACCAGGCCGCAAAACGGCCAAGCCCTCGACGCTGACCTCGCGCGCCGATTCTGGGATCGTTCCGAGCAACTGCTCGGCCTCTGACGCACAGGTCAAACCCTCAGCGCACACCGCAGCCGCTCCCGACCTGAATCGCGAAGATGGATAGACTCCAGCACCAGTGTCCGCAGAGGCGTCGGCATGAGCCGCTCTCTGTCGGCGGCTGAGTCGTCCGGCAGCTCCGCCGGACCTCAGGCGAGCGCCGAGACCACCCGTTCGACGTCGTCGGCGGTGTTGTACAGATGGAAACCGACTCTGACCTTGCCGTCACGGACGCTCGCCACGACACCGGCTGCAGCGAGGCGCTGCGCAGCGTCGTCGGACCCGATGGTGACGATCGCGCTCCCCCGACCAGGAAGCCCGAGCCGCTCGAGGAGCCCGTCCGCGAGGCCGACGCAGTGCTCACGGACCTCGGTGAGGTCGAGGCCGGCGAGGTACGGCACGGAGACCGCGGCACCGGTGAATGCCAGCCACGCCGGAGAGAGATCGAAAGCACGGGCGTCGGACGCGAGGCGCAACGGCAGCCCGTACGTGGTGTCCCAAGGGTCCTCGCCGGCGTACCAGTTCGCGGCCACCGGGACGGTGCGCTCATGGGCACGCGGATGCACGGCGAGCCAGGCCACGCCGCGCGGTGCGAGCAGCCACTTGTAGCCGGCACAGGCGACCCAGTCCGCCCACGCGAGGTCCAGGGGGATCCAACCGGCGGCCTGGGTGACGTCGAGCAGGACCGGGACGTCCACCCGCTCCGCGGCTTCGCGCAACGCATCGAGGTCGACCAGTGCCCCGTCGGCGGACTGGGCCACACTGACGGCCACCAGGTCGTACCCGGTGAGCACGCCGGGCAGCTCGCTGAGCGGCACCTCGTCCACGCTCACGCCGGGACGGGCGGCGAACGGGAAGGTCACCGACGTGAACTCGCGCTCGGCGGTCAGGACGCGGGCGCCTTCCGGCAAGCCGGCCGCGACCATGGAGACCACCTGAGACGCACTCGCGCCGATCGCGACCCGGTCCGCCGGCACACCGACGAGTTGGGCGAAACCGACACGGGCGGCGTGCACCGCACCGTCGAAGTCCGCCGGGGTGTCCAGGCCACGGCGCCATCGCACGAGCGTGTCCTCGACGGCGGCGGCCACCGTGGTCGGTGGCGCCCCGATACTCGGGGTGTTCAGGTACCCGTCCGGGACGTCGAAGGTCGCGCCGAAAGCTTCTCGCACGCTCCGAGACTAGGCCTTGCTGGGCGATGCCGAGCGGGACACCGGCCGCGAGGCGCCGGGAGGTGGGTCAGGCGGCCGCGCCGTCCAGCTCCAGATCGACGAGGCCGGCGACGTACTCCTCGAGCTGACCGGCCTCACCGACAGGCGCCAGCACTGCCTGGACGAGGACGGCGCCCTCGATCGCGTCGAGCAACGCGCTGACCGGCGTGCCGGTGCGAAGCTCGCCGTCCGCGATTGCCTGCTCCACACGCGGGGCGAGGGCACGTAGTCCACGGACCACGTCCTCATCGGAGAGTTCGGCGAAGGCCTCCGGGTCGCTGGCGACCGCCGCGAAGAGGCTGACGACGGCGGGGCCGTACTCGCCGCGCAGGAGGCGCGCCCGTGCGGTGGCGTGCGCGACCAGGCAGTCGCGAATGTCCAGGCTGTCCGTGTCAGGGACGTCCATCTGGCTGCGCAGGTGACGGACGGCCTCGAGGAGGAGCTCACGCTTGCCGCGCCAGCGCAGGTAGATCGAGGACTTGCCGATGCCGGCGTGGCTGGCGACGCCGTCGAGCGTCAGGCCCGCCCAACCACGTCGGCCGAACAATTCGAGAGCCGCGCGGTAGGCACGCGGCTCGGTGTCCGCATGCCGCGGTCGTCCCGGACCGCGACGTGCAATGGAGGGCTCGCTGGGCGCGAGTTCGGCTGATTGAACCATGAGGGAGGGGCTCCTTTGATCCAGGCCTTTCGCGGATTTGACCATTGGTTTTCGACCCTAGCGACGGAGCCCGTACGCCGTGCCGGAACGGTCAGGTTGTCGCCGATTTGTGACCACCGGCAGTTACCGGTCGGCGCCGGCGGGTCAACCGGTGTGCTCGGCCATCCCCATACGCCGGCCCCCGAGCATCCGCCCGGCCGCCGCCGCTGCGATCAGCGCAAACGCGAGAGCGACGAAGACGCCTGCGTAGCCGGTCAGCGCCAGACCGAAACCGACGACCAACGGGCCAAGTCCCATGCCGCCGTCGTAGGCGATGTTCCAGATGGTGCTCGCCGCACCGGACCGCCCCGGGCCGAAGTGCTGGAGCACGACGACGAAGGAATCGTTCTGGACGGCTCCGAGCCCGAGGCCGAACACCGCGGCCGCGAGGACCAACGCTGGTCCGCCGTCATCCATCGTCGCGGCCAGGCCGGCCGCCCCGAGGCCGCACACCACGGCACAGGGCACGACGAGCCGTCCGGAGCCATACCGATCCGCGACGGCGCCCGAAACGAGCCTGGTGACCACCGCGCCGGCCGAGAGGATGAGCAGCGCCAGCGAGGGGATCGGCGACGCCGGTAGGGCAACGGGGAGGAATGTCGCCACCGTCCCGAAGGTCGCGGTGGTCGTGAGGAAGACGCCGGCGGCGGCCAGTGGGCGTCTATCGAGGTGGCTGTGCCCGAACGTCCGCCGTGTGGCGTGGCCGCCGGTCTCGGGCAGCGCCAGGGCGAGCGGCACCGCCGCGAGCGCGACGGCGGCCGCGGCGAGGAACAAGGACGTGAACCCCCACTGCTGTGCGAGCCACACGCCGGCGGGCAGGAGCAGGACGTTCGGCAGCCCGGCGGCCACGCCGAACATTCCGGCGGAGGTGGCGACACGTCCCGGCGGGGCGATCTCGGCGGCCAGCGCGACACCTGCGACGACGACACAGGCGAACCCGGCGCCGCGCACGGCGGAGACGGCAAGAACGGGAACCAGGGCGTCGGTCAGCGCGTAGGCAGGCGTCGCCAGAGCGAGGACGAACGCGCCGACGGCGAGCATGCGACGCAGGGTCAGCAACCGGAACAGCCACGGCATCGTGAGCTGGGTGAGAACGGTCGCGCCGAGGGTGACGCCCGTGGTGGCCCCGACGCCGCCACTTCCGGCTCCCCCATGCGCGGCCCACAGCGGCACCACAGACATCAGCGCGGCGAAGTTGCCGATGGCCAGGAAGGCCGAGACGAAAAGGAATGCCAGGTGCCTGCTGGCGGAACTCTCCTGCCTCACCCGATCGGTCTCCTCCGCCTGCACCCCTCTACTCTCCCCACCGGTGAGGTACGGGCGAAATGCGTCCGTTCGGCACGGGTCCGGCAGGTCCGGCGGAGCTCAGTCGTCCACGTAGCTCAGTCGCCCAGGTAACTCAGTTGTTCAGGTACGGCGAGTCCTCCGGCTGGCCGTTGATGCCTTCGCGTCCTTGCGGGGCGTCCGGGCGGGTGGCCGTCAGATCTCGCGGGGTGAGGCCGAAGCCTTGCCAGTGCATCTCCATCGGGGACTGGTCTTCGTCCCGGGGCACGTGGTGGAACCCGACGGCGACCCAGGAAACGACGTCATCGAGCGGCTCGTCGGCGCCGTCCTCGACGTAGTCGAGGACTCCCGCGCCGCACTGCCCCCGGTTGCCGGTGGCGTACACCTCGCACGGATCGTGGTTCGTGAAGGCGACGTCGTATCCAGTGTCCGGGCCGTGGTGCTCCTGGTCGCGGGCGAAGGTGAAGCTGTCCGTTCCCTCGAGGTCGATCTGGTACGAGATCGGGTGGTCGTCGGCGTTGCGGACAGATGGATTGAGCACACGCCACCAGCGCCGATCGGTCCACTGCGCGATCGCGGGCCGGGGGATCTCGGTGAGAGCGCCCTCGAGGATCGGTGCTTCTGGGCCCGTCTCACCGGTCGGGTCGGCGTCGTACTGCTCGACAGCGAGGCCGCCCTCGCCGTCCAGCGCCCAATGGATGCTCCAGACGACGTTGTGCGAGTGGCTGGCGGCGTGGTCGCTCTGCCCGGGCCCGACGGCAGAGCCGTGCTCGGGGTCGGTGTAGTCGGCCGGTGAGAGGTCTCCGGTGGCACCGAGCGAGGGACGGATGGAGCCGTCGGGCCCGAAGGTGTAGACGGTGAGGTACTCGTACCAACCGACCTTCGAGATCGTCGTCAGCGTCCAGTCTGTGCGTCGGTCGGTGAACACCTCGCCGCCTTCGTTGAGCCGGTACGCCAGTCCTCCGTCCGCCACTTCGGAGCAGAGCACCTCACGCGTGGGTGTGCTGCCGTGAGTGCCGTCCCCGATGTTGGGGATCGCCGCTGCCACCAGCTCGCCGGTGCACTCGGTCTCCGTGAGCGTCTGCATCGCCGTACCGCCGAAGCCGGCGTCGGTGATGTCCTCGGTGTTGCGCTCACCGCTGTCGTAGGGCACCTCGAGCTGTGCCACGGCCATCGAGTGCGCGATGTGGATCGGCTCGGCACCGGGCGGTGTGTAGTTGATGTCCGTCAGGACGAGGCCCTGCTGCGGGTCCACGCTCCAGCACAGGGACCAGGTCGCGTCGTTGGACAGAGTCTCGGTGAGTGGCTCGCCGCTGTCGCACTCGGGACGCCGCGATGCCGTGTCAGCGCCGGCCGGTGCGCCGGAATCGGCGTCGTCGGGTGCCGTGCTGGTGCAGGCCGCCAGAGCGAGGACGCCCGCGGCGAAAATCGTGGTGCGCATTCTCGTCATGGTCCGGCCATTGTCTCTGCGGGGAAGGTGGTGGGATTCAGGGATGGGACGACGGCGGGGCCGCTCTCGTGGGAGAGCGGCCCCGCCGTGTCGTTGTTCATCTCGGGGCTGAGCCGTGGCCCCGGCCTGGGGGATCCGGGGCCACGGCGTCAGGTGTCAGCCGCGGTCGCCCCGCAGCCGAGTGGTGCGGATCAGCACGCCACCGGCCGCCAGTGCGCTCATTGCGAGCAGCACGAGCAATGCGGTGTCGGAACCAGTGCCGGGCAGATTGCCCGGACCGGAACCGGTGCCGTCACCGGATCCCTGGCCGCCGTCCCCGTCGCCGGATCCGTCGCCGTCACCGTCGCCCGCCGGAGCGGTGACGGTGAGGTCGGCGGAAGCGCCGGGGCTGCCGTCGGCCGGGTTCGCCGAGACCGTGTAGTCGCCAGGACCAGCGTCCTCACAGAGTTCCAGGGTCACCTGGAAGGCGCCCGCATCGTCCGTGGTGACCTCCAGGGGCGGGCACACAGGCCCGTCCTCGTCGGAGATCTCGACGATGACATCGGTCGACGGTGGGAAGTTCTCGCCGATCACGTCGACGGAACCACCCGGCTCGACCTCATCCGGTTCGACGATGATCGAGGGGTCGTCACCCGTCTGGGCGGCGACAACCTCGACCGGAGTCGAGGCCATGGCGCCGTTGGCGTCCGTGGCGTCGAGTTCGTACGTCTCACCGACGACGGCCTCGTCGGGCACCGGAACGGTCACGGTGAACTCACCGTTCGCGTCGGTGATGACCTCGATCGGGTCACCGATCGGGTTGCCGAACCGCACGGTGACCTCGGTCTGCGGCAGCCAACCACCGGAGGTGACCTCGGTCGCGCCGTCGGCGGGCACCGGCGAGGTGGCGGAGATGTGCGGTGCGTACACCTCGATCGCCGCCGAAGCCTCGTCACCGTCGGCCCCACTGGCGAGCACGGTGTACTCACCGGCGGAGGCGTCCTGCGGGACCTCCAGCGTGGTGCCGCTCGGGACGTTGCCGTTGCCCTCGGTCGTCACCTCGACCGGCTCGCCGACGACGTTGCCGTCGCCGTCGACCAGCGAGATGGTGACGCCGTACTCGGCCGGCCAGCCGCCCGAGGTGACCTCAGTGGTCCCCCCGGCCGGGACGGGCGACGTAGCGCCGACAACCGGGCCTTCCGAAGCGTCCAGCACGGTGACCGGTGCTTCGGCCGACTCACCCGAGGGGTTGTCCGTGCCGACCACGGTGTAGTCGCCCGGAGTGAACTCCTCGGGAACGATGCCCTCAAGCGTGAAGGCGCCGTTGTCGTCGGTCTCTGCCTCGCCGGTGTTGACCACGGTGCCCTCGGCGTCTACGGCCTCAAGCGTCACGGTCGAGTTCGGGGTGTACCCCTCACCGCTGATCGTGACCTCCTGGCCGACGAGGACCTCGCTCGGCTCGACCGTGATCGACGGGTCGATCGGAGCCGGGCCACCGTCACCCTCGGTGACAGTCAGCGGAGCCTCAGCAGACTCACCCGACTCGTCATCCGTGGCGACCACGGTGTAGTCACCCGGCTCAGCACCCTCCGGAACCGGAAGGTCCTGCACGAAGCCACCGTTCTCGTCGGTCTCCACCGAGATCGGCTCACCCACCGGGTTGCCCTCGGAGTCGACCAGCTCAACGGTCGCCGTCGAGTCCGGCGTCAGACCCTCACCAGTCACTTCGGTCGACTCACCCGGAGCAACCTCCGACGGGTCAACCTCGATCGAGGGGTCAATCGGGCCCGGACCGCCGTCACCCTCGGTGACAGTCAGCGGAGCCTCAGCAGACTCACCAGTGGTGTCATCCGTACCCACGACGGTGAAGTCACCCGGCTCAGCACCCTCCGGAACCGGAAGGTCAACCGTGAACCCACCATCGCCGTCAGTCTCCGCCGGAACCGGCTCACCAACAGGCTCA